>JBHIDP010000037.1:0-16563 GCA_046760185.1 Anaerolineae bacterium
CAAGCTCTTGACATAGCTGCTTGAAATGTGGTAAAATAGCGTTGGCAATGGGCGAAGTCTTTACCGGGTTCGCTGGCAGGTTGCCATGATAGGCTTTTCATCATTTATATAACCTTTCAAAGGAGGGTAAGAATGGCTAGAGAATTGCCGCAGAGTCTGAAAGATGTCCACGCCAAGCTGGACCTTCACGAAGCGAAAGCAGGTGAGACCTGGTACCAGTTCAATGGCGGGACCGTGCGCCTGGGCCACAATATGTGGATCAGGGTCACTGTCTATGATGATAAGGGAGTCCCCCAAATCGGGGTACCGGTCAGCCAGGAGTGGCCCGATGGCAGCGAGACCTTTGATACCGACGGGCAGGGATTGGTGACATTCTACCTGGGTGCGGGGGGGAAGTTCTACCCACCAAAGGATGGCCCCCATCGCACCTATGTGGGCACACCTGGCAGCCCCATGAGCGATCAAGTCTATTCCCTTGGCCTGCCAGGCGGTGAGCACGCTGAGTATGCCCTCCAGTTCGTGCGAGTAGCTGGGGCAGCAGCTCCCGTCGAGCCTGGGGCACCCACGGCAGTGAGCGATGCAGCTCTCAATGCGATTATCGAAGCCTTTGAGACGGCAGCCGCCAAGCTCAGGCAGCTCGGAGGCGGGTAAGCACTCGTGCAGAAATAACATCCCATTGTATCGGGACTTTGCCCTTGCCGATGGGATCAAAAGCCGTTGGTCCAGAGGGCCTCTGGCCCGAAGGGCGGTAAGTTATTATTGCACGAGTACTAAGCTCGAAATCTGAGCCCAGTGGTTCGACACACTGATTTTGATGGGTGGTTTTGTGTCCGTATGGGGAACAATTTCACCTATCAAAAACACAGTGGCTCACCACTAGTTCGATACCAACTCCTTGAGTCAGTGCGCAGCTTAATCGGAGGGCATGATCTACAGGGGAAGTTGCTCCTGCTGCAACTTCCCCTGCCGGTTACTTTTGCCTGCGTACAAAATTATTGTTAGTGCACATAACCGATAGGTTAAGTTATACGGAGTGCAGGCTTCGTCGTGAGCAGTTCGTCCCGCTCACTGCGGGGCTCTGCCGAACAGCGCAAGGCTGCCCCCCCCCCAGGCGGGCTTGCGACCGCACTCCAGTAGTTGACTCAGCACTTATGTGCGCTAACAAACTATTTTAGTACGTTGATTATTACCTCTTCTAGCAGGATTCTATCTCCCTGGGCTACCCCCTGTTCATCCTCGACCGGTAACCGCTGGCCGGTTTCAGCCCTGTACATCCCTATCTCCAGTCTATATTCGCCGCCCGGTGTCTCGGGGTTGAGCACGATCTCGTAGTGGTCTACAATTATCTCCCCCTTCAGCCAGCCCGAGGTCGGCAGAGCGCCCCCACCAGGCACGCTGTCCTTTTGTCCCCAGATCTTACTTTCCCTATCCAGCAGGTGGGTGAAAACCGTATAGCTGGCATCCATCTCAGCTAACGCTTGCCAGTAAAGGGTGAGGTAGAGCACCTGCCCCGGCTGTAGCGAGGTGGTCTTCAAATCGTACCCCAGAAACCGTACTCGATCTCCCAGATCAGTCGTCAGCCGGTGAGCAATGACCGGCACTTCGAAAATCCTCTGCCGCCCCTCCACCTGGATGGTGGTCAAGGTCAATTCACTCTGGGCCACCCCTTTCTGATCCAGGAGACTCAGCCCTATCTCCTTTGCCCCAGACGGTGTGTCGGCCCTCAGAGAGAGATCGTACCAATCCCGTAGGATATCCCCCTTTCGCCAAAGGTTGGTCGGGTACTGACCGTGGTTTGGTCTTTGGGTGAGCTCTCCCCATACCCGGCCATCCTCGTCCCGCACCTGTAGGCGCACTTTATAGTCGCTCTCTATCTCGGCTGTTGCTTGCCAGTAAAGGGCGATGCTGAGCTGACCACCGGGCCCGATAACCTGGTTACCCAGATCGTATCCCAGCAGCTTGATTCCCTCGGCCGTATCTGCTGCCAGGGGATGTTGGATATTCAAAGTTTCCAGCGCTGGCGGTACCTGAGGAGGGACAACTGGCAGGGATGCGAGGGGGAGGGTGGTCCCCATTGGTGCTCCACGTTCATCAAGGACACCAAGCCTGGCCAAAGAGGTAGGGGAGTAGACTGCCACCACGATAGCGTATTCACCAGGAGGTGTTCCAGGGGCCACCAGGATGCTGTAGACGTTGGTTACCACCTCTTCCAAGCCCCAGGCTGAGGTGTAGAGGTGACGGTCGTTTATCAGTCTACGGTCGTCCTGTCCCACCACGTGCCCCTCCGCATCTTGCAGATAGACGGCCACCTTGTAGTCTTCCTCGACTGCTTCCTGCAGTTGCCAGAGCAGCACCACCCAGGCCTTGCGCCCCGGAGCAATTTCCAGGCTTTCTACCTCTTCCTGACTGCTGGTCGCTCCAGATCCCCGGCCCCCAAAGGCGTACCCGGTGAGGCGAATCTTGTGGTCGAAATCGGCCTGAATGGGCTCGATATGGGAGGTGAGGGAGAGAGAACAATCCGGTGGCAACTGGTACCAGACCACCTCATAACCACGGAACCGCTTCTCCCCTAGCCGTTCACCGTACTTCTCCAGAAGGAAAAGGACCGCTCCGCGAGGGTCGGTATCGGACTTGTGCCAGCGGATGAAAAAGAGACGTTGACGGTTCTGACAATGCTGGCTGATCCTCTGGGCCACAGTGTGGATGTCCACAAAGAGGTAGTAGGCGGGAGCCTCTCCTCGATAGTAGTAGTGGAAGGGATAGGGTACATCTATGAAGACGATATCGTCCCTGGTGGCCTCCTCCTCGATAAAATGGGCCAAACCGCTGGTATCATCCCGGAAGTAGGCCGGATCAAAGTAGTGGGAGTTAAGGGAGGGGATAAAGGCCAGGATGAGGAAAGCTGTACCCAGCCCTGCCAGCCAAGATGTTCTCTGCCAAATGGCCCAGAGAGCACCAGCCAGGAGGAAAAAGTAGCCAGGAGTGGCTAGCATGATATAACGGGGGTGGAAGAAAGGGCGGTCGCGCAGAACGAGGTAGTAGAGGGCCAGAGGCAACGCTACCCAGAGACCCGATATCAACAACAGGACGCTGGTGTTGCGTTCCCTGTGACGGGAGAAGGTTCCCAGGCCAAGCCCCAGCACAAGCAATAAGCCTATGCCCCCCAGAAACAACAGAGTTGTCTGCCCCGGTACGGTGGCTGGGCCAAGGGTAAAGGCTTGCCACGTCTCCCTCAGGACAGAGAGGGGATCAGGGGCGGAGAAGGTGGGATTCTTGTAGCTCCCTATTTGCTTTATGGCCCTGTTTAGCTGGGGGAGAAAAAGGAGAGCAACGCTTCCCTGGCTCAGTACCCATCTGGTCACTAGGCTGCCCCGCTCCAAGGTTGTGGTGAAGGGTTCGCTTCTCCTCTGGCTGCCTTCTGCTGGTGAAGTCTTGGGTCTCCTTCGTAGTCGGGAAAAGAACAGCATGGACAAGGCAAGGACAAAGTTCTGGAAGATGAGGACGTAGCCAGCGGAGTAGTGGGTGTAGATACTTCCCGCCGCAGTGAAGATATACCCTACCCAGAAGTGGACTCCATCTCCTCGCCAACCCCGGTACAACCAGTAGAATGACAGGCAGGAGAGGAATATGGCCAGGGTATACATCCGTGTTTCCTGGGCCTCAGCCACGTAGAAGGGGGAGAAGGCCGCTATCACGGCCGCCAGGAAGCCAACCACCGGGCCATTCCAACGGTGGCCTATGCGGAAGAAGAGGGAGATGGTCAGGATGGAGAAGGCCAGGGAGAGAAAGCGAACAGCAAATTCTTCCTGTCCAACCTGCTCCATCCAGAGATGGAGTATGTAGAAATAGAGCGGGGGATGGATATCAAGTTCCCCGGAACTGGCGATGATGGCTAAGTCACGGCTGGCTACGTCAATGTTGCGTCCCTCGTCCCACCAGATATCCTGAAAATCGAGGCGATAGAGGCGCAGCCAAAAGCCTATCAACAGGATGACTATCAGCATCCCAAGGAGAAGGCGTTTTCTATTATGCTCTGTAGCAGAAATACCGGTCATGTGAGGTCAAGAGAGGTTTTAGGAAAGGACGGAACGTCGTTGGCGGGCTGCCTCAAAGAGGATGATGCTGGCCGCCATAGCTGCATTCAGGGATTCAGTCGCACCGTGCATGGGGATGGTCACCGCAGCATCAGCTAAACGGGTAGCCTCCGCACCGGGGCCATACGCTTCTCCTCCGATGATCAAAGCTGTTGGCACCGTCCAGTCCACTTCGTAGTAGGGCTTCGCTGCTCCGGGGTCGGCCAGGACTACCGGCCACCCTTTAAGCTTCTCCTCGATCTCCGACCAGGACTGGTCAGTGGCAACCGGCAGGCGGAAGTGGGCGCCCATTGCTCCCCGTACCACCTTGGGGTTGTACAGGTCCACAGTGCCGTGTGTGGTTATGACTTCATCTACACCGGCTGCCTCGGCTGACCGTAGGATGGTCCCCAAATTGCCAGGGTCCCGAAGGCCGTCAACGACCAAAACGAGGGACAGCTCATGTGGCAAGGGTATCTCAACGAAGGGCAAGACGGCCAGCAGGCCCTGGGGCGTAACAGTAGGGGAGAGGAACTTCATCACTCCCTCGCTAACGAGAAAGCTGTTAGTTGTCAGCGAGGCCAGCAGTCGTCCCTTGTCAGGGTCCTCCGCCCAGGCTCGGACATAAAAAACGAGAGCGGGCTGGACCCCCGCTCTTAGTGCTTCTTGGATCAGGCGCGCCCCCTCGATGACGAAATGCCGTTCCTGCTGACGTACTCGCCGCCGTAACAGAGAACGCGCATACTTGACCTTTTCGTTGGCCGTGCTGGTAATCATCCCTCCAACGGCAGGCTAACCTGCACCTTTGGCCACATCCACCAACTGGGCAAAGGCCTGATCGTCGTGGACAGCCAGATCAGCCATAACCTTGCGGTCCAGGTTGATGTCAGCCCTCTTGAGCCCAGCTATCAAACGACTGTAGGACAGGCCGTGCTGCCGGGCAGCGGCATTGATGCGGGCAATCCACAAACGTCGGAAATCTCGCTTACGGGTTCGACGGTGACGGTAGGCATGGGAAAGAGATTTGAGCATAGCTTCGTTGGCACGCTTGAAGAGCTTGCTCCTGGTGCCCCTCTGCCCTTTGGTCAACTTGAGAACTTTCTTATGTCGTCGCCGGGCCCGTGGGCCCCCTTTAACTCTGGGCAATGTACAAAACCTCCTGAGGTGAAACTACTTGAGATATGGGGCTAACCTTTTGATCCGCTTCTTGTTTCTGGCGGTGGTTACCTCCAGAGTTTTGTCGTACAGTCGTCTCACGCGCTTTGCCTTTCTGCGGCGCAGATGGCTCTTGTGACCCTTGACTCGCATGATCTTACCCGAGCCAGTGACTTTGAACCGCTTGGCTGTTGCTTTATGGGTCTTTATCTTTGGCATTGAACTTTGAACCTCGTATTGTGGATTTGGGTTGTTTGCTTTCAGTCTTGGTAGACCGCCACTGCTGTTTCCGACAACCAGTGGCGACTACCGGGTCTACCTCTTGCTCCTGAATCACGTGGCAGGAGCCAGGAGCATAAACATGGTGCGCCCCTCCAAGCGAGGGGCCTGTTCGATGGTAGCCACATCCTCCAGGTCGGTAGCGACCTTCTTCAAGAGCTGCTGACCGATCTCTGGGTGTGTGATTTCGCGGCCGCGGAACAGAACTCTGACTTTTACCTTAGATCCATCGGCCAAAAAGGCGCGCACACGTTTGATCTTTAACTCCAGGTCATGCTTCCCTGTCTTAGGGCGCAGACGGATCTCTTTGATCTCTGTTGATTTCTGAGCCTTCCTGGCTTCTCTCTGTCGCTTGGCCCGCTCATACAGGTACTTGCCATAATCTAACAGACGGCAGACAGGGGGTGAGGCGTGGGGAGCTACTTCGACCAGGTCCAAGTTGCTTTGCTGGGCTATCTCCAGGGCTTCCTCAATGGGAAAGATTCCCAGTTGCTTGCCTGACTGGTCAACGAGGCGAACTTCACGTGCTCTTATGGCTTCGTTGATCCGTTGACTGCCTTTGATTATCTCTCCCCCTCACTCTGATGCCTTTGATTGAATAAACAGACGCAAGGAGTTCGGTTTTGGCGTCACTATGAATTGCGCCTGTCTATTCGTCCCCCCTTTCCTCCAGTCTTTGAACAGGAGATGAGTGTTGGACATAAATATATCATATTTGAGTGGATAAGTCAAACATCCACTGTTGAACAAAAGGTCGGTCTGAGTTATAATCAATTGAGCGTGGCTAAAACTTGTGGGAGTCGAGGCTTCGTCGTGAGCTACATGGTGAGCTTGCCGAACCATCAGCCGAACGGCTCCACTCCTCCACAGATTTTAGCCAGACTCTAATCAATTATCGCCATTCGGTATGAATGGGTCTGAAAATCTTCGGAGCATGTTCAGGACAATCTACGGCAAACTGAGCGTCCTCGTGACCATCCTTCTGGTTGGCAGCCTTCTGGCCCTTTCTTTGCTTTTATGGCCGGAGAACCTTTCAGAACTTCTGGAAAATTGGACTGGGGAAGAGGAAGTCCTGCCCCAGATCAGGGGACTGTTGCACCTGGTCTCGGGTGCCATGCGGCGTCAACCTCGAACCCTCCCCTACGTCCCCGTGGCTCATACCGGTGTCAATCCCTTGGGCATAAATACTTTCCTGGAACAGGAAGTGGAACCAGCCAAGGTGGAGCAGGCACTATCTATGATCAGTCGCGCTGGCTTCAAGTGGATACGTCAGGAGTTTCCCTGGGAAGATATTGAGATCCACGCCAAGGGTGACTTTGAGGACCGCCGCCATCCTCCGCCCCGCTCGGCGTGGGAGAAGTACGACCGTATTGTTGATCTGGCCGAAAAGCACGGCCTGGGCCTCATCGTCCGTTTGGGCAACCCTCCGGCCTGGTCGCGAGCGGCTGGGGATGAGGCTGGAACTTTTGCCCCTCCCGACGATTATCAGGATTTCGGTGACTTTGTCTACACCGTGGTGACAAGATACCGTGGACGGATCAAGTATTATCAAATCTGGAATGAACCCAACATTTATCCGGAGTGGGGAGAGCAACCCGTTAACGCGGCTGAATATACGGCCCTTCTCAAGGTCGGTTACACCCGCGCCAAGGAGGCCGATCCTGAGGTGGTTATCCTGAGCGCTTCGCTGGCCCCGACCATTGAGCTTGGGCCTCGCGACATGAATGACTTCATCTTCTTGCAACAGATGTACGATGCGGGGGCAAAGGACTACTTCGATATTCTCTCCATCCAGGACTACGGCCTCTGGTCCGGCCCTGGCGACAGGCGCATGCGCCCTCGCGTCCTCAATTTTTCCCGCCCGGTCTACATCCGTGAGATCATGGTGGCCAATGACGATGAGCATAAGCCAATTTGGGCCTCGGAGGTGGGTTGGAATGCCATCCCCTTCGATCACCCGGCCTATCCCCAATTCGGCCGCGTGAGCGACGAGCAGTTGGCTCGCTACGCTGTGGGCGCTTACCAACGGGCTCAGGCCGACTGGCCCTGGATGGGCGTCCTGAATTTCTGGTTCTTCAAAAGGGCGACTGATCTGGAGAGAGAGCAACCTTTCTACTACTTTCGTATGGTGGAACCCGACTTCACCCCAATGCCTGTTTACCAGGCGATGAAAGAGTATGCCCACCAGAAGCCGGTGGTCTTTATCGGTTATCACCAGGAGGACCATTGGGCCCTGCATTACCAGGGAGGATGGCGCTCAGTCAAAGATGAGTACGCTGTCCTGGGAGGCTATCGTGCCACCGAAAAAGCAGGGGACAGCCTGTCCTTCACTTTCAGAGGAACTGGTCTAGACCTGGTGGTCTTGAAGGGACGGAACTCAGGTATGCTGCAGGTGACCCTTGATGGGCAGGATTTGGGAGAAATTGATTTGCGGGCTCCTGAGGGCCAATACCAGGTAGAGATACCCATCGCCAGAGGTCTTGTAGATAGAGAGCATCAAGTCAGGTTCCAGGCAGTTGGCAAGGGGAGGGTGGCTATTGACGGCCTCATTGTGCGCAGGGATACCAGCTACCGGTGGCACTACGTCCTCGGTGGCGTCCTCGCGGCTGGTTCCCTTGGCTTCATCCTTTATTTCTGGCAGAGTGGTTTGCAGGTAGTCTCCCTGTAGAGTGTTGCTGCCCGCAAAGGAGCTGTTCCTTGTCATTGCGAGGAGCGGTTTCTGCGACGCCTGCCCTGAGCCCGTCGAAGGGAAGCAATCCCCAACGTCGCAGGAGATTGCCCTTCGGCTACGCAGTTCGTCCCGCTCACTGCGGGGCTCAGGACAGGCTTCGCTAGGCTCGCAATGACTACTCCGACAACAGCAACACCCAGCAGGGAGACCACCAGTTTGCGGGTTGCACGGCAATAGGAGTGTTCGGTGCGCTTGTTGAAGATCGCTTTTGTGATTATCCTTCTTCTAGCCATCCTTCTTCGCTTCTACCGTATTGATGCCCAGAGCCTGTGGGCTGACGAGGGGAGCAGCGTGGTCCTGGCCAGCCGCCCTTTCACTACTATCGTCCAAAGCGCTGCCCGCGATATTCATCCCCCGCTCTACTACTTTTCTCTCCGCATCTGGGTTGGCCTTTTGGGAAAGAGTGAGATCGCGCTGCGTTCTCTCTCAGCCCTCTACGGTCTCGCTCTTGTAGCTTTGACTTTCATCCTTGGCCGCAAACTCTTTGGCCCAGGGGTGGGCCTCCTCTCAGCCTTCTTGGCCGCCATCTCCCCTTTTCAGATCTACTACTCTCAGGAGACGAGGATGTACATTCTGGCCGCCATGCTGGGGGCTTTGTCCTTCTTCTTCTTCGTTAGATGGCTCGAGGTCGAAGCCAAGAGGGTAGGCCAAGCTGCTTCGGACATTGACCCTCCACCGCGGATGGTAGCCATCCAACAGTGGATGCTGAACATCTGGGACAGTCGGTACTTCGTCGCGGCGGGCTACCTGCTGACCACCCTTTTCGCTCTCTACACCCACTACTTTGCCTTCACCATCCCTCTGGCCCAGAATGTCATCTACCCTCTGTGGTTGGCCTTTGCGGAGCGCTGGCGAAGACCGAGGTTGATCCTCAAATGGGTCGCTCTTCAGCTCGTGATCGTGGCTCTTTATCTCCCCTGGCTAGGCCTGAGTTGGGGACAGTTGCAAAGTTGGCCGGCCATCAGTGAGCCTTTCAGTCTGTCCTATCTCTGGGGGGAGGTCTTCAGGATATTCAGCCTCGGTCTGTCAGTCGAGCCTCGTACCTCCTTCGTGGTCTGGGGCTTCCTTGCCATCTTTCTCTTAGGGCTGGTGCCGTGGCCGGGACAAGATCAGAGGAGCGGGCTATGCTTTGAACTCGTTGTCTCGCTTGCCTATTTTGCCGTGCCCGTGCTGACCATGTACTTTCTTTCCCTGGCCCGTCCCCTGTACAACCCCAAGCTTATCCTGTTGGCCACTCCTGGCTTCCACCTGATCCTGGCCCGAGGGGTATTGGCCCCGGCGCAGGGTCTATCCCGTCTCTTGGCTATGAATCTCAGGCATGAACTTGCGGCAATCTGGCCTGTGACTGCCCTTCTATTCGTCATAGCTACCAATGCCCAGTCTCTTAACAACTACTATTTTGACCCCCACTACGCCCGTGACGACTACCGAGGCATAGCTGCTTTCATCACTGCCTCGGCTGATGAGGACGACGCCATCCTGATCAATGCCCCGGGGCAGATTGAGATATTTTCTTACTACTACAAAGGGAGCCTGTCCATCTATCCACTGCCGCAGCAGCGACCCCTTGACGAGCAGCAGACGCTAGCAGAGCTGGAAGGATTGGTAGCTCGTCACGACCGTATCTTTGGCATCTTCTGGGCTACCGATGAGAGCGATCCGCATCGGTTCATTGAGACCTGGCTGGATGAACATACCTATAAGGCTCAGGACAGGTGGTATGGCAATGTGCGATTGGTTCTGTATGGCGTGCCGATGCAGGTAGGAGCCTTGGAGCTAAAACGCCAGGTCCAGGCCAGGCTGGGAGAGGAGATCATGTTGCTCGGCTACGATCTCCCCAGCACAGAGGTCAGGGCTGGTGACATTCTGCAGTTGACCCTTGTCTGGCGAGCCCTGACCAGTCCAGAGCAGCGCTATGTGGTTTTCACCCACCTCCTGGATGATCACGACCAGATTGTGGGGCAGAGGGACGCCGAACCTGGGGGTGGGGCCAAACTGACCAGTACTTGGCAGGAGGGCGAGATCATAGCTGACAACTACGGTCTGCTGGTCTTGCCCGGTACCCCGCCAGGGGAATATGACCTTGAGGTCGGGATGTACAGCTTGGCCACAGGAGAGCGATTATCCATCCGCCGCGGTGATCAGATGGTTGGTGACAGACTGCTGCTGGATACGGTTCTGGTCCAGCGGCCCGAACAGCCCCCCTCTGTAGAGGCTTTGGGCATTCAACATCAACGGCCGGTCCAATACGGCCCCCTGAGGCTGCTTGGCTATGATCTGTACAAGCTGGGATTTGCCCATAAAGCGGATGAGCCCCTGTATCCAGGCGACATTCTGCACGTGGTGTTGTACTGGCAGCGTACGGAGGAGTCAACTGCACACCCCGGGTTGACCCTCAAGCTGACCGATGGCAGGGGGCAAGTGCGGGCCAGCTCTCAGGGCCAGCCTGGGGGAGAGGGTTATCCCTTCACCACGTGGCAGACTGGGGAGATAGTGCGGGATCAGTACAATCTCTTCCTGCCCCTTGACCTGTCGCCGGGAGCTTACAACGTCGTGTTGGAGATGGCGGCTGATGCAAGCACCTGGCCAGCGGTAACTTTGCAGACGATTACGGTTTGGAGATGAAGGGGAGGGTCAGGGAACGATCAGTTCCTGGCCGACGTATATGAGGTTGGGATCGGCGAGGTTGTTAGCGACCATGAGGTCCTCCAGAGTGGTGCCGTATCTGATGGCGATTTCCAAAAGGCCCTCCCCTGGCTTGACTACGTGGATTTGGACCTTGAGCGGGGGAAGCTCAGCCTCCTCACCTGGGCGAGGAATGATCAGTTCCTGGCCGACGTAGATCAAATGGGGATTGGTCAGGCCATTGGCGGCCATGATCGCTTTCTCGCTGATGTCATAGCGCAGGGCAATAGATGATAGAGTTTCCCCATACCTCACCACGTGGATGCGCTGGAGCGGGCTGGGTGTGGGAGGTGAGGTAGGGGTCGCTGTCAAGGTGGGGGGTGGTGTAGTTGTTGCCGTCGAAGTGGCAGTCGGGGTAGGTGTGCGGGTGACTGTGGCCGTGAAGGTGGGCTTAGGGGTTCTGGTGGGAGTGGGAGTGAAGGGGGGAGCGGGTCGTTTCAGGAGCATATTGGTCAGGACATTGAAGATCACGTAGTTGGCCAGTAACAGGGCAATGACAATGCTCCAGTATCGAGGCTTCATGGCTCTCCTTTGGCCAGGCCATTATATCATCCTCTTCGAGGAGAGGCAAGTCCTATGAGAGTTTCGGTGATCGCCACTGTGAAGAACGAAGAGGAAGCTGTGCGGAAGCTCTTGCACTCCCTGCTGGCCCAAACCCGGCCGCCGGACGAGATTGTCATAGTAGATGGTGGTTCTAGCGACGGCACCGTGCCCTTCATCACTTCTTACAGCCGGGAGAAAGGGTTGCCTCTCAGGATCATAGTGCAGCCGGGTTGCAACATCTCTCAAGGCCGCAACCTGGCCATTGCCTCAGCCAGGGGAGAGATCATCGCTTCCACCGACGCTGGGGTGCGTTTGAGTCCCAACTGGCTGGAAGACCTGGTAGCACCTTTTGAACAACGGAGGGAAGGGGAGACCGGCATCCAGGCTCCCGAGGTGGTATCCGGATTCTTCCTGCCCGACCCACAATCGGTCTTCGAGATAGCGTTGGGCGCCACCGTACTGCCGGTTCTAGATGATATTGAGCCCTCCCGATTTCTACCCTCCAGCCGGTCCGTCGCTTTCAAGAGGGAAGTGTGGGAGAAGGTGGGAGGCTATCCAGAATGGTTGGACTACTGTGAGGACCTGATCTTCGATTTCAAACTGAAGGAGGCTGGATACCGCTTCGCTTTTGCTCCGACGGCCATCGCCTATTTCCGTCCGCGTTCCGGTCTAAAGGCTTTCGCCCGCCAATACTACTGCTATGCCCGCGGTGATGGCAAGGCTGATCTATGGCGCAAACGGCACCTTATCCGCTATCTGACCTACCTGGTTGCCGGCCCTCTTCTGCTGGCCCTGATGGTCAGGCAAGGCCCTGTTTGGGGCTTGATCCCAATCCTGGGGGCAGCAGCCATGCTCTGGACCCCCTACAAGCGTTTGATACCGATGATCGGGCCTCTTAGCTCCCTTGACAAACTTAAGACGATCCTTTTGGTTCCCATCATCCGTTTGACTGGGGACGTGGCCAAAATGGTAGGGTACCCTGTCGGCGTCTGGTGGCGACTAAGTACTCGTGCAATAGTAACTTCCCGCTTTTGATCCACTTTTCAAGGGTAAGTCAGGAGGCAACTTGTACTGAGCCTGACGAAGTATAGGGGTATTATTTCTGCACGAGTGCTGAGAAGGTGAAGTTTGTCGGTAAGCGTTCAGGTGCCAGGTACTTTCATGGCTTCCACTGTGCGAAAGCTGGCTCCAGATCAGGCGATAGCGCTCAATCAGTCGGCTATTCGTAAGTGCCTGGCACCTTGACATTAGCAGAAGGAAACATTAAAATAGCAAGTGGGGGAAGAAAGAAGTGCGCTTGGAGCCCAAATTGAGGGATGATTGAGATGGGATCGGGGCTGGACCTTTCGATCATCGTCGTCAATTACAATACCTGTGATCTCCTGCGGGATTGCCTCTGCTCCATCTACAAAAGCCAGGACCACTTTAGCTACCAAGTCTTCGTTGTTGACAATTGTTCCTCTGACGGTAGCAGGGCCATGGTGCGAAGTGAGTTCCCGCAAGTTCACCTCATCGAGAGCCCGGTAAACGGTGGCTACGCCTATGCCAATAACCTCGGGTTGCGGGCGACCGGCTTCAGGCATGTGAACGAAGATGCAGTAATCCCCGATGCTTCCTCCCTGGGGCCGCGATATGTTCTGCTTCTCAATCCTGACACCCTTTTGCCTTCGAACGCTCTGCAGGAGATGATAGCCTTCATGGACGGTCACCCGGAAGCGGGGGTGGCCGGACCCAAGCTGGTGCGGGCGGACGGTTCTCTTGATCTCGCCTGTCGGCGCAGCTTTCCAACCCCGGAAGTCTCCTTCTATCGGATGTTGGGATTGAGCAGGCTTTTTCCCAGGAGCCGGCGCTTTGGGCGCTACAACTTGACCTACCTTGACCCCGATCAGCCAGCCGAGGTGGATGCTGTGGTAGGGGCTTTCATGATGGTACGCGGTCAAGTCCTGCACCAGGTTGGGCTGCTGGATGAAAGTTTCTTCATGTATGCTGAGGACCTGGATTGGTGCAAGAGGATCAAGGAGGCCAGGAACCCCCACACGGGGCAACCCTGGAAGGTGCTCTACAACCCTGCTGTGACGGTTCTACACTACAAGCGTGCTGCCAGCCAGCATAGCAAACGGGCCAGTTACGAATTCTACCGAACCATGTACACCTTCTATCAAAAACACTATGCCGCTGATACCCCCTTCTGGCTCCACTGGTTGGTGGTTGGCGGCATCGTGCTACGGGGTGGAATCCCTTTGCTGAGGAATATTCTATCCCTCCCGGCGAAGACGGAGGGCGATGGAGAGGTGGCGGAGGCGGCTCAATGAAACGCAAAATCAATATCCTTTTCACCACGTCGTTGGTGGCAATTGATATGTTGATGATTGCCCTGGCCTTCTATCTGGCCTATCAAATGCGGTTGAAAATCGAGTATCCCCCTCCGCGCAGCATTGCTCCTTTTTCCAGCTACCTGGGCATGATGTCCATACAGGTCGCCACCATGTTGCTACTCTTCTTCATGTATAGGCTGTACCACCGCAAGCGGGGTACTTCTCACATTGATGAATTCTATTCTGTATTTGGCGGTACTTCGGTGGGGACTGTCATGGCCACCGCGGTTAGCAGTTTTGCTTTCAAGAATGAACTGGACTATCCCCGCCTGATGATTGTCTATGCCTGGCTGCTGACCATAATTTTGGTTACGGTAGGGAGAATCATCCATGCGCGGTTACGGTGGGCACTGCAGGCGCGAGGTTTTGGTGAGGCCAATGTTCTGGTGGTTGGTGCCGGTGAAGTGGGCCGCACGATCGTTGCGGCTATCCGCAGGTCACCCGGGCTGGGCTACCGGGTGGTGGGCGTGGTAGATGACAACGATGTCCGTCCTGAGGAGATTGGAGCCCCTATCCTCGGCACGACCAGTGATCTCTCCACTTTGATCGTGACTCACGGCGTGGACGAAGTGATCATTGCCTTGCCTGAAGCCTCTCATCAAGAGTTGCTTCCGATCATCTCCCGCTGTCGGCGAGAGGGTACGAGCATAAAGGTCTTCCCGGACGTCTTTCAGATTATGGCTTCAGAGGTCAGTATTGGCGACCTGAACGGTTTGCCCATGCTCTCTGTACGTGATGTGGCGCTGCGCGGCTGGAGGCTCACCCTTAAGCGGGTCGTGGACCTGTTGGTCAGCGCAGCGGTGTTGGTAACTCTATCACCACTGATGCTGCTGGTCGCTTTGCTCATCAAGTTGGATTCAAAAGGACCGGTCTTCTACATCCAGGAGCGGATGGGCCTTGATGGGAAGCCTTTTCAGATCCTGAAATTCCGCTCCATGCGGCTGGATGCTGAAGATGGTGGACCGGGCTGGACTGTTAAGGATGATCCGCGGCGTACCCAGTTGGGCGCTTTTATCCGTCGTTTCTCTATTGATGAATTGCCGCAGTTCATCAACGTGCTGTTGGGTGAGATGAGCGTCGTTGGTCCTCGACCGGAACGTCCCGTCTTTGTACGACAGTTTCGGAGGATGATACCTCGCTATATGGAAAGGCATCAGGAGAAGGCTGGCATAACTGGTTGGGCCCAGGTTAATGGTTTGCGGGGTGATACATCTATCGCCGAGCGGACGAAATACGATGTTTATTACATCGAGAACTGGTCCTTGCTCTTCGATTTCAAAATAATGCTGAGGACCATTTTCATCCTTCTAACCCAGCGAAGCGTGTACTAAGATCCGAAAAGTGTTCGTAGTGGCGGCTTCCCCTGGCACCTGTGCGCCAGGACAGGTGAGCCGCTTCAGAGCGACTAAAGTCGCCACTACCAGCAACTTGCCGGTAGGCTCTGGAACTTACTTTACCCGCCCCAGTGCGCTAGCCCTTACGGTGCCAGACGGACTTTCTTGACAGAGAGTTCAGTTCATGGTATAGTATTTAGCACTCTTAACCTTAGAGTGCTAAAATCGTGATAGCAATGAATTCCCACACTACTGGTTCTGCTTATCCTCCATCCTGTCAGGTGAAATAAAGCGGTGGTTGGGTCAGTGAAAATGGTTGGTGGGAGTTTTTGAGCATGGTTGTAAGGGAGCCTGTAGAAGAACTTAACGAAAGGCAACAGGATATACTGGCCATAGTGGTGCAGGAGTATACTGCTACGGTCACCCCTGTCGGTTCCCAAAATATCGCCGAGCAGTACGATCTGGGTGTTAGCTCGGCCACCATCCGCAACGAGATGGCCTCCCTGGAGGAAAGCGGTTATCTCACCCACCCTCACCCTTCTGCCGGGCGAGTACCGACAGACAAGGGGTATCGCTACTTTGTGGAACGTCTCCTGGGCGAGGTGGAACTGTCTCCCAGTGAGAAACGCACTATCCTGCATCAGTTCCATCAAGTCTATTTGGATTTGGGCCAGTGGATGAGACTGGCTGCCGCTGTACTGGCAAATTCTGCTCAGAGCGCGGCCCTGGTGACAACTCCCAAGGCAATCTATTGTCGGTACAAACATCTTGAGCTGCTTTCCACCAGCGAAACCATGATCCTGATGATCCTGATCCTTCAGGAGGGCACAGTCAAACAGCAGATGCTGGTAAACCCTCAACCCCCCTTGTCTCAGGAGGACCTGAACCGCAGTGCTAACAAACTGAACGATCTTCTTGAGGGGTGCACCGCCCGGGGGATCGGACGTAGGGTCTTGTCCCTAACCGCTTTCGAGCAGCAGGTGGCGGAGCAGGTGGTGGAGTTGATGAAGCGCGTGGACAGAGGAACCAATGGAGAGATCTGTCGTGATGGGCTGATTCATATCTTCCGCCAGCCGGAGTTCGCTGAAGCAGACAAGATAGAACAGGTTGTCCAGGGAATGGAACAACGCTTTATCCTTGATGAACTCCTGGCTGAGACCATAGCCTCTTCTGGTGTGCAAGTTTTCATTGGGGGGGAAGGTCGTTGGCAGGAGATCAGTGACTTGAGTTTGATTTTGAGTCGCTATGGCGTCACGGAGTTGGCCTGCGGGGTGCTGGGTGTGTGGGGACCGATGCGGATGCCTTACGGACGGGCCATTTCGACCGTGCGCTATGTGGCCAACTTGATGGATGATCTGGTCTCTCAATTCTTCGGCTACGAACCTTAG
>JBHIDP010000038.1:0-16536 GCA_046760185.1 Anaerolineae bacterium
AGACGTTGAAGACACCAACTGAAGGGTCCTCTGGTGTGGAGAGGTCTTTGAAGATATCAATGGTTCCTTTCTCACCGATGACCACGCCGTCGGTGAAGGTACCGCCGATGTCAACGCCCACGCGATAACTCACAAGATACCATTCCTTTTCAGGCCATGAGCAGGACGAGGATGGCCTTCTGCACGTGTAGCCGGTTCTCTGCTTGGTCAAGGATGATGGAGTGAGGTCCATCCAGAACCTTGCTGGTCACCTCCTGATCACGGGCGGCGGGCATGCAGTGCATAACGTTAACATCAGGTCTGGCCAGGGCCACCACGTCGTCATCTACTATCCAATGCCGATACTTCTCAGGCTTAAGGACATGGGGTGCTTTGCCGACTGGGGCTTTCTCATCTGTGTCCTTGAACTTCTCCTTGAAGACCTGAGGTGAGGCCCAGCAGTAGACGTTGATGATGTCGGCTCCCTGGACGGCCTCCTTCATGTCGTGCACGATTTCCAGCCTGGCCCCTGATAGGGCGGCCTCCTCCTGGGCTTTTCTCCAGACGTGATCCTCCGGTTCATACCCCTCCGGGCAGGCCAGCACGAAATGTACACCGAGGCGCGAGGCCATGTAGAGGCTGGAGTTAGGCAGGCCCATCGGGGGGCTGGCTGACCGCCAGGCCCAGGTGAAGACGTACTTCAGCCCGCGCAGATCCCCTTTCTTCTCCTGTACCGTCTGGAAATCGGCCAGGGCCTGGCAGGGGTGTTCCTCAGCAGTGGAGGCATTGATGACCGGGATATCAATGAGGGCCGCTGCCTCCTCCAGCTCGGCCGAGGAAGCTACCCTCCCACACATCCCATCGGCAAAGCGGCCGATGACCCCCACCGTGTCAGCCCAGGTCTCGTTGGCCTTGGCAGCCCAGATACGGTCAGGGAAGAGGTACTGGGCGTGACCACCGAGCTGGGTCATGGCCGCTTCAAAGGAGATGCTGGTGCGGGTAGAGGGCATGTTGAAGATCATGGCCAGTGTCTTATTCTTAAGAAGGTCAGGTCGCACCCCCTGCTTGTACTTTCGCTTCAAGTCAAGGGAGACCTCCCAAATAAGGCGAAGGTCCTCCGCATTATAATCCCTGAGGGAGATGAGATCAGGGTGTCGGAAACCAGACATTGATATGACCTCCTATTTCCCTTCTTCAAGGAATTCCTTCAACCGTTCCTTGCTCCAGGTTGAGTTGATCCCCATCTTCTCCACTGTGCGGCCGCTCTCCCAGTAGTCCTCCTCGTTCAGCAGGGAGGCCAGAGTGATGATCGCTTCCGAGGTGGGTGTGGGTACGCCCAGCATGCGACCCAGAGAGGCCCAGGTGACCAGACCGTAGGGGACATCCTCCGTCAGGTGACGCGCTTTCAGGGTGTAGGGCCCCGGAACTTTTTCCAGCTTCTCGGTATGCATTGACTCGTACATGGGCAGGACCTTGTCACCGGCGTAGCCCGGGTTGTATTTATTGCGGATGTGCTCCTCCTCCAGGGTACGAGCCTCAATGTCCAGGGCGTGGGCCAAGGCCATTCGCTCCCGGTCCACAGCCTTGATGATGTTGCAGACGGCGGGAGGGTTCTCATCCCGACCAAAGAGGTGGAATTCATCCTTGCCGTAGCCGGAGTCAATGCGAGCCGCGTTGCAGATCATAGGCCCCGTGTGGGTGATGGCGTTGAAGTCCAGCAGGATACATTCGAAGATGTTGGGAGCGCGCCGAAAATCGCGCCTGGGGAAGAGGGACTTCATGGCCGCTACCACTTTGTCGGTGTTCTTGGCCGGAAAGGCTCCAACCACATTCTCTTGAATGATGCCGTAGACTGTCACCGCAGCCGGCCCGATCTTGCGGCAGCCGTGGGTCAGGGTATTGGTCTCCCCTAAGACGACATCCTTGCTGACCCCCGTCTCCTTAAGGACTTGAGCATAGGTGATAGACCCACCCCCTTTGCCCATGACCACGATAATCTGTCCATCCTCCAGATAGGGCGCGGCCGTTTGAGCAAAGGTCTGGAAAGCGAAGGCAGGAACGGGGTTGAGGATGATCTCTGCCTCGGAGACTGCTTCCCCGATGTCGGAGGTAACTGCCTCCAGCTTTCCAAACCCCTCTTTCTCCACGCCGGAAATCTCGATACCTCCCCGCTCCTGGATAGGCTTCAGGTTGGCAGCAAAGCGGGGAAGGTCATAGAGCCGCACCTGATGTCCATCTATGGCCAGGTGGGCCGAGATAGTCATGCCGCCGTTGCCAGCCCCCAAAACGGCTACTCTCTTCACCAATCTGCTCCTCTCTCCTCCCGCAACCTGGCCCGCAGGGCATCCGTGGCCTGATAGTCAACCTCCAGGGAATGGCTCAACACTACTCCGTAGTCCCGCTCTGCACTTTCCAGCGATACAAACTCGTTCTGCACATCCTCCCTCACCTTCTCCGGATCCCGCTCCAGAGGGTCTCCCCAACCTCCACCTCCGGAGGCGTAGAGGGTGTAAGTATCCCCTTCTTTAAGTTTGAAGACCCCTTTGCCGGGCATGATGATCTCATCCGGGCCTCCTTCGTTGATGATGGG
Organism: Anaerolineae bacterium; assembly: GCA_046760185.1. Classification (GTDB taxonomy): domain Bacteria; phylum Chloroflexota; class Anaerolineae; order JBHIDP01; family JBHIDP01; genus JBHIDP01. The sequence continues at coordinate 2,570 of JBHIDP010000038.1, forward strand.
CCTATTGGCCATGCCTGGTTGTCCACCGTACAGGCCGTAGGGTCGGTTTAGGAGGCCATCGCCGTGCATCGAGGCGTTGACCTCCGGGGCGAGCCACCTGATCTTATAGTGCACTCCCAGCCCACCCCGGTACTGGCCGGGCCCTCCGGAGTCGGTCAGGAACTGGTGAACCTCGTTGATCTGGGGACATTGAATCTCCATTGATTCGATGTTGGGGGAGAGGAGACCGCCCAGGTCAATCCCGTCGGAGATGTAGCTTATGCCGTCGGCGTCCGGCATGGCCCCGGCCCCACCCATACCGCAGAAGCAGAACTGGATGAAGAACCGGCCGTTGCGGGGGTCTATGCCGGTGAAAGTAGGGCCTGCCTTCCGGTTCCAGCCGGCCGGCACCCGGTCCGGCACGGCCTGGGCCAGAGCCATCCACATAGCCTCCAGAATGGCACAGGCTGTGTCCAATGTAGCGCTAGCCACCGGAGCCGGAGGGAGAGGATTGACCAGACACCCTTCGGGAGCGGTGATCTTGATGGGGACGTATGCACCCTCAGTACGGGGCACCTCCCGCCCGATGGTGGTCAGGATAGCGACATAGACCGACGTGGCCGAGTTTGCCAAAGGGCTGTTGATAGGCCCCTTGGTCTGTGGATGGGTCCCTGCGAAGTCCACTTTCATCTCGTCACCCTCTACCGTCAGGGTGACCTTGACATTCACCTGTTTGGCATCGAAACCATCGTCATCCAGGAAGCTCTCCCCTATGTAGACCCCATCAGGGACCTGAGCTATGGCTGCCCTCATGCCGCTTTCGGCATATTCCTGGATCTCCTGCATGATAAGCTTCATGGTCTCCACGCCGTATTCCTCCACCATCTCCATCAGCCGCACCTCTGCCACATCGCAGGAGGCCACCTGGGCCCGGATATCGCTCCAGAGCATCTCCGGCAGGCGGGTGTTGATCTTGATCAGTTCAACCACGTCCCTTAGCGGCCTGTTGTCACGGTAGATGCGTACAGGGGGGATCCTTATCCCCTCGTGGAAGATCTCGGTGGCCAGGGGGGAGTAGCTGCCAGCCGTCATACCGCCCACGTCCTCGTGGTGAGCCCGATTGATAGCCATGAAGAGGAGCTCATCCTGGTAGAAGATAGGTTTGATGACGGTGATGTCAGCCAGGTGAGTACCACCGGTGTAGGCATCGTTGATGAGGAAGATGTCACCAGGATGGATATCGCCGGCAAAGCGCTCGGCGATAGCTTTGGCGGCGATCATGGATGAGGCGGTATGGGAGGGAATGCCATCCACCTGGGCCACGATACGGGGCGACCAGTCGCAGATGGCACAGGAGAAATCGTGTACCTCGGCGAAGATCTGGGAACGAGAGGTGCGCATCATGGTGATGCCCATCTCCTTGTTGATGGTCTGCAAGCGGTGAAAGACTACCGAGAAGGTGATGGGATCAACTTGCCTCTGATCATTGCCGGGGGAGGAAGGTTTCACATAGCTCACATCGCCTCCCAATCAAAGCAACCCTATCTCGACCAAAGCCTTTCGAACGCCATTCCGCTCTTCAACGGTCAACTGCGGCATGGGCCTCCTGACCTGCCCTGCCGGTAAGCCCAGCATGTTCAGCGCCTCTTTACAGGGGCCTACGTAGCCAGGGTCGTACTCTAAGAAGCGGTTGAGGACCTGCAACTTCATATGTATGGCCAGAGCTTCTTGATGGCGCCCTTCCATGGCCGCGTTGTACAGCTCGACCATCTGGCAGGGCACGACGCAGGCTGCCGTGGAGAAGATGCCACGCGCACCCATGCACAGGCTGGCGTAGAACTGGCTGTCAATCCCGGTGCAGATGGAGATGCTGTCGTCAACCAGACGGATGACCTCGACCAGTTGACCCAAATCATCGTTGCTCTGTTTCAGGCCGATGATCCCTTCAACTTCGGCCAGGCGGGCGACTAGCTCCGGTTTCAGGTTGTTGCCGGTGTAGAGGGGGTTGTTGTAGATCACCACCGGCAAGCCACCATTGGTGGCAATGTCCTTGTAGTGCTGATAGAGGACATCTTCGGGGAGCGCAAAGTAGTAGGGGGAAGTAACGATGGCTGCGTCGGCTCCCACCTCCTTAGCATCCTGAGTGAGCAGGATGGTCTCCCTGGTGCTACAGGCCGCGGTGCCGGCGATGACCGGCACTCGCCCGCGAGATGTCTCGACCACGATGCCCGTCACCCTTTTCTTCTCCTCACGTAGCAGATGAGGAAACTCGCCGTTGCCACCAGTGGTCATGATGGCGTGTACGCCGCTATCTATAAGCTGCTCGGTCAGGGTTCGCAGCCCATCCTCATCCAGTTGCTCGTCTTCATCGAAGGGGGTTACGATGGCCACCATAACCCCTTTTACATCATCGGCTGTGAGCATAATCCATACCTCCTGGCGTTGATGCTCGCTTTGTCAAGATACGGCTGGTTCTTCTTCCTCCTGAATCATCCTGGCTACCACTAACTCCCCGGCCTGGGTGATATGCTCCTTGATGACCTTTTCAGCCTGATCCAGATCCCCTTTTCGCATGGCTTCCAGGACCGGTCTATGAGTTTCTGCTATCTCGCGGGGATCATCGTACATGCGATCCTTGATGGTGAGGAACAGGCGAAGCTGGGCATTCATGCGTGCCCAGTCCTCCAGCAGCCGTTTGTGAGCTGATAGCTCACAGATCAGCCGATGGAATTCTATGTCGCGCTCGACCAGCTCTTCGGTCTCCCCCTTTTGGGCGGCGTTGATCATCTGGGTGAACAAATCGTTGAGGCGTCGGATGTCATCCGGGCCTGCATTCTCGATGGCCAGTTTGATGGCATATCCCTCCAGGACACTCCTCAGGCTGTAGATTTCTTTGATATCTTCGATGCTCAATTCGTTGACGAAAGTGCCCTTTCGGGGTATAGTTACGACAAGGCCATCCCGTTCAAGTATACGCAAAGCCTCACGAACGGGGGCACGGCTGATGGCCATCTGTTCAGCGATCTCCATCTCAACCAAACGGTCACCTGGCTTGAGAACCCCGATCTGGATGGCGTGACGGATGCTCGAAACGACTTGGTTGGGAAGGGATTCTTGATCAACTGGTTGAAATGGTGACTGTTCCATAGCCACCTCCCCTCTTACATTAAGTTGGATTTCTTGCTTGGAGGGGATTGCCCCCGACTGTGGTCGCCCGTTAAACAATTGTAATCCAGACCGTCTGATTTTTCAAGAGTTCAATCTGGCTATTGACATCGCTGCCAGAACATGGTAGAATATCCAGTAGCAGTCGATTGTCGACAGTCGACTAACCAACTACGATTGTACCATACTTGACCCTGTTTGTCAATCCCCGATGAGGAAATTTGAGTACTTTGAGCCTTGTACAATTGAAGAAGCGGTGGCACTGCTGGCTGAGCACGGGGACAGAGCGAAGGTTTTGGCTGGCGGTACCGATCTGTTGGTGGCTATGAAGAGAAGGGAGATCACTCCGGACTTCATAGTCAACATAAAAGCCATCCCGCATATGGGTTTCATCAAGGATGAGGATGGCTGGTTAAGTATCGGTGCTCTGACCGCCATTCGGGCTGTGGAGACCTCCCCGCTGGTGCGGGAGAAAGCCCCTGTGCTGGCCCAGGCTGCCAGTCAGTTGGCCTCGCTTCAGATACGCAATCTGGCCACGCTAGGGGGAAACCTCTGTCGGGCCTCTCCCTGTGCCGAGACCGCTCCAGCTCTGCTCGGATTGGGTGCTGAGGTTCGACTGAATGGTACAGAGGGCGAGAGGGTGCTGCCCCTGGAGGAGTTCTTCACCGGCCCCGGCCAGACGGCTTTGCACCGCGATGAGGTCATGACCGAGATCAGGGTGCCTGTCAGCCCCTCGCGCACTGGTGGTGTATATCTGAAGCACGGCATCAGGAGGATGATGGACATTGCCATCGTTAACGTGGCGGTGGTGGTCACCCTCGACGGTCGTTCTGATGTCGTGGGCGAGATAAAGATAGCCCTCGGCTCGGTGGCTCCCACGCCGATCAGGGTTCGGAGGGCGGAGGAGCTTCTAAGAGGTCAGCCGGTTGGGGAGGGATTGTTGGACAGGGCCGCTCAGATGGCTTCGGAGGAGGCCAGCCCCATATCTGACGTGCGCGGTTCGGCTCAGTACCGGCGTGAGATGATCAAAGTCATGACCAGGCAGGCCATCAATCAGGCTCTGGTCGTAGCTAATAGACAACACAATTAAAGTTCGGACAATGGAATCGAGCCGTTCGGCTGAGCCCCGCCCTGAGCGGGACGAAGGGCTCACGACGTTACACGCAGTCTGTAGAGCGGCACACCCGCGCCGTGGTTTCGATATGGCTTTCAGCCTACCCTTCGACAGGCTCAGGCCGCCGCTCAACCGACGGCGTGGGCCAGCGGGCAATAGGCGAACTGCGTGTAAAGGACGAAGCCTTCAGGCGGTTTTCCGGCTCACCTGCCCTGGCGCGCAGGTGCCAGGGAAAGCCTCGACTCCGATTGTATGAGTTCTAACTGGTCCCTCTATAAAGGTGCATGAGTGTGAAACAGTTGATAACTCTTAAAGTGAACGGCGAGGTTCATGAACTGGCGGTAGAGCCGCATCGCACCCTCTTGGAGGTTCTCAGAAATGAGCTAGGACTGACCGGGACGAAGAGAGGGTGCGACGAAGGGGATTGTGGGGCCTGCACCGTCCTTCTGGATGGCCGGCCGGTCACCTCCTGTCTGATGCTGGTCATGGACGCCAGGGGGAAAGAGATTACCACCATCGAGGGGTTGGCTGTGGGAGATGACCTGCACCCTCTACAGAAAGCTTTCATCGAACGTGGAGCTTTGCAGTGCGGTTTCTGTACACCCGGCATGATCCTGGCCAGCAAAGCCCTCTTTGATGAAAACCCTCACCCCGCGGAGGAGGAGATGAGGTTAGCTATTACCGGCAATCTGTGTCGTTGCACGGGGTATGTCCAGATCATAGAGGCTATGAAAGCCTACAGGCAGGCGAAAGAGAGGAGAGAGGAGGCGTTCTGAGATGTCTGTGCAACCTTCGCCGATGTATCCCCACCTGGATACTGCCACTCGGGAGGAACTCCTTGCTGTTCAGCTTAAGAGGCTAAAATATCAGATGGAGTACGTCTACCATAACAGCCCTTTCTACCGACGGCGGTTCGATAAGGCAAAGGTCAGGCCTGAAGACATCAAGAGTGCCGATGACCTGCGGCGGCTGCCCCTTTTGACCAAGCGCGACCTGTTGGAGGATCAGGCAGAGAACCCTCCCTACGGCTCGCGCCTTTGTGTGTCCGAGGACAAGATAAACATGGTGATCCTCACCAGTGGCACCTCTGGCGTTGGGCAGGAGGTTTACGCCATGACCCGTATGGACGTGGAGTTCGGCGGCAGCGCCTGGACTAACTGGTACTACCGTTGTGGCCTGCGCAAGGGTGACCAATTGCTGCTCACCTGGCCCCTGGGCACTAACTCCGGGCCACAGGGAGCCTTCCTGGGGGCCTACAAGCTTGGAGCTAACGCTTTCCCCATAGCCCCCTATGATACCAAGACCAAGATCGAAACCTACATGAAGAAGTTCGATCCAGTCGGTCTGTTGGTCACCCCAGCCTATCTCTCCCACCTGACAATCCTGTGCCAGGAGATGGGTCTTGAACCCAGGAAAGCCTTCCCCCATCTGAAGACGATCATGATCGCCACCGAAGCCTATCCCATCACTTGGGCGGAGAAGATGGAGGAGGTGTGGGGAGCTAAGATCCACGAACTCTACGGAAACACACAGCAAGGTGGCCTGGCTGCTGGCGACTGCGAAAAGGGCGCTGTCTATGAAGGCCGAAGGGGCTGTCTGCACATGGATGAGTGGAACACTCTCTTCGAGGTCTTGGGCCGGGAGAGCGGGGAACCTGTTTCCTCTGGCCAGGAAGGAGAGTTGGTGTTGACCAATCTGAACCGCGAGGGGTCACCTCTCGTCCGCTTCAGGACCGAAGACCGTGTCATTTACCTCTCCCACAAGGAGTGTGACTGCGGGCGGCCTACCGCTTGCCTGGAGGCTGGCACTATCGCCCGCTACGACGATATGATGAAGATAAAGACCCAGAATGTCTGGCCTGAAGCCGTGGATGCGGTGATCTTCGCCTACGAGGAGGTGGATGAATACAACGGGCGGGTCTGGGTTGACGACCGTGGTCGGGAACAGGTGACCATTTCCTTGGAGTTCAAGAACATCCCCTTGGCAGACGATCTGAAGAAACAGAGGATAGCTCAGATCGAGGAAGAGCTTCGTCGTAATACCGGCGTCAGCATGGCCGTAGAGGAGGTGCCCTATGGCACCTTAGAACGCTTCATCTTCAAAACCCGCCGCTGGACCGATGAGCGGAAGAAGGGGCTGGAAAGGGTGCGCCATGTAGTCGGCGGAGCCAAACGGGAGAGGATAGACTGAAATGGAACATGAAGAGATCGTTGCCAAACTGAAAGGTATGCTGGAAATGGCCAAAGAACTGGCCGCCCTCCGCGACCCTGCCCTGGAGGGGGATATCCAGATCATCCTGGCCGTTTTGGGTGACAAGCTGCGCTATATGGACCCGGAAGGTTCCTACAAGCACCTGATCGAGTACGAGTAGGGAGAGGGCTTGCCCCTCTCCAGGTTGAAGGGAGTGAGAGAATAACGAGCTACTCCGTAGTCGGTAAGAGCCTGCCCCGTGTTGATGGGGTGGGGAAAGTCACTGGCCGGGCCCAGTTCACGGCTGATGTACACCGGCCGGGTATGCTGTACGGCAAAATCCTGAGGAGTCCTCATCCCCACGCTCGGATTTTGCACGTTGATACCAGTCAGGCTGAATCGTTGCCCGGTGTCAAAGCGATCATCACCGGCAAAGAGACGGCCGGTATGAGGTTTGCCTTTCTGGACACACCAAGATATCCGGCCGATCAGTACCCCCTGGCCCAACATAAGGTACGCTATGTAGGAGATGAGGTCGCCGCCGTGGCTGCCATTGACGAGGACATCGCCGCGGAAGCGCTGGAGCTTATCCGTGTCGAGTACGAGATCCTGCCGGCCGTTTTCGATCCCTTCCAGGCCATGAAGCCGGACGCCCCCAGGGTGCATGATGAGGAGTACGCTGGCACTTCCATCTGGGAGGAATGGGGAGCCAGGAGGACCCGTACCTCCGAGGCCTACTATGAACTCAACAACATCAGTGGTCGAACATCGGTTAGCTTCGGCGACATAGAGAGAGGCTTCGCCCAATCGGACCACATCAGAGAGGATAGATTCGAGACTGCCCCCACCTCGCATTGTGCCTTGGAACCTCATGCCTGTGTGGCCAGCTATGATGCCACCGGGACGATGCACGTCTGGTTCACCAACCAGGGCATCTTCTACAAACGGTACATCCTGGCCAGGGTTCTGGGGATGCCGGTCAGTAAGGTGAGAGTGCATAAGAGCTATGTCGGGGGAGCCTTTGGGGGGAAACAGGACCTGTACCCTTTTGAGATTTGCGCCTGCCTCCTTTCCAGGAAGAGCGGCAAGCCGGTGAAGATAGAGTTGACCAGGGAGGAGGTGTTCACCACCACTAGGCAGAGGCACCCGACCTTCATCGAGCTAAAGACCGGGGTCAAGAGAGATGGCACATTGCTGGCTCAGGATATCAGGGTTATCGTTGATAACGGAGCCTATCGAGGGACGGGGCCGGTGGTGATATACCTCTTCTACGGCTGGACTATCCCTGTCTATCGGGTGCCTAACCTGTCGTACGAAGGTTATTCCGTCTACACCAATAACCCGGTAGGAGGCCCCCAGCGGGGTCACGGTGCCCCTCAGATCCGTTTCGCCATTGATTCCCAGTTGGACATGATCGCCGAGGATTTGGGCCTGGACTCGGTGGAGATCATGCTGAAGAATGCCAGGGAGGTGGGGGAGGTCTTGCCCAACGGGGATAGGCTGGACAGTTGCGGTTTGAAGGATGCTATTAGCAAAGCGGTTCAGGTGTCTGGTTGGAGAGGGAAGCGGGGCAGGCCCGGTAGCGATAGGGCTGCTGACCTACGCCGGGGCGAGGTCAGACGAGGGGTTGGCATTTCAACGGCAGCCATGTTCAGTGGTTCGGCCTTCTATCCCTTCGCCTCGGCCGCGGTCATAAAGATGCACGACGACGGGGGGGCTACCCTTTTCACCGGTTCGGTGGAGATGGGCCAGGGCTCCGAGACCACCCTGTCCCAGATCGCCGCCGAGGAGCTTGGCCTGCGCCTGGAGGATATCCGCCTGGTCTCGGCTGACACCGAGCTTGCGCCGGTGGATATGGGGAGCTTTCTCAGCGGTGGGGCCTTTGTCACGGGCGATGCGGTGCGGCTGGCCGCAGCCGACGCCAAACGGCAGCTCCTGGAGGTAGCCAGTGACCAGTTGGATGCAGCGGTCGAGGAGTTGGAGGTGAGGGAGGGACGCATTTTCCACCGTGGCCGGCCGGAGTGGGGCATGTCGGTGGCCGAGGCGGTACAGACCAGTATCAGGAAGAACGGCGGTAACCCCGTCATCGGTCGAGGTTATCGGCCGAACGTACCCGGTGTTGATCGTCACCCAAGCCTGGCCAAGGCAAAGGGCCGCTGGACCGATGCCTACGGCTATGCGGCCCAGGTGGCGGAAGTGGAGGTGGATACCGCCACCGGAATAGTGAAGCTGGTGAAGGCTACGACCTACCATGACTGCGGATTTCCACTCAATCCGATGATCGTGGAGGGGCAGGTTCACGGCTGTGTGTCTATGGGACAAGGACAGGCTTTGAGTGAGGAGTTGATCCTTGAGGGGGGGCAGGTGCTCAACCCGTCCTTTATGGACTACAGGCTGCCTATCTCTCTGGACACACCGCAAACAGAAGGGGGACCTGTTGACAGCATCGAGCCCAAGGGTCCCTTCGGAGCCAAGGAGGTGGGCGAGGGGGTCGTGGCCCAAACGCTGGCCGCCATCGCCAACGCCGTCTATGACGCCGTGGGGGTGCGGGTTACCAGCCTGCCTATCACCCCGGAGAAGATACTGAACGGGTTGGGAGTTCTGGAGGAACGGTAGATACCAAAAGAGCTTGAGGAGGGGGTAAGATAGAGGTTCTTGAGGCCCTGGTGCAGTCGCTGGAAAGGGGAGAGCCGGTGGCCCTGGCTACGGTAGTGCGGGCTCAGGGCTCAACGCCGCGGGAGGCAGGGGCCAAGATGTTGGTCCGCCGTGACGGTTCTATAGTCGGTACCATCGGTGGCGGGGGACTTGAGGTCAACGTCATGGTCGAGGCTCAAGAGGCTCTGCAGGATGGGGTATCGCGCCTCCTGAGCTACACTCTGCGCGAGAGCCAGGTCGAAGTCTGTATGACCTGCGGCGGCGACGCCGACGTCTTTGTCGAGGTGTTGGGCCTTGATGGGCAAGATGTGGTGGAGATATTCGAGGCCGCTGGCCGCACAACGGCGGAGGGACGGCAGGCGGCCTTGATCACCGTGGTGCGGGCCGATCGTGACAGGGTAGGGACCATAGCTCTTCTTGGCCCCGATGGTTCAAAGTTGGCAGTTGCCGAGAGCACAGTCTTTCGGGTGGAGTCGGTCATCGGCGATGCTTTGCAGGCTCTGGAAGAAGGGGAGGCCAGGCTGTTGGGCTACCAGGTGGTGGGGGCGGGAGCTATCGTTTCCACCAGGCCGGGCCAGGGGGACCTGGACATCTTCATTGACATCATCCAGCCTCGGGCCACTCTCATCATCGCCGGGGGTGGACACATCGCCGTGCCGCTGGCCCAACTGGGAGTTATGCTTGGTTTTTCCGTGACCGTTATTGACGATCGCCCCAACTTTGCCACGCCCGAGCGCTTCCCTCAAGTCGAAAACCTCATCGTGGCTGATTTCGCCCAGGCGCTACGAGGGGTACGGCTGACCCCCGCCACCTGCGTGGTAATCATCACCCGAGGTCACAAGTTCGACGAGGTGGTGCTACGCCAGGTCATTGACTCTGCGGCGGGATACATCGGCATGATCGGCAGTCGCCGCAAGGTGGGGATGACCCTGCGGAACCTGCAGAGGGATGGCATTGGTGAGGAGAGGGTAGCTCGCATCTACGCTCCTATCGGGCTGGATCTGGGGGCTGAGACTCCGGAGGAGATCGCTTTGGCCATCATGGCCGAGATCCTGATGACTCGACGACGGGCCAGTGGGCAGCCAATGCGAGACCTATGGATCAAAAAGTTGCGGCGAAAAGCCAAGGTTGCGGTTGAAGAGTAAGAAGGGGAGGGAACATATGCGCACTTCAAAGGAATACATTGAGAAGTTGGACAGCATGAATCAGACGGTCTACATGTACGGCGAGAAGGTGAAGCCCACCCGTGACCCCCGTATCCGGGCTGGCATCAACGTCATTTCCCTGACCTATGACCTGCCCCACGACCCTCGCTACGAAGAGGTTTTGACGGCCAGGTCTCATCTGACTGGTGAGACCATCAACCGCTTCACCCACGTCCACCAAAGCACCGACGATCTGGTTAAAAAGGTCAACATGACCCGGCTCTACTGTCAACAGACAGGAGGCTGCATCCAACGTTGCATGGGCATTGATGCCATGAATGCGCTATCGGTGGTCACCTACAACATGGATCAGGAGCTCGGCACCGATTACCACAAGCGCTTCAACGATTACCTGGCCTATGTTCAAGAAAACGACATGACCATGAACGGGGCCATGACCGATGTCAAAGGTGATCGCTCCCTGCGCCCCCATCAGCAGCCTGACCCGGACCTGTATTTGCATGTGGTAGAGAGGCAGGCCGATGGCATCATCGTCAAGGGGGCCAAGGCCCACAATACGGCTGCCCCCTACGCCGAGGACCTGATTGTCATGCCCACTCGGGCCATGGTCGAGGAGGATGCTGACTATGCGGTCAGCTTCGCCATCCCGGCCGATGCCCCTGGCATCAAGTTGATCTGCCGCGCCACCGCTCCCGGTGATCGTCCCCTCTTCGAAAAGCCCCTCTCCTCGCAATGGGGGGTGGTTGACTCGATGACCATTTTCGACGGGGTTTTCGTTCCGTGGGAACGGGTCTTCATGTGTGGAGAGTGGCAGTACGCTGGCCAGTTGGCCGCTCTCTTCGCCAACTATCATCGGCACAGCTACACCGGCTGTAAACCGGCCATGTCAGACCTTCTCATCGGGGGCACGGCTCTCATCGCCGAGTACAACGGTGTGGCCCGGGCCTCTCACATCCGACAGAAGCTGACAGACATGATCATGGTAGCCGAGATGGTCTACGCCTGTGGCATGGCGGCCTCGATGCGAGGCACCCAACAGCCTTCCGGGACCTACCTGCCGGATACCATCTACTCCAACATAGGCAAGTACTATGCCGGTACCAACCTCCACCACGAGTATGAACTGGCCCAGGACATTGCCGGAGGGCTTTTAGCTACCATGCCCTCTGAGAAGGATTACCTGAGCGAGGAGACGGGTGAGTACCTGAAGAAGTACCTGGCCGGGGCCGCTGGTGTATCGGTGGAGCAGCGCATTCGTTGCTTCCGCCTGCTGGAGGATATGACTACCTCCCGCTACGGGGCCTTCATGCTGGTTGCCTCGGTGCATGGCGGCGGCTCCCCCGAGGCGGAGAGGATCGCTGTCCTGCAAAACTACGACCTGGAAAGCCGCAAGGAGATGGCCCGGCGCCTGGCCGGGATTGTTCCGACTGACCTGCCATCAGCTCGTTTCAATGCCATTGACGAAGAGTAGTTAGCCATGGGAGTGCGGACGCCAGGCCGCTTTTGGCAGGCTTGCGCCCTTCGGGCTGAGCCCTTCGACTTCGCTCAGGACAGGCCTCAGGACGAAGCCTGCACTCCAATATCCCGGGGCTGTGAAGAGGAGGGATGAAGCTCGTTATGGGGGAGAGTAAATTGCGACAGTTGGGGAAATATTTCAAGTCAGGCGACTGGAGCGACTACTGGCGGACGAAGATCAGTTATGTGGCCCCCCACAAGGTCCTCATTCGGGGCTACCCTATTGAGGAAATCTGCGAGAATCTGACCTATGCCGAGATGTGCTGGCTGACCATCCGGGGGGAACTGCCCACCAGGGAGCAAGCTCGGGTGATGGACGCTTTGCTCTGTTGCATGCCGGATCATCAGTTCATTGCCTCCCACACACCAGCGGCGCGCTTCACCGCTTCGGCCTTCCCTGAATCCCCAATCCCCGGCATCGCCAGCGCCATCCTGACCATGGGCTCCAACACCGTCTCCCCCCAGGAGTCGGCCGAAATCATCCTGGCTGCCTACGACCTGATGCAGGAGGAGGGATTGACCAGGGAGGAGGCGGCCCGCCGCGTGGTACAACAATATCTGGCTGAAGGGCGACGTATCCCTGGCCTGGGCCATCCCACTCACAAGGAGTACGACATGCGTTCCCAGGCCCTGCGCAAAGTGGCCGAGGATAACGGGATGTGGGGCGAAAAGTGTCAACTGTACGAAGCCATCCAGCAGGCCTTCGTCAAGATCAGCGGCAAGAAGCTGCCTATTAACATTGATGGCATGATGGCCTGCATCATGACCGAGATGGGCTTTGATCCTCTGGAGATGGCTGGCATAGGAGCCATGGCTGTCATGCCCGGCATCATCGCCCACGTGGTGGAGGAGATCAGGGAGGGGGTCCCGCTGCGGGTGATCCCTGAGGCCCTCGGTTCCAAATATATCGGTCAGCCGGAGAGGCATCTGCCTGCGGAGTATCGGGGAAGAGGTGGGAGTGAGGGGTAATGTTCAACCCGCCGGGCTTTAACGATGTTGAAGTGGGACATCGCTTCAGCCACTCAGTCACTGTAACAGAAACCCATCTGGTGTTGGCGGCCGGTCTGTTCGGTGATTTCCATCCCTTGCATACCAATGAGGAATACGCCAGGCGGTCCCGCTATGGCCACCGCATCGTGCACGGCCCCTTGACCGTAGGCATTATGGCCGGTGTGCTCGGCAACTACTTTGCCGGCGCGGCCGGGCCCTACCTGGAACAGACCGTGCGTTTCAAGGGTCCTGTAGCCCCCGGTGACACGGTAACCACTACCTGGGAGATCATCGAGAAGATTCCCAAGGAGAAGCTGGAAGGGGGAATCGTGAGGTTGCAGGTGGAGATGTACAACCAGCGCCATGAGCTGGTGCTGGAGGGGGAAGGGAAGATTATCCTCTACAACAGCGCTGAACCGAGGTGACCCTCTGGTTTGGCAACACGCTCCGGGCGTTCTGAGGGGAAAGGTGATGAATTTTTGGGAAACTGTGCAGAAGAGGCGTAGCGTTCGCCATTTCGACAGTGAGCGAGAGGTCCCACCGCAGATGGTGGAAAGGATTTTGGAGGCGGCCATAACCGCTCCGACGGCCGGGGATCGGCAGCCTTGGCATTTCGTTGTGGTCAAGGATGCGAAGGTGAGGAAGGCGATAGCGCAGTCCGCCTTGCGACAGGATTTCGTGGCTCAAGCTCCGGTGGTGATTGTCGTCTGCGGCGAACCGGAGCGATCTGGAGCACGACGAGGCCAGCGCCTGGCTGATCTCTACACCGTCCAGGACACGGCGGCCGCGACTGAGAACATCCTCCTGGCGGCAACGGCATTGGGTCTAGGAAGCTGTTGGGTCAGTGAATTTCGAGAGGAGGCCCTGGCCGAGGCGCTGGGGCTCTCAGAACGTTTCTGGCCGCTCGCTGTCATCCCTATTGGTTACCCGCTCAAGGAAGCGGCTGGTGGCCGACGGCGACGCCCACTTGAGGAGGTCGTCCGCTTCATAGGATAGCTCTCGGAACTTTTCGAGAAAGCTCTTGGTATAGGGAGGGAGTAACTGTTCACCTTGTTGTCATTCTGAGCTCCGCGGCCCCGCTTTGCAGAGGACGGGGGAGACTCTTCGCTCCGCTCAGAGTGACAAGGTGAATACTTACGGGAGGTAGAAGGTTGAATCCACAGAAGATCAGGAGACTGAACAGAATCTTCCGG
>JBHIDP010000039.1:0-16422 GCA_046760185.1 Anaerolineae bacterium
GTGGCCGAAGTAAAAGTAAGCACCGATCGTCGGTCACGGGGGCGCGATCGGTGCTTGGTGGGGGGTCCAGGGCAAAGACGCGCTTTGCCCCGGGGGTTGGCTTTGCAGTCATTATACCTCAGACGGAACGAAAGAGCAAGCTTGCCTCCTTCGGTTATGTATGCTATAATAAAAATCGCAAGGGGGCTCCAAACGGGGGTAGGCTTTATTGCCGACCCCCGTTTCTGCATTTTGGGCCCATCTCGCAGTCTGGAAGGTGGGAGACACCTGATGAACGTCATACAGGTCGAAGGGGCGTTGACGGAGAACCCAAAGCTTGAGCGAAGGGGTGGGAAGCTGAAGCTATCCTTCCGGCTGGCCATCCCCCGCCCCGATTCGCTGCCAGCCAAGTACGGCAACAACGCTGACTTCGTGACGGTCGTCCGCTACGCCAACAGCCTCCTGGAACGGCTGCTGCTCACCCTTGACCACGCTTACCTGCAGAAGGGGACCCGCGTGCGTGTGACGGGCTGGCTGCAGAGCCGCGACATCTCCAGGGGGCGGACGGCGACCGAGATCGTGGCCCAAAGCATCACCTACCTGGGAGGGACGAGCCGAAAGGGCGACGAGATCCTGGCCCACTTGAACGTGCCAGAGCCCACCTTCTGAGACACGGTGACAAGGAGACAAGGAGAATGTTTCTCTTGTTCCTTGTCTCCCCCTCACCTTGTCCCAAATAGAGACGAACCCCGGCATCCCTTGAGGCACAGGGACAACTGCTGACAGGGAGACCTGGAGACAAGGAGACGATTCCCTTTGCACCCTGTCTCCCCATCTCCCCCTCTCCTTGTCTCAAAGAGCCGGGGAATACCGAGACGACAACATAAACAGGCGCGTGCGGCGCTGTGTTGTCGTCTTTTTCGTTTGGGCTGGAGCAATGAGACGATGGCCAGTTTACCTCGAAAACTGCAGGCCGCATTAGACGCCGTGCGTGCCTCAGCCGACGATGGGGAATGCCGCGCCTCCCTCGCGGAACTGGCCCGCCCGTTGGGGAACCGAAGCAAGATTAGAAACCCTCGGCGTAAGCCGACGGGAGTGGTCACAGCTAACCCAGGGAACCGAAGCCTGGGCAAGCTGTGATGCTCCCACGCCTGACAGCGTGGGTTTCAGGATATGGGTAAAGTCAAGACCAATTCTCGATGGCCCAAGCCAATTCTTTCTGTGTAGTGGTAGCGTTGCCCAGCTTGCGCACCACCAGACCAGCGGCGTAGTTGGCCAGATGCGCCGCCTCCACCATGCCCACTCCCGCCACCAGAGTCGAGGTCAGGAGACCTCAACCCATCACCCCCACCTCCATTGGGAGACCTCGGTTCGACTTGAGGGGATGCGGGGGAAGTTGAGTCCTCAGCAGGTCTTCACTGACCAATTGTCACCCGTACCTTGCAGCGAGGTTCGGAGTAGTTTCCGGTCTTGTCCACCACCGTGAGACGCAGGGTATAGACTCCGGCCAGGAAAGGGTCTACATTCCAAGCCGCAAGGACTCCATCCACTACCGGCTCATAATGCAGATCACCGATCACAGTCCAGGTTGGAGGCTCATCACCTGGCCCGTATTCTATCTTGTAGTACCAGAAGTCCTCATGGGTTGCCGTTCCCTGAATCTGGATCGTGCCCTGCAGGTGTGCATTCACCCCAGGAGAGGTGATCCTGGCCAGGGGGTCTGGACAGGTAGCTGGGGCGGGGGTGACAACAGGGGAGGGAGGTGTGGGCACAGGGGTCGGCGGCGGCGGAGGGGTATGGGTGGCGGGCCGAAGAGGGGTAGGAGTAGGGGGTCGAGGGGTAAAAGTGGGAGGTGGGGGTGTATCGGTTGGGGATACAATTAGAGCCAGGTCAGGGGTAACCGTGTCCCCTGGATTAGGAGCCGGAGGTAGGGTGACAAAAAAGGTCAGGAAGCTGACAAGGCCAATGGTGGCCACCAGGCCACCCATAGCCAAGATTGCCCGATGAGCCTTCTCGGTAGCTATCTCCTTTTCCAGGGAGAAGATGGCCCGAGCCTTCTCACCACGGGCTTTAATGAAAACTCGAAGGTAGTACAAAACGCCGATCAGGCATGCTGCCAGAATCCAGAGACCATAGTTGACGATCAGCCTCAACAGAGCAACCATCAGTTAGAGCCTACTCCCCCACCTGCTACAAATCTTCACCCCGGTCGCCTCTTCAACCTATTCTACTACGGCTTTAAGCCCTTGTCAAAGACAAAGATGATGGTATAATGTTTTTGTCATGGTTGAGCATCCTGAGGGCAACAGTTCGGCCCAGGCTATGGTGGCCACTGGTGCTAATGGTGAGGAGGGATCGGTCGTCAAGTTCCTGGCCGACGAGATGTTGGGGAAGTTGGCCAAATGGCTGCGCCTGATGGGATATGATACCCTTTACCTGTCGCCGGCCGATGACCACCAGTTGGCCCGTCTTGCCCGCGCGGAAGGGCGGGTTCTCCTTACCCGTGATACCCAGTTAGCTGCTCGCCGGGGCCTGGACTCTCTATTCATCGAGAGCGATAATCCACAGGAACAGCTTCGCCAGGTCTTCACCGATCTATCCCTGACGACCTTCCATCCTTTCTCCCGTTGTCCCATTTGCAATGCCTCTTTAGAGGAGGTTGATACGGCGGCGCTCGAAGATCGTATCCCCCTCTACGTGTTGCGCACCCAGGATCAGTTCCGCCTTTGTCCACAGTGTGGGCGGGTATATTGGCGGGGCAGCCACTGGCAAAAGATGAGCCAGATGATCCAGTCACTGCTACCACTTCAGAATCAGGATTTTATTTGACAATATGGGTAAGTTATAGTATTATAGACCTGATTGTAGTGAGCACGGTGTTGGGAACCGAGTGGAAGTTTCAACCGCGAGGGCTCAGCACGTAGCCCTGGCGGTTTTTCTTTTTGGAGCCAGAGGTTTGAGGAGCATTTGGGCAACCGTTGCCGTCCCTATAGGCCACCACATTTGTAGTTGTTCGCTATTTCCATAGCGTTACAAAAGACCCCGAAATAAAGTAAGAAAGGAGGTGCTTCGGGGATGCCCGACAACAGGGAAACTGGCACGGTGAAGTGGTTCAGCCCTAGAAAAGGGTATGGCTTCATCGCCCCAGATCCTGGCCCTGACGAGGAAGAAAGGAAAGATGTGTTCGTGCACTTTTCCGGGATCCGCGGTGGGGGGTACAGGAATCTGGAAGAAAACGACAGGGTCGAGTTTACCATCGAGGAGACACCAAAAGGCCCTCAGGCGATCGACGTGGTGAGGCTGTAGCGCCTCCTTAGCCCGATTTGCCGAAAGATACAAGCCCTGACCAGAAGAGTTCTCTGGCAGGGCTTGTTTGGTTTCTCAAAGGGTGGTATAATTCTGGAAGGTGTCGTTAAGTTGGCTCCCATGAGCCGAGATCAGTAGCTACAAGGAGAAACAACCGACCTGGACTCTGATAAAGTCGCCAAATTGGCTATAGATGCCATCTCCAACAAGAAGGGGAACAGAATCGTCATGCTGGACCTTCGCCCTGTATCCCCTATCGCTGACTATTTCGTCATCTGCAGCGGTGAGAGTGAGCCTCAGATCAAGGCTATAACTGACGAAATCATGGAGCGATTGGAGGAGGTTGACCGCGTTCCTCTAGGTGTGGAAGGGGTTCCGGCCTCGGGCTGGGTTCTGATGGACTATGGCGATGTGGTGATTCACATCTTCGACCCCTTGGAACGCCAATATTACGCGCTGGAGGATCTATGGAAGGACGCTCCCCTGGTAGTTATGATCCAGTAGGGTTTAGGGTATTAGGGATTAGGGGCTAGGGGCTAGAACATCACCACTTCATCGGTCCTTCGGTAGTCACAGAAATCACTCTCGGGGAACCAGTGCCTGATTTCGTGCTTCGCCTCTTGGGGGTTGCCGGCGGCATGGATCAGATTCTTGATCGAGGTTTTCAGGGCATTGGCGATGATAGGTGAGGCTGTGGAGAAATCCCCTCGGATAGTGCCCGGCTCAGCATTAAAGGGTATGGTATTGCCACACATCTTGCGCACCACATTGATGGCGTGAACCCCTTGCAGGACAACGGCCACGATGGGACCTGAGGTCAAATAGTCAATGTTCCACTGCTTGATCATCTCCCCGATAGCCATGGGATCATCGGTCCCCACTTCTTCAAAGGGATCCTTCCCCTCATTCCGGTAACTGCCCAGGGTTTTCTGACCCATGCCTCTTATCCACTCGGGAGTATTGGGATAGTGGTTCTCGACAAACTGGCGAGAGGCCTGCACCATCTTGAGGGCCACAATCTTCAGGCCAGCCTCCTCGAAGCGAGCCAGTATCTTCCCCGTCAAACCGCGTTTCACCCCGTCCGGCTTTATGAGGACCAGGGTCTGTTCCTGAAATTCGTCTAGACTCATAGTGTCTATTTCCCTTCAGCCAAATTTGACTCCTCTGAAAAAAGCTCTCGCACCCGTCCTACGTCCTGTCCAACACCCAGCGATATTTTTCCACTGCCTCCTTCAAACGGCCAGTCCTGGCGTAGGCATCTCCCAGCAACTGATGGGTCATGAGATGGTCGGGATCAGCTTCAGCCATGCCTTCCAGGTCAACGACGACCTGGTCCAACAGCGGCGACTGAGCCTCGACCAGGACCCGATACTGTTCCAGGGCCGCATCCCGGTCGCCGGTTTCCACCAGTGTCCGCGCCAAGATAAGGCGATCCTCCTCGGTTGCCTCTTCGGCCGGAGGGGGTGGGGCCAGGACAATCTCCTCCTCCGGGGAAACCACCTTTTCAGCCATCTTCTCAGCAGCCGGTTCCGGAGGGGCTTCCGCTTCGGGGGGCGCTTCCAGGGTTAACTCTTCGGCTTCAGGAATAACCTCTTTCTCCGGCGGAGCTTCAACCACCGCCTCTACCCCAGCCGCTTCAGGGGCTGCCTCCTCTGCCCTGACTTCCACTGGAGGTGGTACTTCCTCCTGGCGCAGCCTGCGTAACCAGTCGGGAATCTCCTCTTCCTCCTCGATCTCTTCTTCAGGGGCTGCCTCTTCTGCCCTGACTTCCTCTGGAGGCGGACCTTCCTCCTCCCGCAACCTCCGCAACCAATCGGGAATCTCCTTTTCCTCGACCTCCTCTTCCGGTTCAGCCGCAACCTCTTCCTCTTCCACCTCCCGCTGCAATTCGCGCACCCACTGAGGTACTTCCTCCAGCTCACCTACCTCCTCAGCCCTTTCCTCCTCAAGTACTTCGCCTGCCAGCCACGAAGGACCTACTTCTTCCTCCTTCTCTATCTCCTCCTCACCGATCATCACTACCGGTGCCTCCGCTTCCTTTTCAATGGCCTTATCTTGTAGCTCCTGCAACCAGGCCGGGAGCTCCTCTTCGGCCGGTGCCTCCTCCCATTCCTCCAGGAGGCCAGGCTCCGCCACCTCCGGCCGTCTCTCCTCCGCTACTTCCTCCTCCTCGACAACGGCCTCCTCCTCCAGGGCGGTGATGACCACCGTCCGCGCTGGCAGGGGAGACCGATAACCGAACAGTTCCTGGGCTACGGTGTTCTCTGGGTCCAGGGCTTGAGCCCTTTGCAGCAGAGCCTGGGCTTCACCCTCCCGGCCGGCCCTGAGCAGGATGTCGGCCAGGATCAGATTGGCCTTCAGGCAATAAGGCAAGTCTTTCAACAGTTGCTGACAGGTCCCTGCGGCCTCTTGCCGTTTATCGTCAAGCCATAGGGCTTCGGCCAGGGCTACACTGACATCAATCCGCTGGGGGTCATCGTCGAGTACAGCCTTGAACTCTTCAACAGCCTTTCCGTACTCCTCGCCTCTGGCGTAGATGCGTCCCAGGGCCGCTCTGGTCAGCTTAAATCGCCGTTCCTCGAGCTTGCCATCGCGTCGGGCGTGGAGACGCTGTAACTCTTTGCGAACCTCCTCATTGCCGGGAGCCAACTCCAGAGCCCGGGTCAGTTGCCAGATGGCTTCATCCTCCGCTCCCAACTCATCGCTGACGGCGGCCAATCCCACGTAGGCAATAAAACTCTCAGGATCGGTTCCGAGCACACGTCGAAACATATCGGCCGCCTCCTCATAGCGGCCCATCTCAAGACAGGCTTCGCCCAGGATTTCGTAGGTTCTCACATGTTTGGGATAGTGACGCAGGATGTGCTTTCCGATAGCGATGGCTGTTTCGTTGTCGTCAGCCATGATCAGTTCTTTGGCTTGGTCACAATACTGGCGTAGGGTAACCTCGGCCATTGTGCTCTCTCCACATTAATCAACCACGAACAGTCCTTAACATATCATACACCATTCCCCTCCATCTGTCAATGAAGGCGGTGTCGTCGAACGGCAGTCCAACCGCAGTTGGCCGCGCCATTCGATACACGGTCTTGCCGATCAGGAGGCGTCATCTGGCTTACGCAAGAGAACGTGGGCTTCATATCCCTTCTCGGAGTAGGTACACAATTCCCACCGCTTGATCCCGTACATGATCGTCTCTTGACGACCGCAGAAGTACGTAAAGGTGTCAGGCACAAAGAACCTTACGTGAGTTGGGTCCTGAAATGCCTCACCATGCCAGTTTCCCTGAGCATCCATCGCCAGCGGAACGATGATCTTCAGCACGCCTCCAGGCTTTAACACGCGCTGAATCTCGTTCATCACATTAATCAGATCACGCATGTGTTCCAGAACGTGAGAGGCCCGCACCACGTCGAAAGATTCGTTGTCGAATGGCCAGGGAACATCCTCGATGTCATGCACGTGCTGTACGCCTTCAAATGCAACACGGTCCATCCCTTCGTATCCCTCTGCGATTTCTGGACCGCAGCCGATATCGAGTTTGCGTTCATTGTTGCTCATAGCCCTTTCCTCCTTCCCGTCTGTCTCTAAATGGGCAGTTCATGGTTCTCGCCGACTTCTCTCCGACGGGCTGGCTCGCCGTCTGCTGCACGGTGCGGCGCAAAACTGACAAGGCCCTGACAATGCTTTCTTGTTCTTCGCGACTCACTGGGCTGGCACCATCCCTGACTCTCGCCTCCAGGATTTCCGGCAAGGCGCGCAATGTGGTTTCATAGGCTGTGCTCAACCCCCATCTTTCATCACGGCAGAGATTCCCAGCCAGATACGCGTACTCGGCCGGGAACGTCTCGTTAAGAAGCTGCGAAACGTCATAATGCTTCAAAAGGAAGCGTAACCGGCTGGTGTGAGAAACACGAAAATGGGCGTAATCACCTTGGCTGCTGGTGCCTCCCTCCACGTGGATCAGAACGGCATCCGGGATGTAGAGCACTCTGTAGCCCGTCCGCCGGGCGCGGAAACAGAGATCGGTTTCCTCGTAGTACAGAAAATAGCCTTCATCAAGTAAACCAATCTGGTCCAGCACGGAGCGCTTGATGCCAATGGCGGCACCCATTACGTAGTCAACTTCACGCTGCCTATCGAATTGCCCTTTATCTATCTCCCCCCTGCCATACTGATCCCCGAGGGCCCGAGGCAGTTGGATAAATCCGCCTGCATGTTGTAGCGTGCGCCCATCGGGATAATAGGCTTTGCCGCCACCAATCCCCACCGTTTCATCAGCAAACATACCCTCAACCAGGTTGCGCAACCAATCTGGTCGCACCATGACATCAGGATTCAGCAGCACAATGAGTTCGCCCTCGGACAGGCGAATGCCGACGTTGCTTCCCGCCGCGAAACCCAGGTTAGGGTGGGTACAATGGATCTTGACTTGGGGGAAAGTGCTGCGGACAAAAGCGACCGAATCATCTGTGGAGCCATTGTCTACGAGCAGGATCTCGGAGTGAGGATACCCCGACACCAAAAGCGATTTCAGGCAGTCTTCTAAAAAGGGGCGGCCATTCCAGTTGACTATCACAAGCGATATAAAGAGCGAGTCGTTCATCATCGTCCTGCTTACTTACTACCTAAACACAGGACAGTCTCAACCAGTTGGCACGAGGTGCTCTTCGCCCAAGCGCGTGACCAGCCTTTCCAGCCAGTGCCGTACAGCTTGCGGCGATTCCAGACGGCAGTCCGCCTTCGTTTCGCGTGGTTCCTGAGCGACCAGGATAGCGATGCCCCCTCGAGCTTTGATCACGCCAAAGGCCTCTTCGTCCTTGTCGTCATCACCCAAGTAGAGGGGTAAAGCGCTGGGCCAGGGGTAGCGGTCCAGCAAGTAGTCTACCGTTTGTCCTTTGTGCGCCAACCTGGGACAGACCTCCAGGAACTTGTGTCCGCCCAGCAGGCGGAGTAGTTCCGAAGACGCTAACTCCGTCGCCACGCGGCGCGCGCCGGCCAACACCTCTTCCGCCTCGTTATCATCGGCAAAACGGGCGTGAAGTGCCAGCGCCCAACCCTTGTCCTCCAGTAAGAAGCCCTCACGCCGAGCGATAAGGCGCAACCATCGTGGCTTGAGGGCATCCAGCGCCGGACGTATGGCGTCGTACTCCACCCGGTTGATCCGCTCCCCCTCCGGTGTCCGCAGTTCGATCCCGTAGGTGCCGGCTAGCAACACCCCGGACACCGGCAACAGCGCCAGCACGTGGCTTAGTCGCCGGCCACTGATCACGGCTACCCGGATGCGAGGGTGCCGCGCCAGCCTGGTGAGCAGGGCCACAACTTCTGGATTGGCCTTAACGTCCTCCGGCGTCGGTGCAAAGTCGGCCAGCGTACCGTCGTAATCCAGGAACAACCACAGACGCTCGGCCTGGGCCAGGCGTTCGTTTATCCACGTAGAAGTGCACAACATGGGACGTCTTCCTTTGCTTACGGTCTGCCGTGCAAAGCCCCTGAAAGTGAAACGTGATGCGTGAAACGTGATGCGTGAAACGTGAGGGGAAGTCTCTACACATCATGCATCACGTTTTAACAAAGGCTCGATATCCCGCTGGAAGATCGCCTGCCAGGTGTAGTTCTGTCGCACCCGATGGCGCAGGCGGTGCACTGGACTCTCCTCGGCCCAGGCCAGAATCCGCTCAGCTACGTGTGCTGGGTCTTCGGTGGCGTCGAACAGGGTCACGTCCTCGCCACCGATTTCCTTCGCCGCCGGGGCATCCGTACACACAACCGGAATGCCGACCAGACCCGCCTCCAACACCGGCATGCCGAAACCTTCCCTGTGGCTGGGCATGAACATCACGTCACTCACGCGGAACAGGTCCCCCACCACCCGCGCGTCAACGGTGTAATGGCGACCTGATTCCTGGTCGGATTCAAAGACAAAGCGCATCTCCTCGACGATGCCCAACTGCTCGCGGAGTTCCTGCAACGATCGGAAATAGGCCATGCTCTGTGCGTCGTGTGGGTCAGGCGGGCCAGTCACGATCAGTTTCGGGCGGCAGCCGCGTGCCTTCAACGCCGCCACCACGCGCAACGCGTATTCGATGTTCTTGGCCTGGGTAACACGCACCGGCATCAGCAAGACCAAGTCACTTTCCAGCAGGCTTAACCGGGCCACCAGGGCCTGGCCCTCCGCAGACAGGCCCAACAGCCCATTGGGGTCCACACCGTTGTAGACCACGTGGATCTGTTCTGGTGGGCAGCCGACAAGCTCGGCCAACGCCCGTTGCCTGCGTCGTGACACCGCGACGTAGGTCACGTCTGGGCGATACGTGCGCAGCAGGTCCCAAGGGTAACCTGGGTGGACCTTGGAACGAGAGTGGGGGCTGGTCCAGGTGAAATCGTGGCACCAAGCGATGCAACGCTGTGCCCTGAGCCCTTCGACGTTGCTCAGGATGAACTTGTCGAAGGGACGAATGGCGCCCGCGTCCAGCAGGCGGTAGAGGGCCACTGTCAGGGGCAGGTTAAAGTGCTTGGTGAACAGGTTGTGAATGATGATGTTGTCGAACTGGCCTAGGACCGGTGTGAGTGCCTCTGCCAGCCGGTTGACCACGTCGTCGAAAGAGGGTGGGACCTCACCCTGTTCCAACTTCGAACTCACTTCCACCACCTGGGGGTGCTGTGAATCCATCTCCGGGATCAGGACAAAGCCTGCGCTGGGCGGAAGTGCTGTCTCGTCACCTCGGCCGGCGACGACGGTCACCGGATATCCGGCCTGGATAAACTCCCGTACGTGTGCTTCGATCACCGCTTCCACCCCACCGACGACGGGAGGAGCGGTGTAGTGCAGGATAGCAGTCTCCGGTCGTTTCATACGTCGTTCGCGACCCCTCCCTACAGATTCAACTCGGCGACGACCTCCAACTGGCGGTACAGCCAGGCAGTGATGTCTTCACGCTCGATCAGCCAGCGCAGCCGCTCAGCGCGCTCCTGACGTTCCTGAGTGGGCATGGTGAGCGCCTGGTGAAGCGCTTCGGCCGTGGCGTACACGTCGCACGGCGAGATGACGATCGCCCCCGACTCTAACTGCTGGCGACCACCAACTCGTTCAGAAAGGATGAGCACGCCGTGGCGTTGGTTGACAATCGGCCCTTCTTTGGCCACCAGGTTCATGCCGTCGGCGATGGCGTTCACCAACAACGCGTCATACAGTTGCAAAGCTGCTACAGCCCGGGGGTAGTTTTCGCCTATGAGCACCCGCACCGGTTCCCACTCACCGTCGCCATGCTTGGCGTTGACACGACCGGCGGCCGCCATGAGCTCGTCCAGGTAGTCCTGGTACTCATCCACGTCCAGCCGCGACGGCACCAGCAGCGCCAAAAACTTCACCTGTCCACGGTGTTCAGGGTAAAGTTCCAACATTTCCTCGAAGGCCTGGAAACCCCGCACGATATTCTTGCTCGGCTCGATGCGGTCTATGCGCATAACCAGTTGCCGGTCGCCCACAGCCTCTTGGATTTCGGACAGATACTGGGCTACTTCCTGCGACTCTGCCAGGTGCCTCAGCGCTTCCACGTTAATAGAAATAGGAAAATCGCGCACGTGCGTAGCGTGATTTCGGTACCACACCCGCCCACGTTTGTAGTTAACGTATGCACGGGGTAGGTGCGACTCGCAGGTGCGAATAAAGTTCAGCCCGTCCTCGCCTGTCTGAAAGCCTAGGAGGTCCACCGCACATAACCCGTCCAAGATGGCTTGTCGCATAGTTGCTGGCAAGATACGCCAATATTCTGGGCCAGGCCAGGGAATGTGGACGAAGTGCAACAGCGTTGGCCGCTCGCGGGGGCGGAGCTTGGTGCACAAGAATCGTGCCACCAGATACAGGTGATAGTCTTGCAGCATGACCAGCGTGGGACGAGCCGTGGCAAGGACTTGCCTGACAATCGCGTCCGCAAAGAGGCGATTGACGACCACATAGCCGTGTTCCCAGGCTTGCCAGGTAGTGCGGTCAATCACCGGTGCTCGCGGGACGTCCCACATGGAATGTTGCAAGAACCACAACAGCGGGTTAGCGATGACGTTGTAGTAGCTGTCGTAAGCCGACGCTTCCGGTGAAAGGAACTGTACCCGAATGGTGCTGCCCTCATCCGAAAGCGTTACACTTCCCTCTCGCCAGTGAGTGTCGGCTTTGGTCTGTGCGCAGGCAATCCAGGTAGCGTCGGCGTGCCGACACAGACCAATGAGCGCCGTGACCAGACCGCCCTCCCCACGCTGGAACTGCAGACTTCCATCTTCGGCTGTCTCAAAAGTTACCGGTCCGCGATTGGCAGCAATGATCAACGCCCGGTTGGAGAGAAAATCGGCCTGCAGCGCCTCGCAGCGATGGTGTATATCGTTCACATCCAAATCTGTCATGAGGGCCTCTCTGAGCATCCTAGCGCTCTTTCACAAAACAAACCTAAACCATACAGAACTGAAAAGCCTTACCAACTTGATTTGCGAACCCCCGGTATCTTGCCCTGCAGTGCCAGCCCACGGAAGCAGATGCGACATAAACCGAACCGACGCATATAGCCCCTTGAGCGGCCACATATTTTGCAGCGATTGCGCACCCGCACTTTGTACTTCCTATGCTTTTCTCGTTCGATCATGCACTTCTTGGCCATGTTTTTTTAACTACAGGAGTTACGCAGTGAGGAGCCAAACCTGGTCTCGATACACGCCCTTCGGGCGCACTCGACCGGCGAACCGCGTAAGTCCTGTTAACTAAGGGTGAGGAAAGAAGGGGATGCTCGAGCCCCTCACCTTCAGGATTTCTTGGACCTCATTGACTGTAACCATTCTTCCAGTTCCCGTGCAGCGATCTCACGCCCTCCCAGGCCAAAGGCCAGGGCCACCGCCACGGCCATGGCCCCCAGCAGCAGGCCAAAGGCCAGATTGATGATCTCATTAGCCAGGCCCATCTGCCGCAAGGCCATAGCCCCAGCCAGCACCAGGATGGAGACCCGCGCGGCCAAGGCCAGCAAACCGGCTTGAGCCACCCCGCTGGCCTGCACTGTCTTGGCAGCCAGATTAGCCAGGTAGAGGCCGATGGCGAAGATGATCAGCCCCAGGATAACCTGGCCGGCAAAGGCCGTGAACTGAGCCACCAAATCGGCCAGCAACACGAAACCAAGGAGACGGGACGCCTCGATGGTGGCGAAGAGCATGATCGCCACCAGAACCAGGTACCCCACGATTTCTGAGGGGGTCCGCTCCCCTTCGGCGGGCTCCTTGCCCAGGCCCAGTCGAGCCAGGACAGCGTTGAAGCCGGCGCCAGTCAGCAGGTTGGTGATCAACCCGGCCACCACGCGCCCTACCACGTAGGCAATCGTCACCACCAGGCTGGCAGCAAAGATGGCCGGTAGCGCCACCAGGATGGCGTTCAGCATATTGGTGGCTGGTCGGGTGATGGCTTCCAGAGCCAGAGCGTTGAGGGCGGCGATCAGCACCGGGATGAGGACCAAGACGTAGACCACCAAGCCCAGCAGCCCGGACAGCCGCTGCTTCCCCAGCACCGGAGCCAGTCCCATCTGCTCGCTCAGCCGGTCAGCGCCGACGGCGGCCAGCAGATTGGCCACGATCCGCTGCACGATGCGGGCGATAAACCAGCCGATCACCAGTATCAGACCAGCGGCAAAGAGGTTGGGCAGGAAGCCGAGGAGCTGATTGATCATCCCCTCAACCGGTTCGAGGAGCCCTTCCAGGGCCAGGGCACCCAACACGGCTGGCAGAAAGAGTAGGAGAACCAGCCAGTACACGGCATCTGCAAGGGTTTTGGTCAGGGGAACGCCCTCCTCTTCCTTGAGGCCAGCCTGACTGCCGAGGCGCTCGTCAATCTTGGCGGCGCTCAGCACTCGCGAGACAACGAGTTTCAGCACGCTGGCCACGACCCAGGCGATGAGCAGCAAAAGCCCCGCACCGAGCAGCCGTGGGGCGTACTGAAACACCTGCATCAGGAGCTGGTTGAGCGGTTCGGTGATGAGTGTGAGGCCCAGGGTCTGGAAGAAAGCGACCAGCACGAAGAGCATGATCAGGTAGTACACCCCCTTAGCGATCCACCGTTCCACTTCGACGGCTTTGGCCGCCTCTTCCCCGACCATCCAGCGAGCCAGTCGGTTGTCCAGAGTAGTGCGACGGAGCACCCCACGCACGATGGCAGACACCACCAGGGCAACCAACCACCCGACAATCAGGATGGCCAGAGCCCCGATGAGATTGGGGATGTAAGCCCCAACCAACTGGGTGATTTGATCTAAAACAACTTGCATCGTTTCTACCTCCTTCTAGTCAGTCCATTAGCCAATGTCTGTGCTCGAACACCCCCTCGTGCTTAACCAAGGATTATGAACCGCTGCCTGCATCGTTGGCAGGTAACACGGGTCTCTCGAAAAGTCTCCATTACTTCCGCTTCCGCAACCTCAGAAGGCGTCGCACCCGCTTGCGATCTACCTTGGCCAGCGGGTGGTCCTTGTCAAAGGAGCGGCGAACCCGCTTCGATTTCCTGCGACGCAGATGGCTGCCCCCTTGCTTGAGCCGACGCAGCTTTCGCCTGCCGGTGATCTTGAAACGTTTTGCTGTGGCTTTGTGTGTCTTGAGCTTGGGCATAAATGAAATCTCCTGCTTCTGAGAGGCGTTACCAGCGCCTCTGGTACCGTTGCTGCTTCCTCTGACGCCGCCGCGCCCGGCGGATCGCCCTGCGATGTTTGATGCGCCTCTCTTGGCTAGGTGGTGTATACCAGCGCTTTCGCCGTGCAGTGGAAAGGATGCGTGCCTTCTGCACGGCTTTCCTGAAACGCTTCAACAAGTGCTGCTGCGATTCTCCAGCCCGCAGTTCCACCGTCATCTAATCTCTCACCTCCTTCACACAGTACTTAGCCAAACAATTGCCAAAAGTCATTGTCATCCCTCGATCAGTTCCACGTTCAACGCTTCCGGCCCTTTTGTAGAATAGCGCACGTGAAACCGGGCCGTCTGTCCCTTGTGCAACTCGTTTCCCTTGCCCCCAAGGAGCTGTCGTTGGTGGAGGAAGACTTCCTCGCCTCCCTCGGTGATGATGAACCCGTAGTGCTTGCGCCGGTTGAACCACTTCACCCTGCCGTGCTGCTTGGGCAATGGTCCCGCTTTCAAGAAGCAGGTCAGACACAGCATCGGTACCACCACCTTTACCCTTCGCCGCGCCAGAAAGTCACAATAGGTGGTGGTCAACACAAAACCGCGTCCGCATCGCTGACACACGACAACCTGGGGTTGGTTTGGCATTGATATTTCCTTTCGAACAAACTCTACTCTACACCCACTCGACGGGGCGGCCTCCCTTTCACGCTTGTGAGGCAGCCGCATCCGCAATGCACGCTGCGGTTGGCTACGCAAGACTCACAGGTCTTGACCGGCCTGCGCACAGCCAATGCATATTGTGGTATCCGGCAACACCGCCAGACGATCAGGGTGGATTGGCCTGCTACACTCCACGCAAATTCCATACGTACCTTGGCTGATCCGTAGTAGTCCTTGCTTGAGGCTCTCAGCTCGTTTCCTGAGACGCTGTAACAGGGCACGGTCAAGTTCCCAGCGCGCCACGGAAGGGTCTCCCTTGCCAAGGCCATAATCGGGCTTTTCTTCGACGGCCATCTCCAGCGCGGCAATTTGGGCTTGCACTTGGTCCAGTTCGCGTTGCAGAATCGCTATCTTATCTTGCACAATCTCCTCCAATGGAAATAATATGGACCTGGTTAGCCGCTACCCCTACCACCGGTCTCAGCATGAACCAGGTCCACAAAGAGGCCTGAATCCGAATTCTGGAAAAGGAGTGGCAGAAACTAGGAATGATCCTCCAGGCGAGTACCTCAAACTGTCGGAGTAGCGCGGTCGCCCTGTACGACCTCCACGGGTAGTGACTGTTGAGACAACTGGTCCAGTGTGGTATCCAGCCAGGCTAACTCTGCCGTGGCCAGAGCCAATCCATAGCCAAGCGCCAGACGTTGCCTCAAGTCTATCCCTTCATCCAGCGCCCTGGCAATCTGTTCTAGGGTGATATGATGGGCAGCGACCTGTGCGCGCCGTTGCTGGAGCTGAGCGACCAACCCGGCGTGCGGGAAGTTGCTGGCCAAGATCAAGCGCATCACGAAAGCTTTCAAGGAAGCGCTTGACACGACCGGCTGGTTTATCCACTCTTGCAATACCTGCCTGCCTGCCTCTGTAATGGTGTACATTTTCCGCGGTGGCTTGTCCTGACGGGGGAATATGTCCACGGTCACCAGACCATCTTCCAACAAAGCGTGCAAGGCAGGGTACAGGCTGCCGAAACTAGGGCTGCCGATCAGCCAAGTGAGGCTCTTGAGAAAGCGCTTGATGTCATACCCGGACATTGGCTGTTGGGTCAGCAAGCCCAGAATGAAGTAGCGGAAACTCACAGTGCCAACAGTCATAGGACTTTCCGATATATAACGATTCGCTATATTATACACTAACTCATCAGAGCTGTCAAACTCAAATATGTGTCCCTGCCTGGGTTGTCGGACAGACGGTTTGATGATATAATCTCCATCACTACACTCTATTTGCTACATGAGTGATTGGTGAGCATGGTTTCTGTCGGATGGTCAAGAGAACCGATCTGTCTCCGGTGATTGTCAATGACATAGCTCTGCGGCCACAGAATGAGTTGCATCGCCGAAAGCTGGAGGCACTCCGCTATTTCATGCAGCAACTCCTCGATAGCCCGATAAGGGATGGCATCGCCAAGGTGATCTTATTCGGGAGCGCCCTGGAAGGGGACGTTGGGGTGGAGAGCGATGTGGATCTCCTGGTCATTAGCGCCAAGGATACGGCCAGCGTAAGGGAGGCTTGTGCGGACGCCTCTTTAGAAACCGGTTTTGCCACAAAGGAGAGCGTGCAGCCCTTGGTCTATACCTTGGCTCACTATCTTCATCCGCGATCGTACTTTCTCTATCAAGTATCCCGGCAAGGGAGGGAGGTGTACACTGTGAAGGAGGCGGACCTGAAACGGACAGCTATTGAGACACTGTACACTCTGGCCTCAGATTATTTGGAAGGAGCAAAAGAGACTCTGGCATCCGGCCGACTGCGCCTGGCCGTTGACGCCGGATACAACGC
>JBHIDP010000040.1:0-16401 GCA_046760185.1 Anaerolineae bacterium
ATCGCAAGTGCGTCCGCGATGCCCTGGCCCGGATCAAGGACTTCGACGGCATCACGGGCAAGATGACCTTCACCGAGGAGGGCGACCCCATCAAGTGCGCCGTCATCGTCAAGATCAGCGACGCAGGGGAGTTCGAGTTCTACAAGTCGGCCTGCCCGTAGCGATAGCCTGAAAAGGCGGTGTCCTGAGCGGCTCGACTGAGCCCTCGGCGTGAGCGGCCTTCGGGCTGAGCCTCAGTCGAACGCTCGCCGAAGTCTCGTCGAAGGGATGCGGCTCGGATCGGACTGAGAAGGGCGGGCCAGGGAAGAAGAGTCCTTGGCCCGCCCCGTTGGGAGAATGAGGAGCGAACAGGATGGCGTTTTTCCTTCAAAACCTGGTCAACGCGCTACAGTGGGGCAGCTTCTACGCCTTGATCGCCCTGGGTTACTCCATGGTGTACGGCATCCTCTTGCTGTTTAACTTCGCCCATGGCGATATCTTCATGGCCGGAGCTTATATCGGTTTCTTCATCTCGGCCGGTCTCGTGGCTCTCTCAGCAAGCGGCATCCTTCTCTTACCCAATTGGTTGATCTTCGCGCTGACCATCGTCTTCGCCATGATCGGGACATCCTTCCTGGGAATGATCGTTGAGAGGGTGGCTTACCGTCCCCTGCGAGATGCGCCCAGAGCCTCAGCCGCGATTACCGGCCTGATGGTAGGCATCATGCTGGAGACCGGGAACTTGGCACTGCTGGGCGCAAGACGGCGAAACTTCCCCACCTTGATCGAGAAGACCACGTATCAGATTGCCGGGGTGAGCTTTGCCAACACCAAGATCATGATCGTCGTCCTGTCCCTGTTGCTTATGCTGGCCCTTCATCTGTTTATACGCAGGACCAAGTGGGGAATGGCCATGAGGGCCATGGCCTACGACTACGTGGTCGTCCCCTTGATGGGGGTGCCGATCAACACCATTGCTGCCCTCACCTTTGCCATCGGTTCGGCTCTGGCGGCCGCCGCAGGGATCCTCTTTGGCGTCGCCTATCCTGTCTTGGAGCCCTATATGGGCATCCTCGTCGGCTGGAAGGCTTTCGTGGCCGCCATCTTAGGGGGAAGGGGGTCTATTCCGGGGGCAGCACTGGCCGGCTTTCTGCTGGGATTCATCGAGATCTTTGTGGCTGCCATACTCCCTTCCACCCTCCGCGACCTGGTCGCCTATTCCATCATCCTCATCATCTTGACCTTCAGGCCCCACGGCTTCTTTGGCGAGCCCTATACCGCACGTCTGAGGCTCTAGCCGGCTGCCCCCAAGAAAGAGTCTGGAAAGTCGAGGGATTGAAATGGCAGCCAGAAGCAGCACGTTGTCGGAAAGAAGGGGAAGCATAGGCTCGTTGCTCAACAAGATTAGAGACCAGTTTGCCCAGGTTCCTCTGCTGGGCTGGCTCTTCGGTGCCCTGATCGCAGTGGCGGTAGAGTATCTTGTGGGCTATCCACTGGCTCGGGCGCTGGGCCTGGCTAGCATACCACCCCTCTTTGGCTTCGTGATCATGCTAAAGAAACCCCTGCTGATCCCCAGTGCGATATCCTACGTGCTGCTGATGTATGTCCTGCCGACTGGTGCCGTAGCCAGGCTGAGCTCTTCGCTGGCAAATAGGCTGGCGGCCAAACTTCTCAGCTTCCCACTCTGGCTCTCTGTGGTGAGCCATCTCGGCTTGCTTTACGCCGCCCTGCACATGTGGGCCAGCCTTAGCGACTACCGAGTCCTCGTGCTCAGACTCACCTTCATAGCCATTATGCTAACCCTTAGCTTGAACGTGGTGAATGGCTACATGGGGGAGTTCTCCTGTTCGCACCCTGGGTTTATGGCCTTGGGCGCATACACAGCTTCGGTCATTACTGTGATGGCGTTCGTCAACGACGACGTTTTTGGGTCTCCTCTCCTTCCCCCTGCTTTAGGCCCGTTTATGTTCCCCATCGCTTTGATCGCCGGGGGGTTGGTAGCGGCTCTGGGAGCTCTGGCCGTGGCCATCCCTTCCTTCAGGACCAGGGGTGACTATCTGGCCATCATCTCCTTGGCGTTTATGTTCATCGTCAAGAGTTTCATAGAGAACCTGGAGGTCATCGGTGGTCCGCGCGGCTTCATGAACCAGCCACAGTGGGCAAATCTGCCTACGGTGTTCGTGTGGACGGTCGTCTGCGTAGCGATCATCCACAATTTCGTGCGTTCTACTCTGGGAAAGGCGCTGAACGCTGTGCGCGACGATGAGATGGCTGCGGAAGCTATGACGGTGAATACGAGACGCACCAAAATGGTGGCCTTCCTGTTCGCAGCCTTTTGGGCGGGCGTGGCCGGCGGGCTCTTTGCCCATGTGTTTAGCTACGTTAACCCAGGGACCTTTGGTGTTCCCAAGCTTGCCGAGGTTCTGGCCATGGTCTACCTAGGAGGGCTAAACTCTGTCGTGGGCTCGATTGTTGGTGCCGTAAGTCTCCAACTCCTGATGGAGGCTCTCCGCCCCCTGGAAATCTTCAAATGGATGTTTATTCCAACACTCCTCATCCTGGTCATGATTTTCCGGCCAACGGGGCTTATCGCCTTCACAGAACTCAATGTCGAAGAGCTCCTCAAACCCAGGCAGAGGCCGGTGGAAGAGGTGAAGCATGCCGTTGCTTCGGATTAAGGATCTAACCCACTACTTCGGTGGTTTGAGGGCTGTTCACAACTATTGGGTGGAGATCGAGAAAGGTCAGGTGAGAGGCCTCATTGGTCCCAATGGGGCGGGCAAGACCACCGTTTTCAACCTGATCACCGGGATGTATAGGCCGACCGAGGGGGAGATGTTCTTCGATGAGACCAGTTTGACCGGTCTTCGCCCCCACCAGATAGCCTCCATGGGCATCGGCAGAACTTTCCAGACCCTTCGGCTGTGGAGGCATATGCCCGCGCTGGACCACGTCAAGTTGGCCCACTATTCCAAGATCAGCTACGGACTAATGGGGTCCTTCCTGGGGACAGCGCGGCGTCGTAGGGAAGAAGAAGAGATCGAGGAACGGGCCTACAGCCTCCTCGAAATGATGGGCATCAGCCACTTTGCCGATCAGGTGGTGACGAACTTGCCCTACGGCGTGCAAAGAAAAGTAGAGATGGCCAGGGCCCTGGCCGTAGAACCCAAGCTACTTCTCTTGGATGAGCCCACCGCAGGGATGAACCCCGAAGAGATGATGGAAATGATGGAAGTCATCCGGAGGGTAAGAGACGAGTTGGGGCTAGCAATTTTTCTCATCGAGCATAGGATGAAAGTGGTCATGGACCTGTGCGAAATCATACAGACTCTTGACTTCGGGAAGGTCATCGCCGAGGGGACGCCAGATGAAATTCGAAGCAACCCCAAGGTCATTGAAGCCTACCTGGGGAAGGAGGTGGTCACCTGATGCTCTTGTCGGTGGAAAACCTGAGAGTGTCTTACGGGGGGATCAGAGCCCTGCACGGGATTACTTTCCAGGTGGACGAAGGCGAGATCGTATGCATCATTGGGGCCAACGGGGCTGGCAAATCCACGACGCTGAGGGCTGTCTCACGGCTGGTACACGTGGAACCGGGAAGCAGGATGGTCTACAAGGGCGAAGACCTTCTCAAGTACCCTGCTGACAAGGTGGTAAGTGAGCTTGGCATCTCCCACGTACCCGAAGGAAGGCGTCTGTTTGGCAACCTGACGGTTATGGAGAATCTGAAGTTGGCCACTTTTGCGCGCAAGGATGGTAGGGAGATAGAGAGGGACCTTGAGCGGGTGTTCTCCCTTTTTCCGCGCCTGGCAGAGAGGAAAGAGCAGAAAGGCGAGACGCTGAGCGGCGGGGAACAACAGATGTTGGCTGTTGGAAGGGCTCTGATGAGTGGGAGGGCGATGATGCTCTTGGATGAGCCCTCAATGGGGTTGGCCCCCTTACTGATGCAGGACCTATTCGAATCAATGAAGGAGATCAACAAGGAAGGAACGACCATTCTTCTTGTTGAGCAGAACGCCCGTATGGCATTGGAGTTCGCTCAGCGAGGTTACGTTCTAGAAAACGGTAATATCGTGCTGGAAGGGAGCTCTGAGGAGCTGGCCGGGAACCCTGAGGTGAGGAAGGCTTACCTGGGCGGCTGAGACTCCTCGGAAAGGCAATGAAGAATGAAGCTCACAGCCAGACGGCCGTGAGCTCTTTCGGTTTATGGGGAGAGTCACCATGAACAACAAAGGTCTGCTTGCGACCTTAGGCGAGCAATACGTATCCCAGTATCCCAAGTCCAGTGAGGCGCATCAGGAGGCCAGGAAGTATTTGATTGATGGAGGCAGTCACGCCCTGCGGTTGTTCAGTCCCTACCCCTTTCGCATCGTGAGCGCCTTGGGTTCCAGGCTACAGGATGCCGATGGTCATGAAATCCTCGACTTCTGGCAAGGGCACTATGCTAACATCCTGGGACACAACCCCCCACTTGTAACCCAGGCCCTGGCCGAGGCTCTACAAAAAGGGAACGGGCTCCAGACTGGGATACCGGAAGCCCCGCAGACGGAGTTCGCCCGCCTGCTCCTGGATCAGGTAGGAGCCGAGAAGGTGCGGTTCACCACCAGTGGTGCCCTGGCCACTATGTACGCCATCATGCTGGCCCGGGCCTTCACCGGGAAGCCGCTCATCCTGAAGGTTGGCGGTGGTTGGCATGGAGCCAACCCTATGGCTCTTAAAGGGGTGACTTATCGGGAAGGTGGATTCATTCAAGTCGAATCAGAGGGCCTCTTTGGCGAGAGCGCTGCTGACATCATAACCACCCGCTTCAATGACTCTCAAGGCCTCACGGAAAAGTTCAAACAGTTCGGTGATAGGATCGCCTGTTTCATCGTGGAGCCTTGGATGGGTGTGGGAGGGTTTATGCCCGCTACTTCAGAGTACCTGGAGACAGCCCGGGAAATGACCCAGAAGCATGAGGCCGTGCTGATCTTCGATGAGATCATCTCAGGGTTCCGCTTCTGCGCCAGCGGGGTACAGAAGCTGTACAAGATCCAACCGGATCTATCGACTTTCGGCAAGATCATCGGGGGCGGGATGCCATTGGCCGCCGTGACGGGGCGAGAGGAGATCATGCGGTTGTGCGGCTCGGCCACCGGGCGTCGCGTGAAGTTCGAAGGAGGTACGTTTTCAGCCCACCCCGCTGCCCTGCTGGCGGGTAAGACCATCATTGAGTATCTGATTCGCAATGAGGAGGAGGTCTACCCCAGGCTGGGGGCCCTGGGACAAAAGATCCGGACCAGGATCGAGGAGATTTTCGCCAGCCATGGCATCCTCGCCAGGTGCACTGGTTACGGGAACGACGTGACCCCTGATAGTTCCCTGGTTATGATCCATTTCCCCTATGATGAGGGAACCCAGTTAACCAGCCCTGAGGCGGTGTGGGACCCCCAAATCTGCAATGTGGAGCGGCGGGAGAGGGTTCTCAAGTTGGCTCTGCTGCTGGAGCGCGTGCACGTGGTGCACGGGCTGGGGGCGGTATCCACGGCCCATTCGAAGGAGGACGTTGAGTGGCTTTTCGCAGCCTGCGATGAGGCTGCGAAACGGATCAAAGCAGGATAGGGACGGTAAGCCGATATGCATCCAGGCCCTTAGCGAGAACAGTATCAGGACCAGCCCCAGGCCGCCGTCTCAAGAGAGTCACTGAAAAGTATTGGGAATGAGGCAAGAAGAGGTAGTCAAAGGGGGAGATTAGGGGAAAGGGGATACCTGATCAGCCAGAGCTATTTGCTGGAGAGAACGGGGAGGTCGAGGTCGTCACCTAGAATGAGACGGACGTCTACCTCGCTTCTCGGATTGGGGCTTCGACGAACATTTTCCGGAGCCACGTTAAAGAGTTCCTTCAAGAAAGCGATGGTGTAGTCCTTCCCATTGTTGTAGTCAATAATGATGGTGTGGGGATAATCGAAGCGATCGGCGTTGGTGTAGCCCACTATCTGGCAACCCTGTTCCTGGAGCAGGGCTGCGGTACGTTCAGCCAAGCCACTAATCGAGGTTCCGTTCTGTACCTCGATCCTGGCTCCCTCCTCCGCCAATCGTTCAACCTGGTCGGGGGATGCCACTAACACAGTTGCCGGCTCATCTGAAAACAGCTCTTTGACCAACTCCCCGATCTTATCTCGATTGGGCCACAGGACGTTGGCTCCAGTCTCTGGAACGATATAGATCTCAGTCATCGAATCATCAATGACACCGCTCTTGATGTTTTCCGCCTCCAGCTCGCGACCCAATTGAGCCAGGGAGATGATCTCATCCAATTGCAAGTCGGTCCGCACCATATCCTCCCGCGCGGCCCACAGGGCTGGAATCTTGGGTATGATATCCAAACTCAAAGCCCTATCGCGAATGGCCAGAAGGACCTTCTGCTGTCTTCTGGCCCGCTCGAAATCGGTGCCGCCATGCCGCGAGCGAGCATATCGTAAAGCTGTCTCGCCGTCCATCATCTGCAGCCCAGCCGGGATGTAGATATGCTGGTACCCGTAGTTCTCGTCAGGGTACTGGTAGTCATCAATGGCTTCTTCCACATCAACAGTGATACCCCCCAGTATGTCCACCACGCGGCGGAACCCATCGAAATTGATCAGTATGTAGTAGTGGATAGGAATGCCTAGATTGTACTGTACCGTCTCTTTGGCTAAGGTCGGGCCACCCCCCGGATAGTTGCTGGTTTCCCCAAGAAAGTTAGCCACATTGATACGGTTTTCTCCAAAGCCGGGGATATCCACGTACAGGTCCCGGGGGATGGAGAGCATAGCTGCCGTCTTCTTGAGGGGATCAACGCTCACGACAATCATGGTATCGGTGCGAAAGGCCCCTTCCTCCCCTCGCCGCTGATCAATGCCTAAGAGGAGGATATTGATGCGCTCTTTTCTCTTGAGGATAGTAACGTTGGGCAGGACTCCCTGTGACTCGCCGAGATTGCCGATGATAGGGAGATCGGTCCAGGAGGCGGTTTGTGAGTTGAATATGACATCCCTTACCGTGAGGAAGAAGTAATAAGTGGAGAAGAGCCCCCCCATAAAGAAGAGTATCAGGAAAAAACCCAAAACGGCTTCTAGCCAGGGAGCTCGTTTGCGCCGATGAGCTCTAGAATGTTTCATGCCCAGGTAGAACCTCCATTTTAATAAAAACCATTATATCATATTTTGTGCCTTAGGCAAACTTGGGACGCTCTCAGCACAGCAGGCGGGGAGGCTTTTTGACATTTATAGGCTTCAGGTATATAGTTCCGCCGCATAAGGAGGACGAGTGGGAGAACTAGGAGAATGGTTGCGCCAGCACCGAGAGGAGAGAGGTTTATCTCTAGCTCAAGTTGAAGAGGCCACTAGAATCCGATTGAAATACCTCCAAGCTATGGAGGAGGAAGATTTTGGCCAACTCCCTCCGGAGGTCTACCTCAGAGGTCTGCTGAGGCAGTATGCTGACTACTTAGGCTTGGATCCCCAAGAGGCAATAGACCTCTATCGAAGGGCCAGGCCTGAACCGGAAATTGCACCGGTTGTTGGGCCCAGCGTTGAGGTCTCGCCTCCCTCCGCCATTTGGTTGTATAGGGATTTGATAATCGGTGTGGCTATCCTTGTAGCTATTGGCGCCTTTGCCTTCTGGGGTTACCAGCAATACACAAGGGTTACAGGGGAAGTTGCTCCAATCCTCTTTCCTTCGCCCAGAGCCACCAGCCAAGCTGTGACCAAAATCGAAACCACGGCCACAGCCGTGCCCCCAACCGCCACTGCTACCCCCCTGACCACAGTTCAGGTTACACCCACAGCTCAACCTCCAGTCACCGAGACGTCCACAGCCGTGTCTCAGATTACACCTACAGCTCAACCTCCAGCCACCGAGACGTCCACAGCCGTGTCTCAGGTTACACCTACACCAACTGGTACAGCAACCCCCACTCCGACACCCACTCTCAGCGCTCCAGGCGCCTCGCCATCCCCTGTTTCCCCATTGACCATCAGAGTACAGATCACTGAGCGCACTTGGTTACACGTGATAGTGGATGGGAGGGAAGCCTTTCGCGGCATCCTGGTCAGGGGGGATGAACAGAGTTGGACCGGCTTCGGGCAGATAATGATGCGCAGCGGCAACGCTAGCGGGGTCACAGTCTTTGTGAATGAACAAGAGGAAGGTATATTGGGTGAACGAGGTGCTGTGGTAGACCGTCAGTGGAGCCTGGATCAGGAAGGTAATGTAGTGGTCAGCGTCCCGAAGAAAGGGGCTTTTGAACCAACCCCCACTCCCCGCCCTCGGATCGGCTTCGAGCGCTGATTATGTACGTGAGGGTCAGACCTGACAGGTCTTTGATTGGAGACCTGTCAGGTCTTGTCAGGAGAGAATGCGCTATTATTTACTCACTTTAGGTTGCCCCAAAAACCTCGTTGACTCCGAAGGAATGGAAATATTGCTTCAGCAGGCTGGCCACCAGCCCTGCCACCATCCCGAAGAGGCAGAGGTCCTTATCGTCAACACCTGTGGTTTCATCGAGCCAGCCAAGGAGGAGTCGCTGTCAGCCCTGAAGGACCTGTCCTCTGCCAAGCGCTCGGATCAGATCCTTGTAGCCGCTGGCTGCCTGGCTGAGCGCTACGATGGTGAACTATCGGCTCAGGTCCCGACCCTGGATGCCGTGCTGAGCACGCGACGCTGGCGCGAAATAGCCATCGTGGTGGACCGACTGCGGGGTGAGACACCGGCCGATATCCCTGAACCAGGTAGATTGAAACCAACCCTGTCACCTCTTCCAAGACAGGCTCAGGGAGCCAGCGCCTACCTAAAGATTGCCGATGGCTGTAGTGCTCCCTGTGCCTTCTGCACCATTCCCTCTATTAAAGGGCCGTTGAAGAGCAAACCGGCGGCAGCCGTCGTTCAGGAAGCCAGACAACTGGTGGCTCAGGGAGTGAAGGAGATCATCCTCATCGCCCAGGATACCACGGCCTACGGCTACGACCTGTCAAAGAAAGATGCCCTGGCCCCTCTGATTGAGGCTATCCTGGAGGCTGTGCCCGACCTCAGGTGGTTGCGATTGATGTACGCCTATCCCGGCCGGGTCACGCCGCGCCTCATCGAGGTCATGGCCAGTCATCAGCAGGTCTGTCCCTATCTGGATGTGCCCCTGCAACATGCCCACCCTGAGACCCTGCGGCGTATGCGCCGGCCAAGCAACCCGGCCTTAGCGCGCCGTATGATTGAGCATCTGCGCCAGGCCATGCCTGACATCTCGCTGCGCACCACCTTCATCGTCGGCTATCCAGGCGAGACAGAGGAGGAGTTCCAGAGGCTGTTGGATTTCATGGAGGAGATGGCCTTCGACAAGGTCGGCATTTTTCCCTACTGGCAGGAGGAGGGAACGCCAGCGGCCACAATGCCAGACCAACTCCCTCAGGAGGTCAAGGAGGAGCGACGTGACCGGGCCATGAAGCTCCAGCAGCGGATCTCTCTGGCCAAGAACCGGCAGATGATCGGGCAGGATCTTGAGGTTCTCATGGAGGGATCGGGGGATGGGCTCAGTGTGGCCCGTTCCTACCGAGATGCGCCAGAAGTGGATGGCCTGGTGATTTTAGAGGAGGAACTGCCGGTTGGGGAGATGGTACAGGTCAGGATCACCGGGGCCTTAGAGTACGACCTGATCGGCAAACTGAACACCGAAGGCTGATGCCCGCCTACACACCCTTGCTTCCCTTCGTTTTTCCACTCCTGGGAGCCCTTCTGATACTGGCTCTGCCTCCTTCGGTCGCCCCCCGCCACAAAAGTCTCCTGGCCATCCTGACTGCCTGCGCCGCTTTTATCACCTCTTTCCTTTTGCTTCCTCAGAGAGGAGCTTCGCCTCATCTCCTTTCCCCCTGGTTGAGCACTGTCATCTGGCCAGGCAACCTAGCCTTGCGCCTTGACGACCTGGCTCTCGCTTTCCTCCTCCTCCTGGCCTTCCTGGGCATGACGGCCATTTTCACGACTCTGGACCATGTGAAGTGGTGGCCCATCGGCAGTCACATTTTGCTTTTCCCCACCTTATTGATTCTGGCCAGTGGGATGGCTTTCATTCTGTCGGCCGACGTCTTGACTGCGTACATCGCCTGGGGGTTTCTGGACTTAAGCCTCTTCCTGGCCATCAGCCGGCAGGGGATTTTGACAAACTACGGCCACACGACATCACCGGGCCATGCGGAAGGCTTGCGGAAGCCGTCCTCTGGAATCTTGCCGCAGTCCCGGCTCAACGAGGCTGACTTTTGCCCACATTTCCGAGGCCCACGCCGTGAGACTGTTCCCCTTCGACCCTTCGACGAAGCTCAGGGCAGGCTTCGCTCAGGGCGGGCTCTGCTCAGGACGAGTTCAGGGCAGGCCTGGGCAAGCTGTGACAACTCCCGTCGGCTCACGCCGAGGGCCTCACAAGGGTTTGCTGAGACGTGGGTAAAACACTGGCTTGGCGGAGAGGGGGAAGAGGCAACTCGCCTTCTCGCTCTCTCTCAGGTGATCGGCCTGGCCCTGCCTGCTGCTCTTCTCTTCTCTGTACTCGGCGCAAAGGGGGGACAATTAGTCCTTACCAGTTGGCCCCCGACAGCCCTCTACCTCCTCCTGATAGCAGGCCTATTTCGTGCCGGCTTCTACCCTCTGCACCTATGGCTACCTGAGCTGCGACCAAGGGCCTCTCTGCTGGCTACCTTCATCCTTTTGCTACCAATCACCACCGGCCTCTACCTCCTGGCCCGTCTCAGCCCCTTGCCCGTTGATAGCCTGAGGATGCTAAACTGGCTCATACCGCTGGCCGAGGCAGGTATGTTGATCACGGCTCTGTTGGCCTGGCGTGCTTCCAACCTTCCTGGGATAGTTCCCTACCTGGCCATGAATCAGTCGGCCAGGGCCGTCCTGGTAGCTGGCCTGGGCCTGCCCACGCTAGCCGTCCTGGTCTATGCCGTAAATTCCATCCTTTCACTTGGCCTTCTAGCTTTGACTCAAACAGACGAACTTCATGCCAGACCTCTTGGGCCTGGGACCGCTCTGCCCCGGCTGATAGCCATCGCCTCTCTGACAGGTCTGCCCTTGACCCTGGGTTTCCTTCCCCGCTGGTTTCTCCACAGGGCAGCTACGCTCAACCACCAGATTCTCCCGGTCGTCATTGGCATCCTGGCTGATGCCATCATCCTGGGCCGGCTCCTGGTTGTCTCTGGCATCGTCAACATCGAGTGGGGCTCTGTCAGGGACCTGTTCAAGTTGAATACCGAAGGGGGGACTACATCTGTACGTTCCCGGATGGAAGACTTTGGTTCCCAGTTGGTTCATGCCATGAGACGCGGTGGGCCGGGAGAGGCCACACGTCTGGCGGGCCTCTACCTGTTGGCCCTGCCTCTGCTCCTTTTCGGGCTACACTTCCTGTGGCTGAGGGTCTTTGTTGGAACCCTGATCCGAGACCTCCGCTGGCTGTCACCCTGGGAGGTTACCAGGTCTGCCGATCCCATCTTCTGGATGGGCCTGTTTGTCAGCCTTTTGGGAGGATACACAGCCTACCGGCTGCGTCATCATCTGGCCGAAGATCAACCCTTGCTGACCAAAGCGTGGGCTGTTCTTGACCTGACCTGGCTCTACCGGTTTCTGTGGCGGGCCTTGATGTTTGTGGGCCAAGCCTTAGCTTTCACTGTCCAGGCAGTGGAAGGCCGGCACTATCTGGGCTGGGTTGCTCTTTTGGGTTTGTTGGCTGCTGTTCTCATCCTGGGACGGTGACAAAAATGATCAATAGCTTGCCAGCCATCTTCACCTCCGCCACTCCCCTGTTGCTGGGACTGCTTGTCACCGGGGCTATCATCGTAGCCGTGCGCGATTGGCGAGCCTCACTGCTGGCCCTGTCAGGCCAGTACGTGCTAGTGGGGTTCCTCCTCATGGGGGCTATTCCAGCTTATGTAGCCATGGTCAAGATCATTGTTGGTGGTCTGGCCTGCCCTATTCTCTATTTGGGTGCTCGTCAGACCGAGGGGCTTCGTCGTGAGCGCGTCTCGACGGCTCGACTGAGCTCGCCGAAGTCTGAGGCTTCGACGGTGAGCGTCTCGACTGAGCTCGACGAAGTCTCAGCCGAACGGCAGGCCCAGCGTTCATCCCCAGAGCGCAAACCCTCATTAGCCAGAACCCGGCGTTTCTCCTTCGTTGCGTTTTTCTTCCGCATCTCCGCCCTGGTATTGATGGCGGTGCTCGCCTACTTCGCCTTCCTTCGCTACCCCCTGGAAGGCTTGTCGTCACAGCTCAACCTTGGTAGCTATTGGTTGGCTCTGGTCGGCCTCCTGACCCTGATCCTGACCGACCAACCGTTCTACGCCGGGTTAGGACTTCTCACCTTCCTCAGTGGCTTTGAGCTAAGTTACAGTCTCTATCAGCCAAGTCTGAGCCTGGCTGGACTGCTGGGGGGGCTTCACCTTCTGACTGCCCTGTTGGTGGCACATCTTTGCCGTCCCCAGGTGTCAACTGGTACCGGGAGCGCGTCCAGATGACCCCCTTGCACCTGATGAGCATCCCTCTGCTGGCAGCCGCTTTGGTGTACCTGTTGCGACGCTTTCATGCTTTGGCCGCCCTCCTTTCGGCAGGCACCCTGCTACTCTTACTTTCTCTTCTGTGGCAGATTCCTCTGGATACCCCTGTTGAGATTCTAGGACGACCATTCACTCTGACCGCCCTGAACCGCCCCCCGCTCCTCCTGGTCTATCTTGTCTCCGGCCTGGCCTTCCTCATCGCCTGGCAGGTGCCCCAGGGAGATGACTTCCACCCCTTTGGCCTGTTGCTCCTGGCCGTGCTTGGTGGTGCCATGGCCAGCAACAACCTGATCTGGAGCACTCTGCTGACCATCATGACCCTGTCTATGGCCGCTTTCTTGATCCAAGGGGGGAGACCGAACTCCACCCGTCGTGGCGCACTGCGCTGCCAGACTGTGGCCGTGCTGACTGTTTCCCTTCTACTGCCCACCTTTTTGCTGATAGATGCCTATACCCTTACTCCCGACGCAAGCCACCTGGCCAACTTCATCCTGGTTACCCTGGCTCTGGGGATCGGCATGCTGCTGGGGATAGTCCCTTTCCATGGCTGGCTGGTGGCAGCGGGTGAAGATGGACCAGCCCTGGGTACCGTTCTCCTCATCTGTTTGCCAAACCTGGCCGTTCTTAACCTTGTCTTCGGTCTTCTGAATGATCAAACCTGGCTGGCAGACAAACCGCAGGTCTGGTCCATGATGACCCTAGCTGGACTGACAACAGCCTTGTGGGGTGGCCTACCCGCTTTCTCCCAGCGGCATCTAGGCCGCCTTCTGGGATATGCTGCCCTGGTTGACCTGGGCCATATCCTTCTGGGGCTAGGTGTTGGGACATCCCTGGGCACTACGGCCGCCCTCCTGCATGTGGTCAACCGCCCCTTTGCCCTGCTGTTGACGGCCGTTTCCCTGGAGGTTATCCGTAAAAGTGTGGGGGAACTCCGGTTCGAGCACCTGGCTGGGCTGGCAGCTCGACTGCCGGTCACGAGCTTCGGTCTGGCTGTTGGTGGCCTAGCCCTGGCTGGCTTCCCCCTGGCCAATACCTTCCCCAGCCACTGGTTGATCTATCAGGCGGCAACCAGGCACAACCCCCTTTATGGCGGCGCTCTAATCCTGGCCAATGGTGGGCTGTTGGTCGGGTTCATGAGAGGCGTATACTACCTCTTCAGCTCCTCTCACCCATCTGGAGGAGCAAAGGAACCCTGGGCCACCAAGGGCATAATCCTCGCCCTGGCAACGGTCGTCTTGATAGGCGGTCTGTTTCCCCAATACCTGGTCTCGGCCATTCAGCCCCTTGCCGCCAGCCTACTCACTAAATAGGCCGCCAAATGTTTTAAATGTTCCAGGGCCAGAACCGGTTTGTGAAAACTTTCCCTTGACAATCATGGTCAAATAGGATACAATCTAAAATAGTTGTGTAAAGTTGCAACAGGCGGGGTACGGTAGTCGGGTTGTACCACTGGTGGAGAGTTGACGCTTTGGATCTCGGGGATGTCGAAATAGGCGAGCACCATTGTTTAGTCGGGATCGAATCACTGTAGTCTGGGTAACAGGGAAGTGTAGTGGTTTAGAGAATCTCGGTTCCTAACCTTGGGGTCTGGGTCAAGGTGAGAGCCGAGATTTTCTATTTTAGACGAAGGAGGAGTATGGTCACATGAGAAGTAGTTGTTTCGGCGAAGGTTGAGGCTCACAGTCATTCTGGTAGAGAGAGGGGCTAGCCCTCTCCCTACTGGGAGATGTTGTTTCGAGGAGAAGAGAGGTAGCAGAAGATGAACGATCAAGACTTGCACCACGACTCATTGATCCATGACGAAGCCTATTGGCAGGCCCTTCTGCAAGAGGATGAACAGGAAGCAGAGAGAAAGGTCCGGAAGGATGAGAAACGGCCATGGCAGCCAGACGGTGCCTTTACAACTGAGGA
Source organism: Anaerolineae bacterium (assembly GCA_046760185.1). Classification (GTDB taxonomy): domain Bacteria; phylum Chloroflexota; class Anaerolineae; order JBHIDP01; family JBHIDP01; genus JBHIDP01. The sequence continues at coordinate 14,439 of JBHIDP010000040.1, forward strand.
TGAGTACCAGTCGTTCGGGGAAGGGAAGGACATCCTCTTAGCCGAAGGTAGTCGTGACCTGGCTTCGTCGGCAATCGAGGATGAAGAGAAGGACTGGCAGGAAGTGCAGGAGTACTTCGTCAGTGAGCAAATCCTCGAAGCCCCGGTAACCGGCTACAATCGCGGTGGCATACTGGTCAAACTAGGCAACCTCCAGGGTTTCGTGCCTGCCTCCCATTTGTTGGGGATGCCTCGTTGGGTGGACGATACGGAGAGGGCAGCCGAGTTGGCGGCGCGGGTGGGTACTACCATGCCGGTGAAGATTATTGAGCTTGATAGAGCTCGTAACCGTGTCATCCTATCCGAGCGAGCAGTGAGTGAGGAGGATGAAAAGGGTGATATGGTGTTGCGGTCCCTAGCTCCAGGGGATGTGCGGCGGGGTCGGGTAAGCAATCTGTGCGATTTTGGAGCCTTTGTAGATCTGGGTGGAATAGATGGATTGATCCATGTTTCAGAGTTGTCTTGGGACCGGGTTGAACATCCCAGGGATATGCTCCGCTCGGGCGATGAAGTGGAGGTCTACGTCCTGGAGGTAGATCGGTCACGGCGGCGCATCGCCCTGAGCCTGAAACGCCTGCAACCAAATCCCTGGGACACGGTGGAACAGAAATACGAGATTGGCCAGTTGGTTGAGGGCACTGTGACCAACGTGGTGGACTTCGGGGCCTTCGTCCGCGTGGAGAATGGTCTGGAGGGCCTTATCCACATATCCGAGCTGGCCGAAGGAAACTTCCTGCATCCTCGCAATGTCGTACAGGAGGGGGATCGGGTCACGGTCCGCATCCTGAACATTGATGGTGAGAACCACCGCCTGGGGCTAAGTTTGAAACAGGCATGGAGCCGGCGGGATGATGAGAAGCCCCTGTACAGAAACAATCAAGGATAAGGGAAAGATTAATGGCCCGCAAGAAATCCAGGAAGAAACGCTCCTGGCCTAGACTTAAGATAGATCTGGAGCAACCCCTCCAGCGGGAGATTGCAGGATTGCTGCTTGCCGCCCTGGGAGGTGTGACCCTGCTTGGCCTCCTCTCCATCACCCGTGGCACGCTGAGCGATAGTTGGTCTCTGCTGTTGCGCCAGGTCCTGGGTTGGGGGGCCTATCCGGTGGCCATAGTCTTAGGCGGAGGAGGTCTTCTCCTTCTGCTACATAAGCCCCGCGGGTTCAAAGAGCCCCCCTGGCGCCAGATCGTGGCGGCCGAGGTTATCTTCCTGGTGATCCTGGCCATGATCCACCTCCTCTCTCGTTCCCCTGCCCCACTCCTTTTGGCCCAGAAGGGAGGCGGTGGAGGTTACATAGGCTGGGCCATCAGCCATGCTCTGGTAACCTTAGTGGGGTCAATAGGGGCTTTTTTCCTCCTCCTGCTGAGCGGCACAGTGTCTCTCATCCTCGGCTTCCAAATCCCCCTCCAGGAACTGTGGGAGGCAATAGTTAGACAGGGCATCGGCCTCAGATCTACTCTGGAGCAGAATTTGCTCCCCCGTTTGTGGCGAGCGGCGCTACCCCCGGCCTTAACCAGGCCCGATTCCCCTCCATCGGCATCGCGGCCACGACGGGCTGTACCTGTTCAACCGCAGCCGGTTCCCACCCCTGCCGTCACTCCCGAGGGGGAAAAGCCTCGCCGACGCCTAAGAAGGAGAAGGGGGCCGTTGCCCAGTTTGGACCTCCTCAACAAATCTTCGATTCAAGACATAAGCCGGGCGGAATTGGAGCATCGGGCCGAAATCATCGAGGAGACCCTGGCCAGCTTTGGCCTGCCGGTAGAGGTGGTGGATATACAGCAAGGTCCGACTATCACCCAATTTGGGTTGAAACCCGGCTACATCGAGAAGAGGATGAGCGACGGTCGGGTGCGGCGGCGTAAGGTCAAGGTGAGCAAGATCAACGCCCTGGCCAACGACCTGGCCCTGGCCCTGGCCGCCTCCC
>JBHIDP010000041.1:0-16260 GCA_046760185.1 Anaerolineae bacterium
GTACCCCCTGCTATCCCCCAGATACGACTTTGTGAGACAGCCTGGAAGTATCTTCTCTATGATGGTATAATGGAATAGGGAGACCGGCACTTAGAGCCTATCCGAAAACCCAGCAGCGGGGGCTCCCATGCCCCCACTGGGCGGGCGTGGGAGCCAGCCCAGCTAGTTTTCGGATAGGCACTTAGTTGGCAGTCGCCTTCCTGCTACCGCCTTGAGCAGAAGGCAACACCGAAAGGGAGTTAACATGCCCCGTACGAAGATCGTTTGTACCATAGGTCCAGCTTGCCAGTCGGAAGAGAGACTACGGGCTATGATCCAGGCCGGGATGGATGTGGCCCGCTTCAATTTCTCCCACGGCGACCATCCGACCCACACCCGCGACGTCGCCCTGGTGCGTCGCCTGGCGGAGGAAGAGGGACAGGTCGTGGCTATCATGCAGGACCTCCAGGGCCCCAGGATTCGCATTGGGAACATAGCCGCCGGATCAGCTATACTGCGGGAAGGTGCAACTTTTACCCTGACAAGCGAGCAGGTTCCTGGCGATGAGACGGAGGTAACCCTCCCCCACCCGCAGGTGCCCCCGGAAGTTAAAGCTGGACATCGTATCCTCCTGGACGATGGGCTCCTGGAACTGGAGGTCCAGGAGACAGATGAGAGGGAGATACGATGCCGAGTGGTCACCGGCGGGGTGCTCAAGCCGCGCAAGGGTGTAACTCTCCCCCAAAGTACCCTTACCTTGCCTGCCCTGACAGAGAAAGACAAAGAGGATCTAGCCTGGGGCCTGATCCACGAGGTTGACTACATAGCCCTCTCCTTCGTACGCAGCGCAGCCGATATCGAGGAGCTAAGAGGCTGGCTAGCGGATCACGAAGCAGAGATACCGATCATCGCTAAAATCGAGAAGCACGAGGCAGTAGCAAACTTTGACGAAATCCTGGCCGCCAGCGACGCAGTAATGGTGGCCCGAGGCGATTTAGGGCTCGAGACACCGGCTGAAGAGGTGCCTATCTACCAGAAGATGATCATCAACAAAGCCAATGCCGCTGGAAAACCGGTCATCACTGCCACTCAGATGCTGGACTCTATGATACGGAATCCTCGCCCCACGCGTGCTGAGGCCAGTGACGTAGCCAACGCTATCCTGGATGGCACTGATGCGGTAATGCTTTCGGGGGAAACAGCGGTGGGCAAGTACCCTGTTGAGGCGGTGAAGACCATGGCCAGGTTGGCCCTGACTACGGAGCGAAACTTCCCCTACCAGGAGAGAGTTCGCCAAGCATCCATAGCCCCCTCGCTCAGCGTCACCGATGCTATCAGTCAGGCGACCTGTGAGATCGCTAACGAACTGGGAGCCCAAGCGATCATCACCTCTACCCGGTCGGGTCGTACAGCACAGGCGGTAGCCAAGTACCGACCAGCTACCCCTATCGTGGCCACAACATCCGAACCTCGTACACGCCGACGCCTGGCACTGGTTTGGGGAGTCGAACCCCTTTTGATCCCTCATTCGGACAGCACCGACGAGACGATGACTAACGCCGTAAGTGCTGCAAGGCAAGCGGGGCTGGTCAAAGGGGGAGACAAAGTGGTCATCACCGCAGGAGTACCCCCAGGCATCGCTGGCCATACAAACATCCTGAAAGTGCATGTAGTAGAGTCATTGCACATCTAGCAGGCAGAGAGGGTTAGGTCAATAGCTTACCCTTCTACTGCCTCTTCCAGGGGAACCAGAGGCTCCTCCAGGGGTAAAGTGGGCCTATTTCCACAATAGGGGCAGACGTTCCACTTGAGGTGCAACAAGCGCTCACAGTGGGGACAGAGTTTCTTCAACTTGGTGTGACAGGAAGGACAGACCAGGAAATTCGGCTGGACGGTTTGCTTGCAACTGGGGCAGGCCTGCCGGTCCTTTATATCCTGCAGTAGGGCCTCTTCCTCCAACTCTCTCTCGTAGGCAGCGGCCAAGGTCTCATGGGGACGCAGGATGTAGTAGAGGAACAAACCAGGCAGGTTGAAGATCAGTACCATCAGCGTGGCTAGAAGCTGGGCGAAGATGTCGCGGGACCGCGAACGCACGTCCCGAAAGGTCCAGATGACCAGGCTCACCCAGAAGGCAAGGAAATAGGCCCCGAAGCAGGCCAAGCCGAAGTTTAGCAGCATCTCAAGGTTGAGTCTCAAGGTACCCAGGTTAATTTGCATATCGTTTGGCTCCCCAAAAATCTTATAGAACTGGCAGAATGCAAATAAACGAACGACATTATACCATCTCTCTGATTTTTTGTCACATCTCGACCTTTGTCAAACGGGCTCCGAGACATTCAGCATGGAGCCCAGCCCCACTGCGGCCAATCGTCCTGCTATTCCAACATGAATTGCCTCGGTGCATTTAGGGATTTGGAGGCTCGGGGTTCCTGTGGTATAATGCTAAACACTCCGGTCAGCGATGGGAGTGCAATTGGCAACGATTGAAAGGGTAGGACATTCTATGATAGAGGTGGCCATTGATAGCATCCGCGTCAGTCTAGTCTCTCAATACAGAGTCGTAGTTCTCAAAGAGTTGGAAACGGAACGATACCTGCCGATCTGGATTGGTCCCTTCGAGGCTGATGCGATAACCATTGAGATGCAAGGTGTTGACGTCCCTCGACCACTGACCCATGACCTGCTGAAACAGGTTATCACCAAGATGGGAGCGAAAGTCTCTCATATCTTTGTCAGCGATCTGCGCAATGATACCTTCTATGCCAATATTGTCATGGATGTTGACGGCCGACGTGTAGAGATTGATTCCCGTCCCAGCGATGCCATCGCTCTGGCCGTGCGGGTGAAAGTGCCTATCTTCGTGGCCGAATCGGTGATGGATCAGGCAGCCATTGTGCCCGAGGCCGATAGAGAGAGCCTGTCGAAAGAGGAAGAAGAGAAGCTAGCACCTTTCAAGGATTTCGTGGATACTTTGGATTTGGACGACCTGGGGGAGGAGGATTGACACTATCAAGTCTGATAGATAGTGCATCCCCATCACGGCAGCTCCTTGTCTTGTTAGGTCAAGCGGCACAAGTATGGCAGGGTAGCTGCCTTTTCTGTATAAATGTCGCCATTTACCCATCATTGACAAAAGGGGGTAGTGGTGATATAATAGGAACAAATGTTCTAATGTGCTTTGACGTATTGCCGGTTGTTGGCAGGGGGAGATGATGAGTGCGGTAGAGAGAATTGTGCCTTCTAACATCGAGGCAGAGGAAGCGGTTTTGGGCTCCCTGCTCATAGACCCTGATGCTATTTTCAAGGTGATATCTTTTCTCCGCCCCGATGACTTTTACCGGCAGAAGAATGGCTGGATCTACGAGGCAATCCGCGCTCGCAACGACAAGGGAGAGCCAACTGACTTCGTCACCGTTTGTGATGAGTTAGAGCAACGAGAACAGTTGGAAGAGGTAGGTGGAGCTAGCTTCATCGCCTCATTGATTGACTCGGTGCCTACTGCTGCGCACGTGGAACACTATGCTCACATTGTGGAACGCACCGCCACGCTGCGACGCCTGATCAGCGCTGCTGGAGAGATCGCTGGCCTGGCCTACCAAGACTCAGGTGAAGTCGAAGAGATTATGGACCAGGCCGAACAAGCCATCTTCAGCGTCTCACAGCGACGTATCACCCGCGACTTAACCCCGGTCAGCACTCTCCTGGACGAATACTTCGAAAGAATTGACTACCTCTCCGATCACCAAGGCGAGATGATCGGTATCCCCTCCGGTTTTGCCGACCTGGATAAGATCATTGGCGGCTTTCAACCCTCTGACTTCATCGTGATCGCTGGTCGCCCTGGGATGGGAAAGACCAGCTTGGCCCTCTCCATCGCCCAAAGTGTGGCCGTGAAACATAGAGCCTGCATCGCTCTGTTCAGTTTGGAGATGTCAGGAGAGCAGTTAGTACAACGTCTTGTTTCTAACGAAACGAGCATTGACTCTCAACGGCTACGCCTGGGCAGAATCAACGATGAAGAGCTAGATCGAGTAGCTCAGGCCATTGGGCTCCTTTCAGACACGGCTATCTTTATTGACGATACCCCCGCTATCAGCAGCCTTGAGCTCCGCTCCAAAGCCCGACGCCTCCACGCTGAGCAGGGATTGCAGATGATCATTGTGGACTACCTGCAATTGATGTACGCCGGCCGGCCGACCGAGAACCGGGTGCAGGAGATTTCCTTCATCTCCCGCTCCTTAAAAGCCCTGGCCAGGGAACTCAGGGTGCCGGTCGTAGCCGTCTCGCAGTTGTCACGGGCCGTCGAGTCCCGCCGAGACAAACGCCCTATCCTCTCAGACCTGCGGGAGAGCGGTTGCCTCACGGGCGATACGTTGATCATGCGGGCCGATACAGGCCAACTGGTACCCATCAAGCAACTCGCCGAGGAAGGAGCCTCCATGCCTGTCCTGACGGTGGGGGAGAACCTGAAGCTGCGGGTCGCCACCATGACCAAGGCTTTCCCCAGCGGTCACAAACGGGTCTATCGGTTGTGCACTCGGAGCGGGCGAAGGATTAGAGCCTCAGCAAACCATCCTTTCCGCAGGTTATCTGGCTGGGCCCGCCTCGATGAGCTCCGCCCCGGGGATCGCATCGCGGTCCCTCGGGTCCTCTCAGGAGTGCCGCAAGAGCCAGTAACCACGGACGAGAACGAGTTAATCCTGCTGGCCCACCTGATCGGCGACGGCTGCTACGTCAAAAGGCAACCCTTGCATTACACCAACACGCGGTCACGTGGCCTCTGGCTTCCCTGGCCTGACCGCCAGGACAGGCAGCCAGGGGAAGGTTCTCTCTCACGTGGGGGGCTTGAACCCCCCCACGTGACCGCGACGTTGACAAGCGCTGATGCCGCCTGCCTGGAAGCGGTTAGGGAAGCAGCAGTGCGTCGCTTTGACGTAGAGCCTCGTCTGGTTCAGCAGGAGAACTGGTATCACCTCTATCTCTCGGCGACCCAACACCTCACTTGGGGGACGCGCAACCCCATCGCCGCCTGGCTGGACGAGGAGCTGGGCATCTATGGTCAGCGCTCGCCGGAGAAAGTCATCCCCGCTGCTATCTTTCGCTTGGCTCCGGAGCAGATCGCCCTGTTCCTCCGTCATCTCTGGGCTACCGATGGTACCATCAGCCGGGCCTCGTCGGGCAACCGGGGCTACGTCATCTACTACGCCTCCACCAGCAGGGAGCTGGTGGCGCAGATCCAACATCTGCTACTGCGTCTAGGCATCCTGTCCACCATCCGGGTGAGCCGGAAGGACGGCTATCGTCCGACCTTCCAGCTTCACATCCAAGGGCGGACGGAACAGTCGAAGTTTCTCCAACGAGTGGGGATATTTGGTGCTAAAGGCTTGCTGGTTGAGGAGGCTTTGGTGGCGTTGGCTGCCATCCCTGCTAACCCTAACACGGATGTCCTGCCGAAGGAAGTCTGGAAGGAAATTGAGCGAGCTCGACAGGAGCGCAGGTGGAGCCTGCGGGAATTCCACCGGCGGATGGGATGGACCCACGACGGCACCAACCGACGCAAACATAGCGTCAGTCGCTCTAGGATGCACAAAATCCTGGAAGTGCTTCCCGACCCCCAACTGGAAGCCCTCGCGAATTCAGATCTCTACTGGGATGAGGTCATTTTAATTGAAGGGCTGGGCGTAGAAGAGGTCTACGATGCCACTGTGCAGGATACCCATAACTTCATCGCCAATGACATCATCGTGCATAATTCCATTGAACAAGATGCGGATGTAGTGATCTTCATCTACCGGGACGAAATGTACAATGAGGATAGCGATATGAAAAGCATTGCTGAGATTAAGGTAGCTAAACATCGCAATGGTCCCACGGGGCAAATATACCTGCGCTTCATAAACGAATTAGCCAAGTTTGTAGACCTGGAGCGGTACCGCGACGAGCTCGAGGGGATTGAGTATTGAGTGTGGAGTGTTGAGTATTGAGATACGAATAGGAGTGGTGATGGGGTCATGAAAGGCTTCACCGGTTTCCCTGCTGGCAAAGTTCGTTTCACCCCCCTCCCTGATCTCTTCTTCAGCGAGCTCCTGCCGATGATTGACAACCTGGCGGAGTGCAAGGTGTCTCTGCACGTATTGTGGCTGCTGTATCACAAGAAAGGTCATCCACGTTGTGTCAACCTCAGTGAACTGGAGCAGGATCAGGTACTCAGGGCCAGTTTGAAGTGTGCGGACTCTTCCCCGAAAGCGGCGCTGCAAGAAGGACTGGAAAGAGCAGTAGCCAGGGGCACGCTGTTGCAGGTAACCACCGAGGGAGACGACGGACAAAAGCAAAGTTGGTATTTCCCCAACAACGAGCAGGGACGGCGTGCCATAGCCAAGATAAAGAGTGGCAGCTTGAAACTGGAGGGAAGACTCCTGCCAGAGGAAGCACCGGTCGTGGTGGAACGCCCCAACATCTTCGTTTTATATGAACAGAACATTGGTCTATTGCAACCGATAATTGCCGAGGAGCTTCGAGACGCGGAGAGGACCTACCCGGCCGAGTGGATAGAGGCGGCTTTCAAGATAGCCGTAGAGAGAAACGCCCGCAACTGGCGTTACATTCAGCGCATCCTGGAACGTTGGGCCACGGAAGGGAAGGATGATGGAGAAAGTCGGAAAGATCGCAGAAAGACTAGACGTCGCTACATCGAAGGAGAATACGCTGATTACATCGAGCACTAGGGTAGTCCGAAGTCCAGAGTCTCAAGTCCGAAGTCCAGTGGAGGATGAGTCCAGACCAGAGACCAAAGACCAGCGACCAAAGACCAAAGACCAAGGACCAAAGACCAGCGACCAAAGACCAAGGACCAAAGACGTTTGTCCCATCTGCAAAGGGGCAGGATACCTGAGCAAGGATGTCCCCTTGGGGCACCCTGACTTCGGTCGCCCCTTTCCCTGTCAATGCAAAGTGAAGGAGATCACCGAGAAACGCCTTCTGGATCTGCAACAGGCCAGCAACTTAGGGCATCTGGCTCATATGACCTTCGACAGCTTTAAGCCGGAAGGATATGCCCTCAACCCGGATAAGCAACGAAATCTCAGGTCTGCCTTCGAAAGAGCCCAGGAATTCGCTCGAAGCCCACAGGGGTGGCTGATCTTCAAGGGTGGTTATGGCAGTGGCAAAACTCACCTGGCCGCGGCTATTGCCAACGAACGGCTCAGACAGGGGCAACCGGTCCTATTCGTCGTTGTGCCCGATCTCCTGGATTACTTGCGGGCCACCTTCAACCCCACCAGCCAGACCTCCTATGATGAGCGCTTCGAGGCCATCCGGAATGCTCCCCTGCTCATCCTGGATGACCTGGGTACCCAGAGTAGTACCACCTGGGCCCAGGAGAAGTTGTATCAGATCTTCAACTACCGCTACAATGGTCAATTGCCTACCGTCATCACCACCAATCGCGAGTTGGAGGAAATAGATCCTCGCCTTAGCTCTCGCATGGTTGATCCCGACCTATGTGAAATCTGTCCCATCACCGCCCTTGATTTTCGAGTGAGTGGTAGTGAGCAGCCAAAACTCAGCATCCTCCCACTCCTGAACGACATGACTTTCGAGACCTTTGACTTGCGCACCTATGAACTTGAGCTCGAAGAACGGGAGAACCTGAAGAGGGCCTTCCTCATTGCTAAAGAATATGCCCAGGAACCTGAAGGATGGCTGGTGTATACCGGGGACTACGGCTGTGGCAAGACCCACCTGGCCGCAGCCATCGCTAACTACCGGGTCAATCAAGGGCATCCGGCCCTCTTCGTCGTGGTGGCCGACCTCCTTGACCACCTGCGGGCCACTTTCAGTCCCACCAGTACCATCTCCTACGACAAGTGCTTTGAGGAAGTTCGCAATATCCCCCTTTTGGTCCTGGATGACCTGGGTACCCACAGCTCTACCCAGTGGGCTCAAGAGAAGCTCTACCAGATTTTCAACTTCCGCTACAACGCCCGCTTGCCCACCATCATCACCATGAGGGTAACGATAGAGGAAGTTGACCCTCCCCTGCGTGCCCGTATGTTGGACCTTAGCCGCTGTACAGTCTACGCCATCCTCGCCCCCAGCTACCGAGGAGGTGGGCAACCCAAATCCAGCCAAAAGAGGTCAAAGCGAGCTCGTCAGCGAGGTCGGCGATCCTCCTACTAATCTGATGCCATGAACTCCCTGAGAGATAGAGGCATCAGCCTCATCTGTCGCTTTCTGAGCCATCTCTCCCCCCACCAGCCTCTCGGAGACTTCCCCCTGCAAACTGTGGACTCCGTCCTGATTCTCAAGCCCTGTTGTCTGGGCGATGTCCTCATGTCTACTCCCACCATAGCTGCCCTGCGGATCGCCCTCCCCCAGGCCAGGATTGACTTCGCCGTAGGTCCTTGGGCCCGCCCTATGGTGGAACACAATCCCAACCTGAACGAGATCGTAGATTGTGGACCGGTGGGCAGCGGGCGCTACAGGCTTCGGGATTTCCTGACCCTGGTGCGGCGCATCAAAGGGCAAGAGTACGATGTCTGCTTTGTCCTCGACCGATCGCCTCTTATCAGTCTGCTCCCCTTCCTGGCCGGCATCCGACACCGGGTGGGCCTGGACAGCCAGGGCCGAGGCTTCTCCCTGACAGTGCGCGTCCCCGTTGAGGGAGCGAAGCACGAAGCTGAGCTCTATCTGGATACCGTGCGGGCCGTGGGGATTGAGCCGTTTGACCCCAAACTCGAATTCCATCCCTCCCTGGAAGACAGAACGATCGTTGACAGGCTGATGCGAGAGGCCGGTTACCAGGAACTGGACGCCAAGCGCTCTATCTCCAGTGTGTGGCCACCCATTGTCGTCATTCACCCTGCCGGAGGGAAGAACCCGGGGATGGAACTGACGGCCAAACGCTGGCCGCCACAGCGGTTCGCGGCCGTTGGTGACCGGTTGATGGAAGAGAAGAAGGCGCAGGTGATCCTGGTGGGAGGACCATCTGATGTCGCTATCGCCCAATCAGTGCTGGATTCAATGAAGCATCAGCCATGGGACCTCACCGGCCGTCTTACCCTGGGGCAACTGGGAGTGCTCTTGCAACGATGCCACCTGTTCATCGGCAATGATACCGGAGCCATGCATCTGGCAGGAGCGGTAGGTACACCGACAGTGGCTATCTTTGGGCCGTCAGATCCTGGCATGTACGGCCCCTACGGCCAGACAGGCATACCCCTTTGGCACGATGTCGGCTGCAACCCCTGCTTTGTCGCCGGCCACGCTCGCTCTGACTGCCATCCTGCACTCTGTATCGAGGCTGTTTCAATTGACGAGGTGTACCAGGCGACAGAGAGGTTACTGAACAAGACCAGGGGCTCATGAACAACCGCTTGCGGACTCGTCACTGGCTGAGGGTAGTTACCCTTCTCTGTCTCATCCTGCTGCCCGCCCTTTTCTTCTGGCGTATCCTCACCCCCAAGGCTATTGACCGTGCTACATTTCCACCCGGTGACCTCACCCTTCAATACTACCCGCTGCGAGTCTTCGCCGCCCGAGAGCTGGTGGCCGGCAGACTCCCGCTGTGGAACCCCTACATCTATGCCGGACAACCGGGTCTGGCAGATATCCAAACGGCTGCTCTCTACCCCGTTAACCTGCTGACTGCCCTGTTGTTGGGCCTTCTGCAACAGCCCTTCTCCTTCATCATCCTCGAAGGGCAGATCATCCTGCATTTCTCCCTGGTCAGTCTATTCACATACCTCTTTGTCAGACGCCTGACCGGCAATACTTTTGCCGCCCTGGTGGCAGCCTGCACCTTCACCTATGGCGGTTATCTCACCTCCTTCCCTGTTCAACAGCCGACTATCCTGGCCACTGCCGTCTGGCTTCCCCTGATCCTGCTCCTCTTGGACAAGGGAGTTGTCGCGTTGAGCACTGACAGGCCCTCAACCTGGCGAACCAGGGTTACCTGGGTAACCTTGGCCGGGGTAACCCTGGGAGTGGCTATCCTGGCCGGCCATCCGCAGACGGTCCTCTATGTCTTCTACGCCTCGCTGCTGTACCTGGCCTATCGCTCCTGGCCAGCGAAGGGAGGGGTACGACAGGCTGTGCTCCCCTTCCTGGGCTACCTGGGCCTTTTCACCGCTGTGGGGGTAGGCCTGGCTGCGGTGCAGGTTCTACCCAGCCTGGAGTTCATGAGGCTGTCCACCCGGTCAGCGCTAAGCTACGAGTACGTCTCCACCGGCTTTTTCTTCGAAGAGTTGTCAGCTCTGATCGCGCCCGGCTACTTCGGTGGCTCTCCCCAGTATGTAGGTATCATCCCTCTTGTATTGACAGCCATGGCTCTCCTCTTCGACCGGACTCATAGGGACAAAGCCTTCTGGGCCGGATTGGGGTTGATCGCCTTTCTCCTCTCCTTTGGTGGTCACACCTTTCTCTACACCCTGCTCTACCTTCTGGCACCCGGCTTCGGGAGCGTGCGGAACCAGGAACGGGTCATCTTTCTCTTCAACTTCAGCGTGGCTATCCTGGCTGGCTACGGTAGCCTCTTCCTGATACAGACCTGGCCTGAAAGGATGCAGCAAAGCGTGGCTCGCTTTAACCGCCTACTGGGGAGGATAGCGATGGCTGTCTTGGGGCTTATCTTCGCTTTCTTCTACGGTTCGGTCAGCGCCCGGCAGGGGGGCGTGGAAATAGACCTTTATCCCGGTGTCCTTCGCCATCTGGTTCCCACCCTGCTCCTGCTAGTCCTGGCCTGGAGTTTGTTGGGGCTGAAGATCGAGAGGCGAATTTCACCTCCCTGGCTGAAAAGTCTGCTTCTGGTCGCCATCCTGTGGAATCTCTTTTCTGTCAACTGGCAATACAACCTGGCTGACCCTCCCCCCAAAGGGCATTTCCCAGACATAGAGGTTGCCAGGTTCCTACGAGATGAAGAGGCAAAGAGCGGGGAAGGATTCCGTGTCACTAGCGGGGGGTTACTGCCGGGGGGGAACAACGCTGGTGCCGTCTATGCCTTTGAAGACATTGCCGGCAACAGTCCCCTGCACCTGGAAAGGTACGAAGAATTCATCGCCAGGGTTTCTGCCTGGCCAGCGTGGCAACTCCTCAACGTGCACTACGTAGTCACCCGGGATGAATTGGAGGGGGATGGTTTCCGCAGGGTCTTCCAGGAGGGGGACCTCAAAGTCTACGAGATAACTGACCCCGTGCCCGCGGCCTACGTAGTACATCAGGCAATGGTGGCTGATGGAGACGAAGCCTGGCAAGCCATTAATGCTCCTGACTTTGACTCTCGCCGTCTGGCCGTTCTGGCCAAACCATTCGAACTTTCCCTGCCGTCCGGGGAAGTTACCGGCTCAACTGTTCAGGTGGTGACCCGCTCCTCGGGACTGATGGTGCTTGAAGTCAACCTGGTGGAAAATGGCCTCCTGGTTCTAAGCCAAATCCATAACCCCGGCTGGCGGGCCCTGGCCAACGGGGAGTCTGTTCCCCTTCTTCGCGCCGACCAGGTGCTTCAAGCCATCCCTCTGGAGAAGGGCAGCTATCGGGTGGAGGTTGTCTACCAGCCAGCCACCTTCACTGCTGGGGTTATCATTTCCACCCTGACCCTCTTGGGTGTGATGATACTGGTGGCTTTTGGTTTACGAGAAGGCTGAATCCTCCCGCAGGTTCAAGGGGTGATAACTCTGAGATCCCTCTGAACCTGGGGAACCTGTCGTGCCAAAAGATTCGCTGTAACCTGCGGGAGGATGACGACCCAAATTACTGAGGCCGCTTTTCGGCGATGGCCTCCTGGGCCGTGGCTATGAAATCGGCCAGGGGCTGGGGACCCAGGTCCTCCCCCGAACGAAGGCGCACGGCCACAGCCTCGGCCTCGACCTCCCGGTCGCCCACGACGAGCATGTAAGGTATCCTCTGCAGTTGGGCGTCGCGGATCTTGGCCTGCATCCGCTCGCCCCGGTCGTCCACCTCGACCCGCAGGCCAGCCTTCCCCAGTCTCTCCTTTACCTGGTGAGCATACTCGTTGTGCCGGTCAGCAATGGGGACGACTATGGCCTGCACAGGAGACAACCAGACCGGAAAAGCTCCGCCGTAGTGCTCGATGAGGATGCCGAAGAAGCGCTCCATGGAGCCCAGCAGGGCGCGGTGCACCATGTAGGGTCGGTGCTCGCGCCCGTCTTGGCCCACGAAGGTCATATCAAAGCGCTCTGGCAGGTTGAAGTCGAATTGGATGGTCGTCAACTGCCACAGACGACCCAGGGCGTCTTTGATGTGAATGTCAATCTTGGGACCGTAGAAGACCGCCTCACCCTCCATTCGTGTGTAGGGGAGGTTCCTCCGCTCCAGAGCCTTGATCAGGGACCCCTCCGCTTCCTCCCACATGGCATCGTCGCCGATGTACTTCTCCTTGTGCTCTGGGTCGCGCACGGACAGGGCGACCTTGTACTGATGAAAACCAAATGAACCCAGGAGATAGAGAGTCAGGTCCAGGCAGCCTAGAACCTCTTCCTCGATCTGGTCAGGGCGGCAGAAGATGTGGGCGTCGTCTTGAGTGAAGCCCCGCACCCGCAACAGCCCATGCAGCACCCCGGAGCGCTCGTAGCGGTAGACGGTGCCCCACTCGGCCCAGCGCAGGGGCAGCTCACGGTAGCTGCGCCGCCGGGACTTGTACATCATGATGTGGAAGGGGCAGTTCATAGGCTTGAGGAAGTATTCCTGCCCTTCGATGTCCAGGGGCGAGTACATGTTCTCGCGGTAGAAGTCCAAGTGACCGCTGGTCTGCCACAGCCAAGCGCGGCCAATATGGGGCGAGTAGACCAGCTCGTAGCCCCACTTGAGGTGCTCCTGGCGGCAGAAGTCCTCCGCGATGGCACGGACCAGCCCTCCCTTGGGATGCCAGAGAACCAGGCCACCGCCCAGTTCAGGACTGATACTGAAGAGGTCCAATTCCTGACCCAGCTTGCGGTGGTCCCGCTTCTCCATCTCCTCCACTCTGTGCAGGTATTCTTCCAACTCCTCCCGGCTGAGCCAGACCGTGCCGTAGATCCGTTGAAGCATGGGTCGCCCTTCGTCACCGCGCCAGTAGGCCCCGGCCACGCTTAAGAGCTTGAAGCCGTCGAGGGGGATCTGGCCCGTGTGCTCCAGGTGGGGACCGCGACAGAGATCGGTGAAAGCGTCATGGGTGTAGATAGAGATGGGCACCGGCGCCTCACTCTTCTCGCCGTACTCGTCCTCTTGGCCCTGCTCCAGGCCCTCAATGAGCTCCAGCTTGTAGGGCTGATCGGTGAATAGCTGTCGCGCCTCCTCGACGCTGACCTCCTTCCTGATGAAGGGATGCTTCCCCTCGACGATCTCCCGCATCCGAGCCTCGATCTTCTCCAAATCTTCGGGGCTCAGCGATCGGGGCAGGTCGAAGTCGTAGTAGAACCCATCCTCGATGGGTGGCCCGATGCCCAGCTTCCCTTCCGGGAAAAGCTCCAGCACCGCCTGAGCCATGACGTGCGACGCTGAGTGACGCAAGGCCTCAAGGTCATCACTATTCTTCTCAGACATAGTCATTCTCCTCTCCATATTTTCTCAAACCGTGAACCTTTTCAGCAGCGCCCAAACAAAAAACCTCCCGTCCTTCTGGGACGAGAGGTTATGCTCCCGTGGTTCCACCCAACTGCTGTCAGCGGATTTAGCGGATTACGACTCGGCATCAATCCGTTCAATCCGCTCCATGAATCCGTTGACAGCGCTCGTTTGGCTGATAACGGACGCCTCCGTGGAATCATACTTGCCTTCCAGAAACCCGTTTTCTTGGAGAAAACGGGTTTCTCCCTCGCTGCCAGCGTTCCGATCCCCGCTCCCAGGTGGTTTTCACCGCGGGCGTCGCTGGCGAGGCTCTCAGTCGCAACCTCACCTCCCTGAAGCCGTTTCCCCGGCTACTCGTCCTGGTCAACGCTTTTGCACTTGCACGTTGTCAGTGGGCGGTACAAGACTTGAACTTGTGACCTCCACGATGTCAACGTGGCGCTCTAGCCAACTGAGCTAACCGCCCGCTTATTTTATTATATCACGAAACCCTGAAAAGGCAAACTGGCTCTCTATCCGGGTTTCGGAGTAGATCAATCTCAGCCCCCAACCTTCACCCCCTGATCCTTCGTAGATGGGCAATGGCCTCGCCGGCTGCCGTCTTCGGGTCTGGCAGAGGCAGGATCTCCGCCGAGAGCCACCCCTTGTAGCCCATCCCCCGCAAGGTGGCCACAACCGTGGTGAAATCAATGTGGCCGTAACCAGGCGCCCAGCGGTTGGAGTCAGCGGTGTGGATGTGGAAGAGACGATCTCCTGCTGCCCGCAGGCTCTCTTCGATGGACGGCTCCTCGATGTTCATGTGGAACGTGTCCAGCAGCAACCCAATGTTGGCCGCCCCAACTTGGTCCAACAAATCCAAACCTTCGGCCACGGTGTTGACCAGATCGGTCTCGTAGCGGTTGATCGGCTCCAAGACCAATCGGATACAATGCCCGACCGCGAAGGCGGCGCACTCGCCCAGAGCTTCGACCAGCCAGGTGAGGGCTTGCTCCCTCTCCACTCCCTCCTGCACCCTGCCCCGGATCAGTCCAATGACAACCAAGGCCTCAAAGCTCCGAGCGAAATTGATCTGATCCTTGATCCGCCGAACGGCCTGCTGGCGGATCCTAGGGTCTGGGTCGGTGAAGGAGATACCCTCCTCGCTGTAAGCCTGTCCCGTGCCGATGGCCGGCAGCTCCAATCCATGGACATCTAGCGTTGCTTTCACCCGCTGGCGGTCAACCAGGCTGGGGTCTGGCACGGCCAATTCGACGCCATCGTAGCCGAGGGCGGCGATGCGCGCTACGTTTGTCTCGAAATCCTTCTTGAAGACGACAGCTTCGAAGCTGGCAGTGTGAGTAGATAAGACGATGCTGATCTTCATTGAAACTCGGTCATCCTTCCCCTCAGCTCCATCAAACCCCTTAGAGCCTATCCGAAAAGTCAGCAGAGGCGGCTCCCATGCCGCCGGAAACCGGGCGTGGGAGCGTCTCGACTGAGCCTTCGTCCCGGCTCAGGCCGGGGCTCGACGAAGTCCCAATCCGCTATTTTTCGGATAGGCTCTTAGTAGTGAGAGGGCTAGCCCCTCTCACTAAGCCGGTGGATAGGCCAGGGTATAGATGCTACGCCACCCCTCTTCGAAGGGTTTCTTGCATACGGCCTCGATGTCTTCGCGCTTGCGCTGGGTGATCTGCTCAATGGGCGGCAGTTCCCCGGCCGGGAAGCGCTCCAGGATGTCGTTCACCAACTCGACCATGTAGTCCAGCAGGACTTCGACGCCTGGCTTGGCCTTGTCCGCGTCGGCCAAGCTGGCCTTACCCACCACACCCGGCTTGTAGGCCGCCACCTCGATGGGCCCCAGCCCCACCTGCCCGTACCAGCAGATAGGTTTGTGCAGCAGATTGCCGGCCTTGTCCACGTGCCGCCCCATCTTCTCCCCCAGGAAGCTGGTCGGCTCGGTGTCTGCTACCTGATTCATGTCCATCAGCTCGGGGAAGAGGGCGAGGCTCCAACTGGTCTCCACTTCGTCGGCGTGAATGAAGTTGGTCTCGTAGGGGCCACCCTCCTCCTTAGTCTTGAACTGGTCAGGGATGGCATGATACCAATTGAGATTGATGAAGACCCCGGGCACCTGGTAGGTCTTGGCGAACTGGTGGATGGCAGTGGGGATGACGTACTCCTGGCCATGGCCGTTGAGCAAAATCTGCTTACGGAAGCCCATGTTCCACAGGCCGGCCATCACCGCTTTAAGCTGGCCAACGAAGATTTCCTCGGGCACGACGATAGTGCCTGGCATCCCCACGTGGTGATAGGGATGGGAGCCGTACCAGATGGGTTGGGCCACAGTGCAGCCCGTCTCCTGGGCCACAGCTTCCGCCATGCGGGTCACCAGGAAGGTGTCCTCGCCCAGGCAGGCGTGAGGACCGTGGGCCTCGGTGGAACCCACCGGCACGATGATCAGATCATTGACCTGGAGGCGATCCTCAATCTGCTTCCAGGTCATGTTTTGAAGGTAGATACCGCTGGGGCGGTCAAGATGCCCGCCCTCGGGGGGAATCTGCCACTTGCTCATCCTTGCATCCTTTCTACGTGTTAACGTCACGACTCCATCGCCAGACCGTGGTAAGCCACCCTCACCTTTCCAACGCTGCTGTCTTACCAGACATTTCTCATTTTGTCAAGAGCCTGTCCCTTGAACATGGGCCTGTTTTGTGATAAAATCAGTAACACAGCTTAGCTGGA
>JBHIDP010000042.1:0-16159 GCA_046760185.1 Anaerolineae bacterium
CAGATCGCCACCTGGAAGCGACGTATGCTGCGGGAGAAGGACCTGACCGATGCCCTGGCATGAGAGCTTATGGCTGATAGCAGATGGCAGATGGCATATGGCAGACGGCAAATGGCATATAGCCTATGGCGAATGGTGCATAGCGGGCTATCAGCCATAAGCCATAGAGCGAAGCGAGCCATCAGCTATAAGCCATATGCCAGCGTGCAGGTATTTCCACGAAAGGACGGTGCATCATTTCCCTAGCAAAGATTTTTGAAGAGTATCCGGACCGTCGTTACATCATGTTTGGGGGTAAGGGGGGACTTGGTAAGACCACCTTCTCCGCGGCTACGGCTTTCTACCTGGCCAAGAAGGGGTACAAAGTCCTGGTCTTCTCCGTTGACCCCCAGGCTTCCCTGACCGACATCTTCGAGCAGGACATCTTCGGCAAGGGGCCGGTGGAGATCATTCCTGGCCTCTTCGCTCAGGAGATTGATGCCGATCAGCGCATCAAGGAGTACCAGGACGAGATCCGCCAGAAGATCTTCGACATGTACGGCCTGGACCAGATTCCCGAAGAGGTCGAGAACTATATCCAGGCTGCGGCTGCCGAGCCGGCCATGGAGGAGAGCGCCATCTTCGATCAGGTGGTGGACATCGTCGTCGCGGCCGAGTACGATTACTACATCTACGACCTGGTGCCCCTGGGCCACGCCCTCTACTACCTGAGCATGGCCAGCGTCTACGACCAATGGATCGAAAAGATCACCAAGCTGCGGGAGGAGATGCGGGACTACGAAAAGGTGGCAGCGGTCATGAGGCGTAGCCAGGACCTGCCGGAGGACCTCATCCTCAACGAGCTGTTGTACATCAAGGATCGGATTAGCACCTCCTCAAGCATCCTGACCGACAAAGAGAAGACCGCCTTCTTCTTCGTACTGATCCCGGAGGAGATGGCTCTGCTCGATACTCAGAAGGCTGCTGTCCTTTTTGCCAAGTTTCAGGTTCCCCTCAGCGGCTATATCGTCAACCGCGTCCTGCCGGAGGAGCTGGGACAGCAGGACATCCCTGATTATCTGCATCACCGGCTGGAGATGCAGAAAGGGTACCTAGAGAAGATTGACGGCCTCCTTGGCGATGAGGTTCTGGCCTACGTTCCGGAGTTCGAACGGGACATCACCGGCCTGGACATGATCGGGAAGATGGCCGAGGCCATGTTTGGTGGAATGTAGAGAGGTACACAAGTAGTAAGCACTCGTGCAGAAATAATATCCCTATTGTGTCCTGACTTTGCCTTTGCCAATGGGATCAAAAGCGGGAAGTTATTATTGCACGAGTACAAGTAGATAAGGACTAGCCTTGTCTACCTGTTTACCGCTCTTTACTGTTCGAAAGGGGAAACGGACTATGATTGAGAAGTCAATGCGTCAGTTCATTGATGAACACCCCAATCTGAAGTACACCTTCTTCGGCGGCAAGGGGGGCGTGGGAAAGACGGTGCTGGCCGGGGCCGCAGCCGTCGGCTTCGCCCAACGGGGCAAGCGGACACTCCTGGCCTCCACCAACCCGGTCCACAGCCTGACCAGCCTGCTGGGTCAAGACGTCTTCGGTGTGCCCACCCCGGTAGAAGGGGTGAAGAATCTTTTTGCTTACGAGATTGACACCAGGGACACCATCGAGAAATCGAAGAAAGAGATCAAGGAGAAGATTGACTGGTTCTTGAAATTCGCTGAGATCAGAACCAAAGCTGATGAATTCGTCGAGTCGGCTACTCTGAATCCGGCCTTCGAAGAGTCGGCTATGTTCGAGAACATGATTGATCTCATCTTCAAGGACGAGTATGAGGTCTACGTCTTCGACACTGCCCCCACGGCTAACGCCCGCCGACTGCTCGGCATGTCATCTGTCTACTCCCTCTGGGTGAACAAGATGGTGCAGAGCCGCGAGGAGGCAAAGTCGCTGCGGGAACTCCTCTCCTACAGCAAGAAGAAGGAGGAAAAGGACCCCCTGATGGACTACCTCCTCTCCTTCCGCGAAAGAATTGGGCAGGCCAAGATCCTCCTGACCGATCAGGAGAAAACCGCCTTCTTCTTCGTTACCCTCCCTGAAGCGCTCCCCATCGCCGTGATCAAACGCTTCATCTCCTGGTTCAAGGAGTTTGGCATCCCGGTGGGAGGAGTAACGGTCAACATGATGATCAGGGAGGAGGATTTGGGGGAGAACGTGCCAGAGTTTGTACTCAACAGGGTCAAGATGCAGGAAGAATACATGGAGGAGATCTGGGACTCCTTCGACGGCATGGTGCGGGCTATTATCCCCCTCTTCGAGACCGAGGTACGAGGCGTAGAGATGTTGGAGCGGACGGCCAAGGCTCTTTTCACTTGAGCCAAGTGGCTTCCACATCAAAAGATCGGCAAGATTGGGGGGCTAAGTCGCGTCTTAGCCCCCTTTTTGTTGACTTTCTGGAATAAACCTCTTAAAATAAGGGTGAGGAAGGGTAATGGATGACCGGAAAGGAAAGCTGATTCTGATTGATGGGCATGCCCTGGCATACCGCGCCTACCACGCCCTGCCCCCGACTCTGTCCACCTCCAAGGGGGAATTGACCAACGCTGTCTACGGTTTCACCTCCACCCTGCTCAAGGTTTTGCGCGAGGAGGAGCCTGACTATATCGTCGTGGCCTTCGACGTGGGCCGCACCTTTCGCCACGATCAGTTCCCTGAGTACAAAGCTCATCGGGCCAAGATGCCGGACGAGTTACATGCCCAGATGGAGCGCATCCGGGAACTCATTCGCGCTTTCAACATCCCCATCTTCGAAGTGGAGGGGTATGAGGCTGACGATGTGTTGGGAACATTGGCCAGGCAGGCTGGTGAGAAAGGGGTGGAAACCCTCATCGTCACCGGCGACACCGACACCTTCCAGTTGGTAGATTCCCACACCAGGGTTCTGACTTCACGCCGCCGGTTCTCAGACACCGTCGTCTACGATGAGGAAGCGGTCAGGGAACGGTACGGGTTGGAACCGGGACAACTGGTAGACCTGAAAGGGTTCACCGGCGATAGCTCCGATAATATCCCCGGTGTGTCGGGTATCGGACAGAAGACGGCCACTCAGTTGCTCAAGGAGTTCAACACCATCGAAGAGGTCTATGCTCACCAGGACGAGATACCCAACAAACGGGCCCGAAAGGCTCTGGAAGGCAAAGAAGAGATAGCCCTCCTGAGCAAGAGACTGGCCACCATCGTGACCGACGTCCCCATAGAGCTGGACCTTAAAGCCTGTCGGGCAGCGGATTTCGACCGTGAGGCAGTGATCGAACTTTTCCGCACTCTGGAATTCCGTAGCCTGTTGGCAAAACTGCCCGAGAGTGACGGACCGGCCAGAGCCCAACAGATGCCCTTGTTTGCCGAGCCTGGGGAAGAAGCTGAGGCTGAGGGTTATCAGGTGGTCAATACCCCTGCCGAGCTGGATAGACTGGTGGAGAAGCTATCCCAGACTCCGGCCCTGGCCTTTGACGTGGAGACAACCCACACCGACGCCATGCAGGCAGAACTGGTGGGTATCGCCCTGGCAGCAAAGGAGGGGGAGGGTTTCTACATCCCTGTTGGGCATCAGCCCGGCCTGGAGATGACAGAGAGCAACCTTGATCTGGGCCTGGTGAGGGAGAGATTGGGGCCCGTGCTCAGCCAGGCTGACCTGGCGAAATACGGCCACAATGCAAAGTACGACATCATGGTCCTGGAACGGCATGGCTTTTCCGTGGAGGGGCTGGCCTTCGACACCATGATCGCTGCCTACCTCCTGGAACCTACCAGCCGCTCTCTGGGGTTGAAGGACCTGGCCTGGACCAAGCTGGGGGTGGAGATGACCACTATCAGCGACCTCATCGGCAGGGGGCGAGATCAGATCACTATGGCTCAGGTTCCCATCAGCCGGGTGGGGCAATATGCTGGGGCCGACGTGGATATGACCTACCGTCTGGCCCGGCAATTGGAGGGGGAACTGCGAGAGAAGAGGCTGTGGGATCTGTTCGTCCAGGTGGAGATGCCTCTGGTGTCAGTCCTGGCGCACATGGAATTGAACGGGGTAGCCCTCGACACTGACTACCTGATCAGGATGTCCCGTGACCTCCATCAGCGGATCACGACCCTGGAAAAGGAAATCTATGAGGAGGTAGGACACCAGTTCAATGTCAGCTCCACCCAACAATTGGGGACCGTTCTCTTCGAGGAGCTGGGGTTACCAGTCATCCGACGCACCAAGACCGGTTATTCTACCGCTGTTGATGTGCTGGAGCAGCTACAGGGCACACACCCGGTGGTTGACCTGGTCCTGGAGTATCGTCACCTGACCAAACTCAAATCAACCTACGTTGACGCCTTGCCTCTCCTGGTTAACCGTCAGACCGGGCGAGTGCATACCTCCTACAACCAGACCGGCACGGTGACGGGCCGGCTGTCGTCAAGCGACCCCAACCTCCAGAACATCCCCATCCGCACCGAGCCCGGGCGTCAGATACGGCGTGCCTTTGTCGCCCCGGCTGGCCACCTCCTCCTGGCGGCCGACTACTCCCAGGTGGAGCTGCGTATCCTGGCCCATATCTCCCAGGACGAGGGACTTCTGAGTGCCTTTCAGCGGGATGAGGATATCCACGCCAGCACCGCCGCTACAGTCTTCGGTGTTCCTCTCCAGGAGGTTACCCCGGCCATGCGGCGCATCGCCAAGACCATCAACTTCGGCATCATCTACGGCGTGAGCGATTTCGGCTTGGCCCAGCGCACTGAACTGACGCAGGAGGAGGCCAAACAGTTCATTGACAGCTATTTCGTGCGCTACGGAAGGGTGAAAGAGTATATTTCCAGCACCAAGCGTGAGGCTGCCAAGCAGGGGTATGTTGAGACCCTTCTGGGCCGGCGGCGCTATTTCCCGGAGTTGAAGTCCGGCAGCCGGGCCCACGGTGGGGTCAGGCGCGCCGCTGAACGGGCGGCCATCAACCATCCCATCCAGGGCTCGGCAGCCGACATCATCAAGATCGCCATGGTGCAACTGCACCAGACGCTGCAAGAGAAGGGCCTGGCCAGCAAGATGATGTTGCAGGTGCACGACGAATTGGTCCTGGAGGTGCCTGAAGAGGAGCTGGAGGTGATGGTCCAGTTGGCCCCGCAGATCATGAGCCGGGCCTACGAGCTGGCCGTGCCGCTGAAGGTGGACGTGAAGATGGGGAGGAACTGGGAGGAGATGGAGGAGGTCAGCGGATAAGGAACGTAGATGATAAAGGACGAACTCGTCAAACTCATCGAAGGAGCGATAAAGAGAGCTCAGGAGGAAGGCGACCTTCCCTCTTTCGATCTCCCCGAAATTCCCATTGAACGGCCCCGCCAAGCGGGATTCGGGGACTACGCCTGCCCGGTGGCCTTGCAACTGGCACGAGAGGCGCGTATGGCCCCCCTCAAGATAGCCGGGATCATCGCTGCCCACCTCCCCCCGGCCGATTATCTGGGCCGGGTTGAAGCTGTTAAACCGGGTTTCCTTAACTTCACCCTGAACGATGAATGGCTTGCCCAACAGGTGGAGACGATCCTGAGGGCCGGTGAGCGCTACGGTGACATTGACCTGGGTCACGGCCAGAAAGTCCAGGTTGAGTACGTCAGCGCCAACCCCACCGGCCCTTTGACCGTGGGCTCGGGTCGCAATGCCGTTATCGGTGATACCCTGGCCAATGTGCTGGACGCAGCCGGATACACTGTGCAACGGGAGTATTATGTCAATGATACTGGCACACAGATGCGCCTCTTCAACGAAACCCTCTACGCCCGCTACGCCCAGGCTTTGGGCCGCCAGGAACCGATCCCGGAGGGTGGCTATGCCGGGCACTACATGGTGACCCTGGCCCAGGAGATTGCTCAGGCTGATGGCAACCGGTTCCTGGAGATGTCAAAAGAGGAAGCGGTCACCGCCATCGGTGAGATCGGGCTGGAGAAGATCCTGAAAGGGATCAAGGATGATCTGATCTTCATGGGCATCAACTACGACAACTGGTTCTCGGAGCGGAGCCTATACGGAGATGGTCTTTTCGAGAAAGTGATAAGCATCCTACGGCAGGGCGGCTACATCGAGGAGCGGGAAGGGGCCGTCTGGTTCATGGCCACCGCTCTGGGCGGCGACAAGGACGAGGTGGTGATCCGCTCCGAAGGGAGCCCTGGTTACTTCGCCTCGGACATCGCCTACCACTACGACAAGTTCATCGAGCGGGGCTTCGACTGGGTGATCAACGTCTGGGGGGCTGACCACCAGGGGCACGTGCCCCGCATGAAGGCCATGATGCGGGCCCTGGGCCTGGACCCCGAACGGCTGACCCTGATGATCTACCAGTTGGTGACCCTCAAGCGTAGGGGAGAGATGGTACGTCTCTCCAAGCGCACAGGCGACATCATCACCCTGCGGGAGGTCCTGGAGGAAATCGGCCCCGATGCGGTGCGCTTCTTCCTCCTCTCCCGCTCGGCCGACAGTCAGATGGACCTCGACCTGGAGCTGGCCAAGGAGCAGTCGCAAGAGAACCCAGTTTACTACGTCCAGTACGCCCATGCCCGCATCGCCAGCATCCTGCGTTACGCCCTCGAGAAGGCGGGGCTATCATCCCACTCCTACGGCGATGGCGACGTTTCCCTTCTGACCCACCCGGCCGAGCTGACCCTCATCCGACAGATGATCCTCTTGCCAGAGGTGGTGGAGTTAGCCGCCACCAACCTGGCCCCCCATCACCTGCCCCACTACGCCCAGGAGTTGGCCAGCGCCTTCCACTCTTTCTACAAACAGTGCCGCGTTGTCTCCTCAACTCCCGGCGATGAAGCGCTCAACAAGGCCCGCCTCAAACTGGTGGCCGCAGCCAAGATCGTCCTGGCTCGGGTGCTGGGTCTCATGGGCATGACCGCTCCGGAACGCATGTAGGAAGCCTTTAGTCCCCCAACCTTCCAGCCCGCTCTGGTTGGCGACCAGGGGATGGTTGACAAACATTATGACGAATTGTACCATCGGGGCCAAAGTCTTCCCCGATCAGCGCACAACGATCCTTTTCAAGAACAAGGACCTGCGCCAGGAAGGGTTCGTTGATACCTTGCACTACGACGATACATCCTTCGGCCCAAGAGGGCTGGACTTTGCCACCAACAATTTCGTGGGATACTCCATCGGGGTCAACAAATACGGGGTGGCCTGCTGCAACGCCCACATAGCGACCACCTCGGCCACGGCCTACGACGTGCTGACGGAGAAGATTGTGGCTGGGAGCCGGACGGTGGAGGAGGCCGTTGACCTGGTTGAGAGGGAAATCAGAGGCGGAGCCGAGTATCAGTGGTGCAACATGGTTGTGGCCGATCTGAGCCAGGTGGCAGCTATTGAGGTCACAGCCGCCGATTTCGCCGTGGAGACCTCATCAACCACGACCGTGCGCACCAACCATCAACTGCTGCTGGATGAGAAGCCCGAAGGTCAGCAGTGGGAACCGGGCTTCGACTGGGGGAGTCAGCAGCGGTTGGCTCAGGCGAAGAGGATGTTGGAGGGGGCCAAAGGGTATGATGACGTGGTTCGCCTCCTGCGCTGGCACAGCCAGGGGCGCGGCACCGCTTCCATCTGCCGCCACCGCGTCCCCGCCGACGCACCAGAGGCTACCGAACTGGAGACGGTCTACTCTTACATCGTGGAAATCCGGCGAGTGGAGAAGGATAGTCAGCCACAGGCGACCTTCCATGTGGCCAAGGGACAACCATGCCAGAACCAGCACGTGGCACTCCCTCTCAAATTCCCATCCACTCCGGTCGAGCGAGAAGGTGAAGGTCTGCTGGCTAGGTTCCCCGGTGCCAACTACAGAGTGCTGCGTTTCTAAGTCCTTCAGGGTGCGGCCGAAGGGCACAGGTCCACCAGGACGCACTCGGCGCATTTGGGGCTTCGGGCCTGGCAGATCATCCGCCCGTGGATAATCATTTGGTGGGCCATTTTGATCCAGCGCCCGCGCGGGACAATCTCCATCAGCTCAATCTCAATCTTACCGGGGTTTGTCTGCTGTGTCAGACCCAGACGCCGGGCCAGGCGCTTGACGTGGGTATCCACCACAAACCCGTCGGCCACACCAAAGGCTGTCCCCAGAACCACGTTGGCCGTCTTCCTGGCCACCCCAGGGAGTTTTACTAGATCTTCCATCCTTTGAGGAACCTCCCCGTCGAACTCCTCTATCAGCACCTGACAGGCTCTTTTGATGTTCCTGGCCTTGTTCCGATAGAAGCCTGTGGGCCGGACATCCTCCTCCAGCTCAGCCAAATCGGCGTTGGCATAATCCCAGGGTGTCCTGTATTTGCCGAAGAGGTCCTTGGTAAGCTGATTGACCCGTTCATCGGTGCACTGCGCCGACAGCATGGTGGCCACCAGGAGTTCCAAAGGGTTGCTGTAATCCAGGGTGCAGTGAACGTCGGGATAGGCCTCCTCGAGCCGCCGTATGATCTCTAAAACCCTCTCCACTTTCTTCATGTAGACCCCCTTTGAAATGAAACCGTGTATCCTCCCGCCGGTTACACAGCCTTCGAACCTGCGGGATGATTTAACATTTCAAGTTAGCATTTAGCCAAGATTATAGCAGTAAGCACTCCCTTCCGCCAAACGTTTGCGAGAGCGTATCACGCTGGGGACTGGAGTCGAGGCTTCGTCGTGAGCCCTTCGTCCCGCAGTTCGTCCCGCGTCTCGACTGAACTCGACGAAGTCTCACTGCGGGGCTCAGGGCGGGGCTCAGCCGAACGGCTTTAGCCGGCCCCGTGTTCTGCAAAACCGGCTGAAGCCTCTACTCCATCCGCCAAATGGCCTTTGCAGGGGTGTCTAACATGTCTCTTCAACCACAAAAAGTCCCTTTCGCTTGCAGGTTCAAACCGGGTTTTTCTGGTTCTATGTATTGCCCGAGTACAGAGCACTACCCCCATCGCTTCGCCCTGAGCCTTTTTGACAGAGAAAGCCGCTAAACGTATAATAGAGTTTGGACGGAGCATCGCTGGAAATCACCGGTCAGACACCATCCACCAAAGGGGCGAATAGCTCAGTTGGAGAGAGCGCTTCCCTTACAAGGAAGAGGTCACAGGTTCAAGTCCTGTTTCGCCCACTACCTCCCCCCGATCACCCATCACCCCTGCCCTGCTCCCGGAGTGGGGCATTTTTGTATCACGCATCATCCAACCATGAGAGGATCAACCCTGACAAGCCTGGTGACCCTGACCCTTGTCCTCCTCCTTTCCTCTCTGTGCAGGCAGGAGGAGGTCTTCAACCTCTTGCCCCTGCCCACCCCTACTCCCACCATCACCCCCACCCCTACACCCCCTCCCCCACCCGACAGCATCGCCCTGGCTTTCCTCAAGGCCTGGGAAGTGGGAGATTATGCCGCCATGTACCACCTCACCTCCAGCCAAACCAAAGCTACCATTTCTGAGGAACAGTTCATCAAGCGCTATCAGGATATCAGCGCCGAAGCTACCATCACTTCCCTGTCCATCGAGATCACCTCCATCGTCCATGCTTTCAACAAGGCCTATGTAGGGTTCAACCTGACATTGGAGACCATGCTGCTGGGTCAGGTACAGGTAAAGAACAACCTTCCTCTCAGCTTGCAGGAGGATAGTTGGTGGATAGACTGGTCCCCCTTGCTCATCTTCCCCGAACTACGCGGGGACAACTTTGTGCACATGTTCCGCCACATCCCGGTGCGGGCCAACATCTACGATCGCAACGGCCAACCCCTGGCCGTAATGGAAACTGTCGTTACTGTGGGGGTAGTGCCTGGTCAGATTGAGGATGAGACCAGGCTCCTGGAAGAGCTGAGCGCTATCCTGGAAATGGATGGGGAGGCTATCAAAGCCAAATATGTCCAGGCCGGTCGCCCTGACTGGTTCATGCCCATCAAAGACATCCCGCTGGAGGTCAGCCAGGCCAACGCCGGGCGTTTGGCCCACCTGCCTGGCGTAGCCATACGCCAGAAGGGGGTGCGCCACTACCCCAACGGCCCTTTGGCGGCGCATCTCATCGGCTACCTGGGGACCATAGATGCTGAGGAGTTGGCCCAACTGAGCAGCGAGGGGTACCAGGAGGAGGATATGCTGGGCAAAGTCGGTCTGGAGAAATGGGGCGAGCAGTATCTGTCCGGCAGGATTGGAGGGGCCTTGACCATCCTCACCCCCGATGGCCAGATCGCAGCCATCGTCAAAGATCAGCCGGAGTCACCGGGACGGGATATTTACACCACTCTGGACCTGAACTTGCAGCGGGCGGTGGAGGCAGCCCTGGGGCAACAGGTGGGAGCCGTAGTGGTCCTCGACCCCAGAAACGGCGAGATACTGGCCCTGGCCAGCTACCCATCCTACGACCCCAATACCTTGACCACCGGGCTGACGGCCGAGGAGCTGCAGAACCTGTTGAGCCAGCCCGGCCAGCCGCTGCTCAACCGGGCCACCCACGGGGCTCTACCGACCGGGTCGGTGTTCAAGATCGTGACCATGGCGGCCGGGTTGGAAAAGGGTGGATATGCGCCCCAATCCGGCTTCTCCTGTGCCGGGGTATGGTACGGCCTGGGGGAAGACACTCCGCTCTACGACTGGACGGACCACGGGAACATCAACCTGGTACAGGGACTGGTTCAATCCTGCAACGTCACCTTCTACACCGTCGGCAAGACCTTGCATGAGCTGGACGCGACCATCCTGCCCGATTTCGCCCGCCAGTTTGGGTTGGGGGTCAGCACCGGCGCGGTGGGTTTGGAGGATGCCAGCGGCCTGGTACCCGATCCGCTCTACACTGGCGATGCGGTCAACCTGGCCATTGGGCAAGGGGAACTGAAGGCCACCCCTTTGCAGGTAGCCAACCTCCTGGCCGCAGTGGGGAACGGTGGGACACTGTACCGCCCCCGCCTGGTGAGCCGCATCGCGGCGGCCGGCGACCAACCGGAGGAGATCATAGGGCCGGAGGTGATAAGGGTGTTGCCCCTTTCGGAGGGCACCCTGGAGGCCATCCGCAGCGGGCTGGAGGGGGTAACCAGCACCGCGCCGGGCACAGCCTATCGTACCTTCAAAGGTTTCGGCGTGCCTGTGGCCGGCAAGACCGGTACCGCTCAGAACCCCGGCGAGTCTCATGCCTGGTTCGCCGCCTACGCGCCAGCCCACGATCCACGCATCGCCCTGGCTGTGGTGATAGAGCATGGCGGAGAGGGTTCCAAGGTTGCCGCCCCTATAGCCCGCCAGATCCTGGAAAACTTCTTTGCCATCGGCCGTCTGGACCACCTGCGGGACTAAGGCTCTGAGAGGAGAATCTCAAATGAAGGAGGATTGGGGAGAAGCGATCCTGCGCAGCTTGAAGGGTAACGGCATGAGGCTGGTGACCACGGTGCCCGATTTGGTGATTGGCCGGCTGCTGACTGCCATGGCCGACGATCCCTTCTTCGAGACGGTCACCCTGACCCGGGAGGAGGAAGGGATCGGCATCCTCAGCGGGGCCTACCTGGGTGGACGGCGAGGTACCCTCATGATGCAGGTCTCGGGTCTGGGGAACTGCATCAACGGCCTGGCCTCACTGGCCCTCCCCTACCAGATTCCCTTCCTGATGCTGATAAGCCAGAGAGGGGAACTGGGGGAGTTCAACCCTTGTCAGATCAACATGGGGCGTTCGGCCCGGCCCATTCTGGAGGCTTTGGGTATCCAGCATTTCACCCTGCGCTGGCCGCATGAGATAGAGACCATCGTGGAGGGAGCGATAAAGACCGCCTACTCCGGTCAGACACCAGTGGCCGTCTTCCTATCAGCGGAGTTGGTCGGATGGAAGGAGGAAGAATGATCAACCGCTTGCAGGCGACCAGGCACCTGGTGGAGCATGCTCCCCAGGCCCTCTTCGTGGCCTCCTGTGGCAATCCCAAGTTCGACCTGGCCGGGGCTGGCGATCGGGAGAGCAACTTCTACATGTGGAACTCTATGGGTCTGGCCTCCTCCATCGGCCTGGGCCTGGCCCTGGCCTTGCCCCATCGGAAGGTCATCATCCTGGACGGGGATGGGGCCATCCTGATGAACCTGGGTTCACTGGCCACCGCCGCCAGCAAATCCCCCTCGAACCTGGTGCACATCATCTGGGACAACGAGCAGTATCAGATCACCGGGGGGCAGCCCAGCCACACCGCGGGCAGGGCTGATCTGGCAGAGATTGCCGCCGGTGCGGGGACAAAGAAGGTGATGACCGTTACCAGCATGGAGGAGTTCGTGGCCGCGGCCGAGAGTTTCCTGAACCAGGATGGTCACTGGGTCATCGTGGCCAAGACAGATGATACCGGTGCTCCGGCCAGGCCACCCAAAGACCCGGTACTGATCAAGCACCGCTTCATGGAAGCGATCAGGCGTTCCGGCTGAGATAGGGTTGGAACCTGGCGATGCGGATGAAACTTTCGGCCGTGAGGGAGGCCCCTCCGACCAGGGCCCCATCAATGTCAGGCTGGGCCATAAGCGCATCCACGTTGTCCGGCTTGACACTTCCCCCGTAGAGGATGCGCACCCCGGCGGCCACCTCCTGGCCGTACAGTTCGGCCAGCAAGGAACGGATGACAGCGTGCATGGCCTGGGCGTCGTCCGGGGTGGCGGTCAGCCCGGTGCCTATGGCCCACACCGGCTCGTAGGCGATGACCACCCTCTCCATATCCGTGGCCGGGACCTCCTCCAGGCACCCCTTCACCTGCCGGGTTGTCACTTCCTCAGCCTGTCCTGCCTCCCTCTGGGCTCTTGTCTCCCCCACACACAAGATCGGTTGCAGGCCGTACTCCAGCGCCGCCTGCACCTTCTCGTTGATGAAGGGGTCCCCCTCGCCGAAATACTGCCGCCTTTCGCTGTGGCCTACGATCACGTACTGACACTTAGCCTCCACCAGCATGAGGGGTGAAATCTCCCCGGTATAGGCCCCCTCCTCCCTGGGGTACAAATCCTGAGCCCCCAGCTTGATGGGGTGGTGCTTAAGCATCTCGCCCAGTGGATGCAGGGCGGTGAAGGGAGGACAGACCGCCACCTCTCGGTCATCCAGGTCACCCAACGAGGTCATCAGTTGCCGGGCCAGGGCGATGGCCTGTTCCACCGTCTTATGCATCTTCCAGTTCCCTGCCATCAATGGGGTACGCACCATTAGCTCGGCACCTCGCCGCTTTCGGCCAGAAGTTCACGCAGAGGGCGTGATGGGCCTTCTGAAGACATTTCTTAACCTCCCTGGTCACTCCAGAATTTAACTGAGGGGGTATGCATGATACCATCGTTTCCTGTTTCCGTCAACCGTCGTTCCGGTGAGTCTGCCACAAGGGTTTTGAGCCTATCCCTGTTGCCGTAGCCGCAACACAGCCTTCTTATCATAGGGGTGAGAACATACCCAGTATGATAGGAGGGCAATATGAACAGTTCCAAAGACGTGGAGCGTTTGAAGAAGTTGCAGACAGTTCGATCCGAGAGAGGATTAGTCCCGCTCCGGCTTGGCTGTGACGATCAGGTGGTGGGTGTAGGCCCAGCAGTTCATCCACAGACGCCTATGACGTCTCTACTCCTGGCCTACCTGCTCCAAAAACTGGGTAAAAGCTAAAAGCTCGGTCTCCGTTTGTGTAAAGGCAGGCCGCGCTTGCTTTACCAATTGCTCGAGCCGGTCCGGATCGAATTGAAAGGCGTAGATGTTGCGTACCACGTGGCGAAAGCGCAGATATTCATCCAAAGCTTTAATTGTTTCAGCCGACAACACCGGAGGGCGTAGATTGGGTAAATCAATAGTCATTTGCTGCAACAAGTCACGATGCCAATTCCGGCCAGTCGGCAAACTGCCGTCTACGGTGGTCGCGATATGGCGAAAAATGCGTTCCAGGCCTGCGTAAAAGTCATGCAAGTTTAGGGCGGCAGAGTCCAAGTAAAGATCCTGGTCTGCTGGTCGTTGGCGAGCGGCAGCTATGGCCCGCTCTGCACGAGCTACCACACGCTCTAAATCGGCTAGCTCCTGGCGAATACGGCTGGCCAAGACAATGTAGTCCTCAATCACAACTCAACCCCATCGCGCTCAATAGCGGTCAGTAGCGAAGGCCGACACGTGTTCACATCTACTAGGTTAACCTCAATCTCACCATCCATATCCATCACAGCACCGATTGCGCGGAAGGTATCTTCGGGCGCAATCCCCCAGGCCGCAATGTCAACGTCAGACCAGCGGGTAAAACAGGCACCGTGAGCAAGGGAGCCGAATGCCACGACGCGCGTGACATTAAATTGTTCTCTGAGCAGTTTGGCTGCGCGACGGGCAACTACCCAGGCTTGCTCTCGACGGCGGGCTATTGCTGGCTGCTCTTGCTCCCGGCGGCGTCGTGCCGTGGCTCGGTATGCGGCTATTTTTTCGGGCGTTAGCTCTAAAGCACTGGACATTGATAGAACCTGGCGTTGGGTTTCATTAATCCTTCTGATCAAATTGCAGTGTTTCTACGTTCAGAAGTGTATCATAGGCATACATTCCTGTCAATGTCCAACCTATCACTACAGATTATCAACTTCTGGAAGCCGATTCGGTGCGGCAGCAGGATTTGACGAGCATAAGGAAAAACACCTGTTGCCGGCATAGAGGATCACTCTCGCTCCGGCTTGGCCGTGACGATCAGGCGGTGAGTGTAGGCCCAGCGGTTCATCTTCGTATCGAAATACAACCGGCCGGTGCAGGTGATCAGAGTCACGGTCTCATCGGGCGTGGAGAACATGACACTGATCTCCTCCGGGAGAACTGCCTCGCTCCCCCTGACCCGATAGCGATGCACCGCCCCATCGGCACTGTAAAGCCTTATCTCATCCCCCACCCTCAACTTGTCCAGGTGCCTGAACACCTCCCCCCTGATGTCTAAATGGCCGGCCAGCACAATGTTGCCCTTCTCACCCGGGTCGGCCGTCCCCAGATAGTGGCCCACGGCATAGTCCGGCACACTCCACATCAGTTGCCCGTTCCACCTCTCTATCCCCGCCTCAACAACCTTGCTGTCAAGCCCGATCCTGGGTATGACGATGCGAACGGCTGGCGGCCGGTATGGCCCCGCCGAAGCTACAGTGGGGGTGCCGGTCGAGGTGGGTACAGGGATTGCCAGGGACGGGCTCGTGGCCGTGTCGGTGGGGAGGGGGGTGACCGAGTCCGTCGGGGTGGGTGTCGGGGCTGGAGTATCGGTAGCGGTGGGCACAGGGATGGGGGTCGAGGTCGGGGTGAGGGTTGCCGTCGCCGTAACGGTGGGTGTAGGAGTCGGTGAAGGGGTAGGGGTCATCGTTGGCGTGGGGGTGGGGCAGGGGGTGAAAGTAGCCGTGGGCAGCACAGGGGTAAGGGTAGGAGTGGGCAGACTAATGACCACGATGCTGGGCGGATCGTCAGTCAGGCAGCCGGGGACAATGACGGTCAGGACAAGGATAGCAAGAACGACTTCCTTTTTCATGGAATGGCATGGCCCACTCAATGCACCCGTGAGAGCCTCAATCCCCTGTGAGTATCCAAATGGTACTACCAATTCAGGAGAAGTCAAGTTTTAGGGGTAACTCGGCAACAACTAATAGGGCTGTTCGGTGTTACAAAATGGCTCTTCGGTGGTCTGTATGACCATCACCAGCAAACATAGTGGGACCTCCTATAACTCGGCCTGGGCCGCAGCAACGTCAAACCCGTTCTCACTCTTGTTGAGGGAGAACTGAAACTCAGCGGACCGGCAAGATCGTACAAGAAGGGGTTGGACAGGGTCGAGAAGGAGATAGCTGGTCTGGGGACCCCGGAAAGACTGGGCATCGTCCATGCTCACCGGCCCGAGCTGGCCAACGACTTCGCTCAGATCCTGGCCGACAGAATGGGTTTTCCCAGGGAGGGGATATTCGTAGCTGAACTTTGTACGGCATTAGCCTCGCATGGGGGCGAAGGAGCATTGGCCGCTGTGGCCGTCTCCGAAGGGGGATGACGGGGAAGGGCACGGGACAAAAAGCACAGACGGGAGTGGATGGGAGTCGAACCCACCAGGGCCGCCTCGACAGCACCCCCCAACGGTTTTGAAGACCGCGGAGCCCACCGGGACTCAACCACCCCCGCGTTTGTAACCACACCAAGAATACATCAATTTGACTTCATAGTCAAGTACTTGTA
>JBHIDP010000043.1:0-16146 GCA_046760185.1 Anaerolineae bacterium
CCTGTCAGAAGAGTCTGGTGCCATTGATGTTCAACTGAAACTCGCAACCAAGGTAGCGCACTGCCCGACGGCTCATCAACATCCGGTCCATGAATATCTCGAAATATTCCATCACCTGCGATATCTCGGTGTCAATATCAATCTCTAAGGCGATCACCTTTTGTTCAGACTCAACGCGTACAAAGGAGCGCTGAGCGGCGTAGTTCACTCGATCGTGGATGTCAAAGGTTAAAGGGTCAGGGTTCTGCACCCGACTGCGGTGCACATCCGCCTTATCGGCGATGATGACCGCCGCCGATATCTCGCTGATAGGATCGCCTCGCTCCTCCTCGTGGTTACCCAGAGCCCCTATAATGACCGCTATCTCCCCGAAATCCATACCCAGCCGTGACAGCACTTGCATGGCGATGGAAGCGCTTGATTGGGCATGACGATCTCGGTGTATCACGTTGCCGATGTCGTGAAGATAGCCACTGATGGCCGCCAGTTGAGCCCGGCGCTGAGGATATCCCAGGCGAAGCAGGATGTTCTGAGCAATACAACCAACCAATCCAGCGTGACGTTCCCCATGCTCGGTGTAACCCAGAAGCTTCATCTGCTCGTTGGCACCCCTAAGAAAAGCTGCCACCTGAGGCTCTCGTCGTACATCCTCTAGTGTGATCAGACCTTCCGTTTCCTCTTCAGTTCCAGACACTTCCTTGCTCTCTACCTTAACAGCGCTGCCCATGAATGTTGACCTCCCTACAATCCCCTTCACAGGTTGATTATCCGGCCGGCAATGGTGTTCTCCTCAATGTCGAGTATGCCAACACTGGGCCGGGCATTGCCAACAGGAGAGGCAGGGCCGGGGTTGAAAAGGAGCACCCCCTCCACGGTCTTGATGTAGGGCCGATGCGTGTGGCCGAAGATTATGGCATCCACATCCGAAAACTGGTTCAAAACATAACGATAGATGCTCTCGTAATCAGGGCCTCGCCAGAGCCGGCGAAGGGTACCTAACACCCCTTTCTCTTCCCCTTGATGGCCGTGGATCAATCCCACCTTCCGTCTGCCGAATTCCACCACCTTCTTCTCCTCCAGGTAGCGCCTGGCCTCTGGCCTGTCCCCTTCTCCAGCCACGGCCATGGTGATGGTGAAGTTGTTCTCCAACTCATGCAAAGGAGCCAGATCACAAACGTCTCCAGCATGAAGAATTATGTCAACGTTAGAAAATGCCTCCCGCAGTTTGGACGGAAGGGAGGGAATAACCTCCGGAATGTGAGTGTCAGCTATGACCCCGATCTTCACAACCCTGTCTCCCCATCAGAGCGATATCGTTTCATTTGTCAAAACAGAGTATTCCATCCACGAAGGGAAATCGTCTTCCACAATTGCCACAGATCAGGGCATTGCTTTCCTGCTGGAAGGTATTGATCCAACAGAACGGGCAAAGGAGCAGTTCTCTCCAGCCAAGCCGCCGATCACCAGCGGAAAGATTCCCCGTTTTCCGCGCCCAGATCAGGTCGTAATGCTCCTGCCAGGGTTTTGTCTCCACTGAATCAAGTCCACACTCCCGCATCAGCTCTTCAAAACTGCTCTGCCGAAAGGCGCGTCCTGGAAAGAGGAAGTAATCAAAGCCGACCCGGTTGGTAGTGAGCAGCAGACCCCCGACTTTAAGGACCCTGGCCATCTCCCTCAGGCTTTCGTTGGGATCGGGCAGGAACTCTAGAGCCTCCAGGCAGGTTACAGCGTGGAAACTCTCGTCGCTGAAGGGCAGGAGGGAAGCATTTTTCTGGATCAGAGCAAGTTTGCCGTAAGGCAAGGTCTTACGACGAGCCTCACGCAGCATGTTCAGGGAGATATCCAAACCCAAGATATACCCCTGGAAATCAATATAGCGCAGCAGAGCCAGTGGTAACCGCCCCGTGCCGGTGGCTACATCCAGCACCAGAGGGTACCGGACCTGGGAAAGGGCCGTCATCAGCGGTCTGGCCAGGAACAGGTCATCCTCCTGTTCGCTAAACTCCTTTATCTCGTCGTAGCTTCCGGCACCCCAATCGTAGATCAACTGCACTACCCTGGCCCCGAGGTAAGCCCCTTCGGTAGTAACCAGCAGCCAGTAAAGTAAGGCTGCGCATAGACCGACAACCAATATGACAAGCCATATCATTGAAGATGCCTGCTCGGTGAGCGGCAAACCGGTCTGGGTTACGACACGGCAAATGCCGCCAGCAAGATGCTTGCTATCAGAAAGGGTTGAATGTGGCCAAGGTATGTCGAGACCTGCCAGCCCTCCCTGACAAAAGGCTGAAACAGAACCTGGGGCAAAAGGCACAACCCTATCAGGCCAGCAAAGATAGGTTGCTTGCTCAAGAGCAGTAAGCCGACGACCCCAAGCTGAACCAGATTCAATATGGCAATCCCATGGCCTGATTGAGACGCTCCCCCAGTGGCAACCCCTTGATCCGTAGGGAACGATTCCTCTCCATCCCTGGGATTGGTCCCGCCGACCGGTAGATGCTCATCGGACAGGATCATGCAGGCGTAGAGGGCCAGGCTGTACAGACCAGCCAAAACAAGGGATGGGCCATGTTCACCTAACCAAACCAGGAGGATGGACCATCGGTGCTCAGTCCAGAACTGCCTTAAGGAACCGGAGAAACCGCTGTCAAAGGCCATGTATCCAACAAGCCAAGCCAGGCCGATTTGAAAACTGGCGTGAAGCAGTTGATGCTGACCCGTCCCCCGGCCAGCAGGGACCACTCGCACAGCGACGAGCACCAGGGCCACAGTCACCAGGATGGCCACGTCAAAACCCAGAATGGCCGCCAGGGCCAAGGCGAAGAGGCAAGCAACCACCAAGCTGACCGACTCTGGTCCGGCCTTGGGCCAAAAGCGATTTCGCCACCAAACAAGCCGCCGCTCCAGCCAACCCCACAGCCGTTGACTGGGCGAGCCAGCCGTGGTGTAGGGGGGCCTGGGCAGAGTGGCCGATGGCTGGCCCCTCGGATAGTCCCCGGCCAGGGATGACCATTCGGTTTCAAGCAGAGTGGTCCAGATGAAGCCCAACCAGGGATCAACCAACAACAGGCCCAGCACAAGGACAAGCAAGGTATGGACGTTAGGACCTATCCCCCCTGAAGCAAGGGCACCAGCCACAAAAGCCCAGGCTGGGCCCAGCACCAGCAGAGGGCCAGTTGGCCGCAACATCAGGCGCAAGCCGCCCCAATGTGAGAGAGAAGACCGCTTGCGCCGGTGGGAAGTCTTTCTAGCCATGGTGATCACCACCCATATTATACCATAAGTTGCACTTTCTGCGTAAGCACCTGTTCAGAAACAACTTCCCGGTCGGGGGACTGTTTTTCCTCATGAAGCGCCGTCCAAAATGGGAATGTATTGCTGCCATCTTGACTTTTCATGGAGGGTGGATTATGCTATGACAACGTTGTCTCGAATGCCGAAAAGGAGGGGGCTCTTTGCGCAGACACTTCTATCTGGCCATAGAGGGGGCTATTGGGGTTGGCAAAACCACTTTGGCCCAGCTTGTCCGCAAGGACTTTCAGGCTGAATTGCTGTTAGAGGTGGTAGAGGAGAACCCTTTCCTGAGTGACTTCTATCAGGATAAAGAGAAATATGCCTTTCAAACGCAGATATTCTTTCTTCTCAGTCGCTACTCGCAGTTAAAGAAGAACGCTGAGGCTATCCTTCAGCACTCTAACCTGATCAGCGACTACATGCTGGCCAAAGACCGCATCTTCGCTCCCTTGACCTTGAATTCGGACGAACTGGATATGCACCATCGCCTCTACCAAATCCTGGCCGATGAAGTGCCACAACCTGACCTGGTGGTCTACCTCCAGGCCGATACCGATGTCCTCATGGAACGGATCGCCAGCCGTGACCGTTCCTTTGAGCGGAACATATCCCGTCAGTACATCGAGGACCTTCGGGCCGCGTACGAGGATTTCTTCACCCACTACACTTTCACACCCCTCCTACCGATTGACACCAACAATCTGAACATCGTAGCGATTCCAGAGCATCTGACACAAGTGATACAACGTATCCGCTCGTGCCTGGGCATAGGAACACATCAGCAACCTCTGCTCCCACTGGAGTAATCTCTTTCCAACAGTTTCCCATTTCAGAGAGATGACTGATCAGGCAAAGAAGTTTATCGCTGTAGCCGGGAACGTAGGGGTCGGAAAATCCAGCTTAACGCAACTCTTCAGCCAAGAGCTGGGTTGGGAACCCTTCTACGAGGCCGTGGAGGACAATCCCTACCTGGCCGATTTCTACCAGGACATGCGCCAATGGAGCTTCCACTCCCAGATCTTCTTCCTGTCGCGGCGCCTGAGACATCATCGCCGCATCCTCAACCATCCGACCACAGCCGTCCAGGATCGCTGCGTCTACGAGGACGCGGAGATTTTCGCCCGAAACCTGTATCGCCAAGGCCACATGGTTGAACGAGACTACCGCAGCTACCGGGAACTTTACGAGGTGCTGACCGAGTTTCTGCCCCCGCCCGACCTGGTGATCTATCTGCAGGCCTCGGTGCCCACTCTCCTCAAGCGCATTGCTCTGCGGGGCCGGGACTTTGAGCGCAGTATCTCTCCCGCTTATCTGGAGCAGTTGAACGAGCTATATGACCAGTGGGCCACGAATTTCGACCTCAGCCCGATGTTGATCGTCCCCTCCGATGACCTCGATTTCGTCAAATACCCCCAGCATCTAAGGCTGATAATTGACAAAACGTTGGAGAAGTTGTAGCTTAATTTTCGGCTCTTAAGGTTCAGAAGCTCAAACCATGAGCCTGCCTGGCTAGCACTCCTGACACGACTTATCCGGTGGCTTTCCACGACGCTCGGGTACCATATCCCACAGA
This sequence comes from Anaerolineae bacterium, assembly GCA_046760185.1. Classification (GTDB taxonomy): domain Bacteria; phylum Chloroflexota; class Anaerolineae; order JBHIDP01; family JBHIDP01; genus JBHIDP01. The sequence continues at coordinate 4,868 of JBHIDP010000043.1, forward strand.
TCGCAGCGCCCTCCCCAACGGGCAATCACTTTCCTATCCACCCGCACCTGAACTATCTCGCAGAGGTTGGGACAGGCTTTGCAATCGAAGGAGGAGGTAGTGTAGGCAATCTCGCTGGCCTCAAACCCCTTGAACTTCGTAGCATAGCCATTGAGCACCATATACTCTTGAGCCACCATTGCCGCGCCAATAGCTCCCATCACCTCGTGGTAGGGGGGGACAATGACCTCCATCCCCAAAGCTTCCTCGAAGGCTCGTACCATCCCCTGGTTGAAAGCCACTCCTCCCTGAAAGACGAGCGGCGGTAAGATCTCTTTTCCCTGCCCTATGTTGTTGAGATAGTTGCGGGCCATAGCCTGGCACAGACCGTAAAGGATGTCAGGCACCTGATGACCCATCTGTTGCTTATGGATCATGTCCGACTCAGCAAAGACAGTACAGCGCCCTGCAATGCGCACCGGACTCTCGGACTGCAGAGCCAGAGGGCCGAAGTCCTCGATAGACATACTCAGGCGGTATGCCTGTTGGTCGAGGAAAGCCCCTGTCCCGGCTGCACAGACGGTGTTCATGGCGAAATCAACAGCTACCCCATCTCGCAGGACTATGATCTTCGAATCCTGACCCCCGATTTCCATTATGGTCTGCACATCCGGTACGTAGTGGGAAGCAGCCACGGCATGGGCCGTTATCTCGTTCTTGACGACGTCCGCCCCGACAATAACACCAGACAGGTAGCGAGCACTACCAGTTGTCCCCACCCCCCTGATCTCCACATCAGCAGGCAGCCGTTGACCCAGTTCACGCAGCCCTTCCTGTACAACTTCAATAGGCCGGCCACGGGTGCGACTATAGATGCTGTCAATCAGGTTGTATTCCTCATCGAGAACAGCAAACTTGGTGGTCACTGACCCCACATCAACACCCAAGTACGCTTTCAAGGTCCGTCACCTCCCTCTCACTTCTTGCGATAGTGTGTTAGCTCTCCTTCGCTGCAAGAGATCAACGAAGGCTTCCAAGCGGGTTATCAGGCCGGTTCTGCCCATCTGCTCATCGCAGGTGATGGTCAACACCGGAATACCGTTCTCCCGGCTCACCTTGGTCAGAATGTTCTGGGCGATGACCTCCGGCATGCAGGTAAAAGGGGCTAGGTGCACCATACCATCGTAGCCATGACGAGCATGCAGCACCGTTTCCCCCACTGACTCCCATCCGTCTCCCCCTACATCCCGTTTCAGGTATGGCCAGGCTGCTTCGTGCACCCTCTTATGATGGCTGAAGCCGAGGGCACTCAATATAATAGAGAATTTAGTCCACTCACTGAGCATGATAGTACGATGCACCTCCACTCCCAACTTGCCCAGTTCCTTCTCCAGATCAAGATTGGTGAAGGGTTCCAAGACAACGTAGAACTCACCGATGATGCCCACCCGTAGAGGATCAACAGTCAGGTCTTGAGGCACACCGTGCAGTTTCGCCACGTATTCCTGCCTGACACTATCGAGGGTGGCCAGGTCATTGGCCTGGTCTATGGCCTCAACGGCTTCCTGCCATATCTTGTCGGCCGTACCTTTCCCTTGCTCCCGGGGCCGCACCTTGTGGAGGACTGACTCCACATCGTCCAAGCAGTTGACCTTGGCCAAAGCGAAACGCACGGCAGCCCAAATGTGAGATAGAGAGGCATCAGGAACAACCAGGCGCAGAAAGTCTGGGACCCCAAAGATGCGCTTCTCAAACAGAGCGGTGGTGATCATCTCGAAGTGATAGCCCAAATCCCGCAGCTTTTGCTCCAGCAGGCCGGCATAATAGCTGAGGCGGCACAGCCCCGACCCCCCGACCATCAAAAGGGTATCGGCCCCCATCTCCAAAGCTTCGATGAAATTGCCCATCATCAGTTTGAAGGGAAGACAGACGAACTCAGGGGAATGTCGCGCCCCCAAAGAAAGGGTGCGCTTGCTTGAGACAGGAGGTATGATAACATCCACGCCCAAATGAGTGAAGAGGGCCTTCACCGGTATGTAGGTCGTGCCCATGTGAGGAAAAGAGAGGCGCACGGTCAACCATCCCCCCTTGTCTGCCGGGCCAACATATCAACGAAGGCTTCCAACCGGGTCACCATCCCCGCCTCTCCGGTGTGTTCATCAATGATAAGGCTCATGTATGGCCTCTTCTCACGCCTGGCTGCTCCCTGAACCACATCGAGCATGACACTATCCGGCCCACAGGCGAAGGCGGCAATGGAGATGATGCCGTCAACGGACCTGTCGTCGAAATAGAAACCAGCCGCCCCCACCACCTCCCCCTCATAGGTCCAGTACTTCTGACCAGCCAAGCGGGTGATACCCTCCTCGATTCCCTCCGCCGGGGCCATCTCCCCCGTTACCACCTGGATACCCATGCTGCGCAAGCGCCTGACAATATTGTAGTTGATATAAGCATCATAGACACAGTAGGGATGACCAATGACCGCGATCTTCAGAGCGGTCGGTTGGTGGTCAGGAGCAGCTTCTTGCCCCCTCTCCTCCTCACCTGTCCCTGGTTCAGTCGTATCTATCCCCATCTCGCCCAGAGCTTCAATGGGCGTCAATCCCTGGCGCATGGTAGCCTGATAGTCAAGATGAGCCTGCCAGGCCTGTTCACTGGCCCGCTTCACCTTGAGAGGGTTCCAGGTGAAGCGCATCCCGAGGCCATAGATGGCCTGATAGAAAGCACGCTGTCCCTGATTGATGTCAATGTCTATCTCCAGAAGAGGTGGACAATCTCTGACAGTGGCCCTGACCAGATCGGGCAGGCCCAGAAATTTGCCGCAGTTATAGGCCCCTACGTCAACGCTACGAATGGCCGGGATGAAGACAGTGTCCACACCCTGATCGCGAAGCCAACAGGTGTGACCGACATAGACCTTGACCGGGAAACAGGTCTCTGCCACCATGGGGGCAATCCCTGTCTCGACAATCTCCCGATTGGTGATGGGAGAGAGAACTACCTCCGCCCCCAGCTCCCGAAAGAAGGTGAGCCACATGGGGTAGTACTGGTAGTAAAGCAGGGCGCGGGGGATACCGACACGGATCATCTTCTTCTTTCGCTCTTGGCTATGTCACGTCGCCGCCGCATCAGATCAACAAAGGCCTCCAGGCGGGTGATGAAACCGGTTTTGCCCATTTGCTCATCAATTATGACACAGAGGACCGGGATATCATGCTCACGACTTACCTTGGGCAGGATGTTCTGAGCCATGATCTCAGGCATGCAGGTGAAGGGCTGAAGATGGACGATGCCGTCAAACCCCTCCTGGGCATGTAGAACCGTCTCGCCCAAAGTCTGAATGGCGTCCCCGCTGACATCCCGGCTGAGATAGGGCCGGGCCGCTGCTTTCACTTTCTTTCCATGGCTGATGCCAATCATCTCCAGGAAAAGCCATATCTTGGCCCATTCGGCAATCCAGGCTGAACGAACCACCTCCACCCCTCTTCTGCCCAACTCATCCTCAACATCCAGGTTGCAGAAGGGGTCAAGAACCATGAAGAACTCGCCCAGCAACCCCACTTTCAGCGGATCTGCCTCAGGATTCAGTTCCACCGCATCAAGCTCCGCGTTAAGCTCCTCCTTCACAACCTTCAACTGCTCGCCATCCATGGCTGCCGACACACGCTCCCCGGCCGTGCGCCAAATCTTGGTGACGTCAGCGGGGTCCTTGGCCCGGGGGCGCAGGTGGTGCACCCGCTTCTCCAGGTCTTCCATCACCACCAGTTGTTGGATGCCGTGTTTCATATAGCCGATTATCTCCCGCCAAGGGCGGTCCTCGCCCAAAATCTGCCGCAGGAACTTGGCCAGACCCACGATCTGTTCATCCTGCCAGTTGAAGGTCAGCACCTTCACCTGGTCGTATCCCATGTCGTGGATGGCCTTCTCCTGAAGCCTGGCGTAGCACCCCAGACGACACAGGTTTGGACCCTCAGCCATGATGACCGTATCGGCTCCCTGCTCGATAGCCTCGATGAAATTGCCCAGGGTGATCTTGTAGGGTACACACATCCATTCGGGGGAGTGTCGAACTCCCAAGGACATGGTGCGCTTGCTGGAACGAGGTGGTTCCACAGCCTCCACCCCAGCCTTGGCGAAGCAGGTTCGCAAGGCAACCCATAGATTTCCAGCATGAGGGACCGTTACTTTCACGGGGACTACTCCAAACCCTGCACGATGCCTATCCTTCCTCGGACAGGAGTTGTCCCACCTCTCCGCTCAGGAGCAACAATTTCTCCCTGAAGTGGGCTATCTCCGCCACATTCCTGCCTTCGTCACCCAACGTGCGCCAACGATGTTTACGAAAGGCTAGCTCGGTAGCCAGGTGGGAATAATGGCTCAACAGGCGCATCTTTCGCCATCCCTGTTGCTCCAGAACCCTCCATTGGGCAGCCAAGCGGCGGCGATAGGAGGAGACCATCTCATAAGCAACGGAGGAGAGGATACCACCGCTCACCTCCTCGTCCAGTTCCTGCCTGATCCACCCCTTCTCCTGGCGCCAAGCCAGCAACATCACGACCAGGATGACAAAGACCCCTCCCCAATCGCTCAAGAGGCTGATCAGCAGGCCAAAGCAGGTGAAGTGAACCAGTGACGTAAACAAATTGTGTACGGCGTGGAAAAAGGTGGCTGTGGCCAGGCCTAACAGAGGCATCAAGACGCGCTGCCAGGTGGCAGTAGCCAAACGGGCGTAACCCAAGGCCGCCCCGGTGATGCTGGTGAAGAAAGCATGGTTCAGGCCAAAGACGACAGCCCGCAGCAACACGACCATAGCCCATGCTCCCCACCCTTCCTTCATGAAGGTCCCTGCGAAGTAGAGGAAATTCTCGGTCATGGCGAAACCGAACCCGACCAGAGCCCCGTAGATAATACCATCGAGGACCCCATCGAATTCACGTCGAAAGGCCAGCCAGAGCCCAAACAGAGCAAGACCTTTGGCCCCCTCCTCCACCACAGGAGCCACGGCGCTGGTCTCGACCACTCCAGCCAAGACTTCGCCGAGAACCGATAGGGGCAGACCAAAGGCGATTTCGACCACAAAAGAGATGACTACAGCCGGAACAGCGCCCCACAGAAATGTGACCAACAGCAGCCATAGAGGTTCTTTCTCATAACGGTCGAACCACCAGATAGCCCAGGTATAGATGACGGTAGGAACGAAAGCGGCCAGCGCAGAAAGGGTGATGGCGGCCACAATGGCCATATGATGTCTGTCCTTTCATCGTAGCCATTTGCGAACTTTGGCCCAAGTGGTCAGGATATGGATCAGAGGGTTTGTCACTCGCCCCACGATCCGTCCGTTAGCCAGGTTGTTTTTGAATTCCTCGCCGTCCGAGAACGGTTTCATTTCCACGTAAGCCCGGCCAACCTCATACCTCGTGTGAGCATCGCTGCCCGCTACCTGGAGAAGCCCATGCTCCAGCGCCAGCTTCCTGGCCCGCTCGTTGTCACCGGGAAACAGCACCCGGGAGTTGAAGACCTCAATGACATCCAGTTCAGGCAAGATGTGCTGAAACGCGCCCTTCTTGAGCACGGAACGGCGCACACGATCGCAGGGATGAGAGACACCGATCAGGCCACCTTGCGCCCGGATACGAGCTACAGTCTCCTCCGGGCTGAGATGGGGAGGGATCCATTCCTCCAGGAAAAAGCCCATAATCTCCCCAGCGGTGGTTTTGATCTCCTCTCCAACGATGACCGGAAAGGGCGCTATCTCGCGGAAGGCAAGGGCGCCATCTATGACATTGTGGTCAGTGATAGCCACCGCGTCAATCCCCCGCACCCGGCAAGCCTGGATGATGGTCTCAAAGGACATGAGGCAATCCATAGAATAGCGAGTGTGGATGTGGAGATCAATCCTCATGTGGCAATTTATCTGAAAGTCCGCCTAGAATGGGTTCGGGAGTGGAGCCTTCAGGCGGTTTCCGGCTCACCTGCCCTGGCGCGCAGGTGCCAGGGAAAGCCTCGACTCCAACCTGTCCCAGCCGCACACCTATCTGAAAGTCCGCGCCAAAAACCAAAGAAACCCGACGGCCAAAGCGGTTGCCCCCACCGTTAACCCCACAAAGGGCACTCTGGACCCGTAGCCAGGGTTCACTCCCCCATCACCGTAGCTCAGGAAGAGCCGACCCCAATCGGTGCCCAAAATCCTCTCCACCCGCTGTTTGCCTACGAAAGGGTACCAGAAGACATTATGATAGACGTTGGAAGCGAGGTATGACCAGGGGACCAGGGGAGTGCGCAGCAGCAGTTTCTCGAACGGTTTCAGCAGACCATGGTAGATCATCTTCTGCCCCCGACTGGCGAAGGTATCCTCTGCACCGGAAAAGTGCCAGTTCTCCGCTGCGGCGTCGAGATCACCGACGATTTCGATCTGCCGAGGATCACCCACCCCCAGGCCCTTCTCATGAGCCAGACGAATAAATTTCAACGACAGAGGGTCAAAGCCCATCATCTTGGCGGCCATGGCATCAATAGCCACCTGGTCAGCGCTGGCCAGCAGGACATTTTTGACGTGAGGTCGCATGGCGCGGGGCCCCGGCCCATCGCCAGCCAGAGTACCATCCATGACGGCGAACAGACCGCTGTGGATGTCCTGCTGGATGGTGAGCAGGTCCACCAGTGTCTCGTGAATTACCGAGTGGGTCCAATGGCGCTTCTCGCCGAGGAGCCCTCCGAAGGCATTCTTCATGGCCCCGGTCATGGTAGTGAAAACATGGGTCTTCGTCTGGGGCAATTGGATGATGTTCTTCCCAATGAACGTCTTTGGAATGCGCACCCCTTCGGGGTAGATCTGATCCAGCACCAGGAAGGGCTCTTTCGGCTCGTAGGTGACCCACTCGACATGGGGCTCGTAGATGTGCAGGTTTTCGATACCGTACTTCTCTACCACCACCTTTTGGCGGTTGTTGATCTCCCCTTCCCTGGCGCTGACAACGACGGTGCGGTTGTGAGCGGCGATGAGGCTCTCCGGCCGATAGCCGTCCTCCAGTAGGGTCTTGATCACTCCCTCCAGTTGCCAGGGGGGAGTAGAACAGCCAGGGTACCAGATCTGCCAGGAGATGTTGATCTTCAAAAGGGTGTCGTTATCCTTGGGGAGATTGTGTTGGTAGCCTACCATGCGCATCAGACGACCGTAATCCTCCAGCACGGTGGCCGGGCTGGTGCGAAGTACAGCTACTTTTCCCTTACCAAAGAAATCCTTTTCTATCATTGCCCTCTTCTTTCAAAGAGATTGCTGAGGTCAGTCAAGTTAATAAGTATAGCGCAATAGCCCTGTTCTGTCCAATAACCACACTCCCTCCCGCCTCCGACAAGAGCTGCGAGACTGCACCCTGGAAAATGGTGAGCTTCTCGCATGAAAAGATAGTAGCGGCCTGCTATCAGGCCGCCGCTATTGAGGATGATAGAATCAAATCTGAGGCAGGCTAACCTTCGATCATTCTCCTCAGTTCCTCTTCGTCAATCATCGGGATGCCCAGTTTCTGGGCTTTGTTGTACTTGGTCCCGCCGGGAGCTTCCCCTACCAGCAAATAATCTGTCTTACTGCTGACCGAAGAGGTCACCTTGCCGCCGTATTGGGCGATGAGCGCCTTGGCTGCTTCCCGGCTCATAGAGGGGAGGGTACCGGTGATGACAAAAGTCTTACCCTCCAGAGGGCGTGGTCCCTCCTCCTCCCCCTCCTGGCGCTCCATCCTGACCCCAGCATGCCGCAGCTTCTCGATAATCTTACGGTTGCGTTCCTCCTTAAAGAACTTGATGATGCTGCTGGCGGTGTGAGGTCCTAAACCCTCGACCTCCTCCAGTTCACCCTGAGTGGCGCTCATCAGGGCCTCAATGGAGTCATAGTAACTGGCCAGCAAGTCGGCCACAGTGCCTCCCACGAAACGGATGCCCAGGGCGACGAGAAGCCTGGACAGAGGCCGTTCCTTGGAGGCCTGGATGGCCTCCAACAGATTGTCAGTGCTCTTCTCGGCAAACCCTTCCAGAGCCAGGATCTCCTCCCTGCTGAGATAGTAGAGATCTGCCACATCCTTGATGAGCCCTCTGTCCACAAACAACCTGGCCGTCTGTTCACCGAACCCCTCCATGTCCATGGCCTGCACGAAGTGAATGACCGACTCCACCAACTGGGCAGGGCAGGCACTGTTGACACAGTATACCGCTACTTCGCTCTCTGGCTGTACCGCCGGTGCACCGCAGACCGGACAACGTTCAGGCCTCTCGAATATCCGCTCCGCGCCGGTACGCAATTCCTTGATCGGTCCCACCACCTGCGGGATCACATCGCCCGCCCGTTTGATGGTCACGGTGTCACCGATGCGGATATCCTTGCGAGCCATATCCTCGAAGTTGTGAAGGGTAGCCTGCTTGATGGTCACCCCTCCCAACTGAACCGGCTCCAAGACGGCATACGGATTGAGGGTGCCAGTGCGGCCTACGTTGACGCCGATGTCCAGGATCCTGGTGACTGCCGTCCGGGCTGGGAACTTATAGGCGAGGGCCCAACGGGGCTCTCGCCCCACCACTCCCAGTCGTTCCTGGATGGAGAAATCGTTGATTTTGACCACAACCCCGTCAGCCTCATAGTTGAGGATATCCCGCTTGGCCATCCATTCCTGGCAATAGCTGATGACCGATTCCAGGTCAGAAAAGCGGGCGATGTCGCGGTTGACCGGAAAGCCCAGGTCTCGCAGATATTGCAGTGCCTGCCACTGCGTTTCTATCTCCGCTCCCTCCGCGTAGCCGATGGCGTAAGTGAAGATGCTCAGCGGCCGCGAGGCGGTGATAGAGGAATCCAACTGACGAACGGAGCCAGCGGCGGCGTTGCGTGGGTTGGCGAAGGACTTCTCTCCCCGAGCCTCCTGCCGGCGGTTCAACTCCTCAAACAAGTCGAGGGGCATGTAGACCTCGCCCCGCACCTCAATGGCCGCTGGGGCCGGAGGCCCTGAAGGATTGGCCGGAATACGTAGGGGAAGGCTCCTGATGGTGCGCAGGTTCATGGTGATATCCTCCCCCACCAGCCCGTTCCCCCTGGTAGCCCCCCTCACAAAATAGCCGTTTTCGTAGGTTAAGGCCACCGCTAGACCGTCAATCTTTGGCTCCACCACGTACTCTAGCCTTGTTCCATCGGGGAGCAGCTTACTAATCCGCTCCAGCCAGGCCCACATCTCCTCCTCGTTGAAGGCATTCCCCAGGCTGAGGAGCGGCACCGGGTGCTCGACCTTGACGAACTCATCCAGGGGCTCGGCCCCCACTCTCTGCGTAGGTGAGTCAGGAGTAACCAGTTCCGGATGGGCTGCTTCCAACGACTGCAGCTCCCGAAATAGTTGGTCATACTCTGCGTCGCTGATCTCCGGATCGTTCAGCACGTAGTAGCGATAGTTGTGATAACGTATCGCCTCGCGCAGTCTCTCAATCCGTTCCCGAAGGTCGTCAATCTCTTGAACCATGACCACAACCTCAATCCCCTCTATTTCTCAGGCCCCTGTCCCTTGAACTCAAATTGTTTATCATAGAGCTGTCGGACAGTCTGGATCGTATCAGCCTGGTTCACACTCTTGTCTTCACGGATGCGGGCTATACGGGCAAAACGCAGGGCGTACCCCGACTTGTACTGAGGGCTGGCCTGGATCTCGTTGAACAGAACCTCAACCACCACCCACGGCTCAACGAAGACAGTGCTTCTCCGTCGCGTTACTTCCAGGGCCAGCAGCTTCTCGGTCATCTCCTGGAATTGGTCGTCGGTCAACCCTTTGAAGGTCTTGCCCACGACCAGAAAATCCCCGCTGGCTTCGTCGCGGGCTGCCAGGTGGTAGTTACTCAGCCAACCGTGACGTCGTCCGTAACCCCAATCGGCAGCCACGACGACCAGGTCAAGAGATAGAATGTGCTTTAGTTTCAGCCAGGCCTTGCCCCTCAGCCCGGGAGTGTAGGTGCTGGACAGTTGTTTGGCAATGACCCCCTCATGTCCGGCGCGGTAGGCCTCCTCGGCGAAGGTCTCCCCCTCTGTCACCGTCCTGGGTAGCAAGCGCTGTACCAATTTGAGGGAGCCCGCTGCCTCGACCAGAGCCAGCCAACGCTCCTTGTAGGGGGTATCTATAAAGCTATACCCGTCCAGGTACAGCAAGTCGAAGAGATACAACTCAAGGGGGATACGTTCAACCATAGCCGCCACATCGCGCACTCGCCGAAAACGGCGCATCAAGTACTGGAAAGGCAGAGGACGGCCCCGGCCGTCCACGGCCACCGCTTCACCCTCCACCACGGCTTCATCGCCACGCAGTCCATCCCTGACCAACTGAACCAGGTCAGGCAGGCTCCTGGTCACATCGGAGAGCCGTCTAGAGTAGATTCGCACCTCCTCGCCCCGCTTGTGAATCTGCACCCGTGCTCCATCCAGTTTGTACTCCAGGGCCAATCCTCCCTGGTGGCGTCGGAAAGCCTCAGACAAGTCATCGGCGGTCTGAGCCAGCATCGGCTTGAGGGGGTGGAAGAGGCGAATAGAGGCCGCCTCAATCCCTTCCCTCCCCTCGACCAGGGCCGCTCTGGCTACCTCACCGATGTCTCCCCACAGCATGTTGCCCCGACGCACACCCTCGGGTGGCACCTTTGCCGCCTTAGCGATAGCTTCCAACAAAATCCCTTCGCCCACACCGTGGCGCATCTCGGCCAGCACATTTTTAACCAGGTATTTGGCCTCGACCGGGGTAGCCCGCACCAGGAGAGAACGCAGCAACTGCTCCTTCCTCCGCCTGGAACCAGCCCCCACCGCTTCGGCCATCTCCTCGAAGGTGCGATAGACCTCAAGGATGGTAAGTGGTGGTTGCTCAGGAGGAACCAACCGGGCCCTCTCCAGAAGCAGTTGTACCCCCTGTCCTCCATCCACCGCCTCAGCCACGATCGCCTTTCGTTGAGTCTCGTCAGGCTCGGTCAACTGATCCACCACCTTGGCCACGGCTCTCCAGCTCATATTGAGGATGCGGGTGTCCCACCCCGGGAAGACCTGGCCGATAACCATACGGACCCCAGGGCCGATTTCGTCAGGGGCCAACTTCTGCAAGAAGCCAGCCAACAACTCAATCAACTCCGACCGTTTGCTAGTCTGCTCTAATCTCTCCCCCAGGGCGGCCAAGTGGCCAAAGGGTGTATTGCTCATACCTGATTCCCTCGCAGCAGATGGTACAGCCAGGGCTCCCAGCACTAACCGGCCTTCTTCTTTACAATGTCCGTCCGTTCCCAGAAGCCCAATATCAATT
>JBHIDP010000044.1:0-15679 GCA_046760185.1 Anaerolineae bacterium
CTTTTCCACAAGATTGTAGAGGCAGCCAAGAAGGCGGGGCTGGTGCAGGTCAAGACGGGCGAGTATTGGGTTTGGAGCGCCCCTGACCTGAAGCTGGGAGAAGTCTTGGAGTTCGAGGTGGAATAAGGGCCGCAAGGTCATACGAAACGGCAATGAGGTTTTTCAGGGGATGCCGCCCAGGATGGCATAGGCGGTCACATGCTGCACGGCGCTCCAGCCGGGGAAGAATTGGCGGACGGCGGGGAATTCCATAGGGCGGAGGAGGAGCTGGCCCGTCCTTCGGCCATAGAGGGGAGCATGGTAAGCCATCAACCCTCGTTCCATCATCCCAATATGGCTGCCGCAGAGGACGAGGAAAACCTGGGTCCGCTTCAACTCGTGGTCCCATAATCGTTGGAGAAGCGATGGGAGGGCAGGTTCTGCCTCGACGGCGTAAGGGAACTCATCGAGGATGACAGCCAGCCGCTTCCGGCGGGCCAGGCGGCCAACGGCGCGAAAGGCCATCTCCCAATCGGGGTAGGTGAACTCACGGGATACTGGCTCATCAGGATTCTCGGCGGCGTAGATAATCCGAGAGAAATCGCTCAGCAACGTGTATGAAGGGAAGCGGTCAGCCACCCAGAAGATATGGGGCTTCTGACGAACGAAATGAGCCAGGAGGGTGGTCTTGCCGGTCCGCCGCCGGCCGTAGACTACCACTAGCTGGGCCCCCTCCCGACTCCATAGGTCTTCTAGGCTAGCCAGCTCTCGCTCACGATTGATGAATCTCATTGTTTTCGGCTTGATAGTACATCTAAAGAATGATACTTTGCTGATACTATTTTATCACTAACAAATGGAGCCGTCAAATGCCACCGAGACTAAGAGTAGAAAAACGCCTAACCTCGCCGAAATGGGTGATGCTGTCAGCTCCCGTACTGTCGGTAGCGCTGGCTCTGCTGGTCATCGCCCTTATCTTCTGGGGCTACGGCGTTGACCCGCTGCTGGCCTATAGGCGCATCTTCGTGGGAGCCTTCGGCAGTCTCTACGGATTGTCGGAGACCATCGTCAAAGCCATTCCCCTCATGATCTGCGGGGTGGGGTTGGCCATTGCCTTCAAGGCCCTGGTTTGGAACATCGGCGCCGAGGGGCAATTGCTCATCGGAGCTACGGCAGCCACCTGGCTCGCCCTGTCTTTCCCGGACCTCCCGGCCATAGTGCTTTTGCCCGCCATGTTCACCGCAGGATTCCTGGGCGGTGCCCTGTGGGGCTTCATCCCCGGCATCTTGAAGGCCAAGCTCCGGGCCAACGAGGTGATCACCAGCCTGATGATGGTCTATATCGCCAGCGAGTTGGTGAACTACCTGGTCTACGGCCCCTGGAAGGGTGCGGCTGAATGGGGATTTCCCTACACCGATAAATTCTCCCTCTCCGCCCAGCTTCCACGCCTGTTTAACACCCGCATCCACTACCCCACCCTCATCCTGGCCCTGGTGCTGGCCGTGCTGATCTACGTTTTGGTCATGAGGACCCGATTGGGCTACGAGATTCGGGTCACCGGTGAGAATCCCGAGGCTGCCCGGTACGCCGGTATGGACTACCTCAAGACCATCGTGCTGGTCATGCTCATCAGCGGGGGGCTGGCCGGGCTGGCCGGCGTAGGGGAGGTGGCGGGGATCCACTATCGGCTCAGGTATCCCCAGGGGATTTCGCCAGGCTACGGATTTACGGCCATCATCGTGGCCTGGCTCGGCCGGTTGAACCCGTTGGCCATCATCCTCACCTCCTTCGTGTTCGGGGGCCTGCTGGTGGGAGGGGATGCCATCCAGGTAGCCTTGGGCCTGCCCATGGCCACCATCAACCTCTTCAATGGCGTGATCCTGTTCTTCGTGCTCGGAGGCGAACTCCTTACCCGGTACAAAATCACCTTTATGGCTCCGAGCCTCCCGCAGGCTTCGACCTGAGCGTCTCGACTGAGCGTTCGACTGAGGCTCACGCCGAAGGCTCGACGAAGTCTCAGCCGAAGGTTTGGAACCTGCGGGAGGTTAACAGGGAGGGACAATGATGCTGGAATTCATCCTGGATGCACTGAGAGCTGCCATCCCTGCAGGGACCCCTCTCCTCCTCGGAACCCTGGGTGAGATTTACGCCGAACGCTCCGGCGTGCTGAACCTGGGGGTAGAGGGGATGATGATCGTGGGAGCTGTGACAGGCTTCGGTGTGACGCTGGCTACCAGCAACCCCTGGCTGGGCTTCCTGGCCGCGGCAGTGGTGGGTGGGTTGTTGGCGTTGGTTCACGCCTTCGTGAGCATCACCCTGCGGGCCAACCAGATCGTCTCGGGGCTGGCCCTGACCATGGTGGGCTTAGGCCTAAGCGGCCTGGTGGGCAAGAGGTTTGTAGGCACACCCCTCCCGGTTCGGCTGCGCCCGGTCTCTATCCCCGGACTGAGCGACCTTCCTTTCCTGGGCCCACTCCTTTTCCAATACGATCCCCTGGTCTATCTGGCTCTGGCCCTGGTCCCTCTGCTTTCCTTCGTCCTGTATCAGACCAAGGCCGGGATCAGCATCCGCTCCGTAGGCGAGAGCCCGGCTACGGCTGACGCGCTGGGGGTGGACGTTTACCTGGTTCGTTACCTGTGTGTCTTTTTCGGTGGGATCATGGCCGGGTTTGGAGGGGCTTACCTCTCGGTGGTGTATGCCCCGGCCTGGATCGAAGGCATGACCGCTGGTGCCGGCTGGATCGTCATCGCCCTCACCATCTTCGCCATGTGGAGCCCTATCCGGGCCCTCCTGGGGGCCTACCTCTTCGGTGGAGTGAAAGTGCTGCAATACAGGCTCCAGCCTCTGGGCATCTCGCCCAACCTCTTGAACATGCTGCCCTTCATCTTCACCATCCTCGTCCTGCTGGCCGGGACCGGGGAGGTCATCCGAAAGAGGATCGGTGCACCCTCCGCCCTTTGTATACCCTATGCCAGGGAGGAGAAGTGACGACCTGCCTTTCCTCTTCCTCGACTTGGAGAGAAGCGTGCAGACGATTGACCTTGACGACCGCTTTCTGAGGGATGTGGTCGCTGTCTTCAAGGAGCATCTAGGCCCTGACCTGATCGCCCTTGTGCTCTATGGGTCGTGGGCACGGGGGGAGACACGGCCGGGGAGTGATGTGGACCTGTTGCTCATCGCCCGCCACCTGCCCAGCAACCGCTTTGAGCGAGCAGCCTATGTTCATAGCCCGGTGACCGGTCAATTCGAGCGACGTATCTCGGTATTAGCTAAGGAGCCGGCCGAATTCGAGGGACACTTCCCCTCCCTCTATCTGGATATCGGTCTGGATGGGGTAATCCTGTACGACTCTGATGAGTACATGGTCAGCAAATTGGCGCGCATCCGTGAAATAGACGAAAGTTCAGGACTCAGTTCGGCTGTTCCCTTTTCCTCCTCCGGCGACGCCAGAGCCAGAAGGCCAGGACGAAAGGTGATAGGAGGATCAAAAGGATTGGCAGGGCAAAGACCACCAACCAGATAGCCACATCAACAAGGAACTCAAGGGCCCTGATCAACCCCCGTGATGCATCCCGCAGGGTGCGAAGCGGCGCCCAGCCGGGCTCTACCACCGGCTTCTCCAGCTCCTTGGGGATCAGCTCAACAGTGATGGTGGCCAGAGCCACAGAGCGTTCCAGGTACTGCATGCGCCCCTTAATGCGCTCGATCTCCTCCCGGATGCTGGTCAATTCCCGGTGCACGGCCAGGACATCCTCAGCCTTCTTGGTCTTCTCGCGCACCTCCGTCAGAAGTTCCAACAGTTCAGTCTCCGTCGCTTCCAGGTTGCGCAACCTGGCCGAGAGATCAACGTACTCCTCGGTCACGTCCTGCCCAGAGATGTTCTCACCCTCGACCTCCAGGGCCAAACCCCTGATCTGCTCCATGGCTGCGTCAAAGGACTCGGCCGGCACACGGATGGTCACCGAGGCCCGAAAACGATCCTCCTCCACACGGTAGACGCTGGAGTCGGCCACGAAGCCATCCAACGACTCAGCGATGCGCTTGACCTCTCCCAGGCTCTTCTCCGTGTCCTCCACCACCAGGGAGATATTGGCCCTGCGCACGATCAGGCGCTCGGTGGCCGTGCCCATATCCGCCAACGCTTCGCCAGGAGCCGGGATAGGAACCGGGGTAGGAGCTACTGGCAGTAGCAAGGGCACTTCCTTTACCAGCTCCTCTTTCTCTTCAACCTGCCTGCCGAAAACGGGCGCACGTTGGGGAGCCAGTGGCCCGCAGCCGGCCACAGCCCCGAGCGAAAGTAACACCACTACGATGAAAATGACTTTCCTCATCAAAAAATCCTTTCTTGAGAATTGATACTCATCAGCCCTAACCACGTTTCCATCGGGTTCGACGTCTGCAACTATGAGACGCCAGGGGTGCCCCAAAAGTTCCAGCAGGGAGTATCAAGTCTCCGTCGCACGCACCTCCGGTCTCTACCAGCCGTAGCTCAGTCGCAGGATGAGACGCTGGGGCAGGTTGTACTCCTCCATCCTTTTCTGGGTATCTTCTACGGGGTAGGAAACGCGGCGATGCTCAAGAGTGTCCTCCTCAGTGTCGAGGATAGCATAGCTGGCCCGAGGGTCGCCATCGCGGGGTTGGCCGATGCTGCCCGGGTTGATGATGAACCGCTGTTGAGCACCCTCCTCCAGCGAGAAGGGATGGCCGGGGTTGGGAATGAGGGTTTCGTAGGCCTGTGAACCTGAGGCTGGTGAGCTGAGGAAGATGACCGGTGTATGGGTGTGGCCGATCAAACAGACCTGGGTCTCGAAGTACTCGAAATTGATCCTGGCCACCGATGCATTGACGATATACTCCCAGATGGGATGGCGAGGGCTGCCATGAACCAGGGTGTATTTCCCCTCCGCCAACCGCTCCGGCAGGTCCTGCAGGTACTCCATGTTCTCAGCGCTCAATTGCTCCTGAGTCCACAGGGTAGCAGCGCGAGCATCGGCGTTGAATTCGTAGAGGTCAAGCTTGCCCAGGGCAGCCCAATCGTGATTGCCGGCCAGGCAACGATGGGGCAGACTTCGCAGCAGCTCCACGCACTCGTTAGGGTCGGGGCCGTACCCTACCACATCACCTAAACACCAGTACTCATCCACGGTACCGGCATCATCCAGCACCGCTTGGAAGGCTGGCAGGTTGCTATGAATGTCCGAGATGATAGCTACACGCACGATGTCTTCCTCCTCAGGTCCTAACTATACCACAGTTCTCGAAATCCTGCCAAGTACCGGGCAACAGTCCTTTGTCGGTGGACGGCAAAGGTTGTATAATGGGCCAAAGGTGCACAACCTGCCCTACCGATTTCTTGCACAATGTGCACGACGGGCCATCGGGACGGTAAAGGTGATCAAGAGGGACGAGGGAAGCACTCTGAAGTTCAGCACCAACAGTGTTGAAGAGACCCTACAGATAGGCATACAGCTTGGCCGATTACTGCGGTCGGGCGACGTGGTTTGCCTGGAGGGGGAATTAGGGGCTGGCAAAACCTATCTGACTCAGGGTATTGGCCGGGGGTTGGGCATCAAGCAGGGCATCCGCAGCCCGTCCTTCACCCTGATTGACGAACACCGGTGGGAAGGAGGGACCGTGCTCTATCATATTGACCTCTACCGCCTGCAGACCGTGCCGGAGATGCTAGGCATCGGCCTGACCGACTACCTGGAAGGCCCGGGGGTCTGTGTCATCGAGTGGGCTGAGCGGGCGAGGGAGATTATACCGCCCGAACATCTGTGGATAACCCTCCTTCCGGCGAACGGCGACCGACGAGACGTTGTTATGGAGGCCGCCGGAGAGCGATACGAGACCTTGCTGCGCGACCTACAGGCCCTGGGGGTGGAGAGCGACTGATGCTTGTAGCTATAGATACCGCCACTGCGTTGGCCAGCATAGCCCTCTTCAGCGAGGATAGGGTACAAGCTGAGCGCACCTGGTACAGCGATGTCCACCACACGGTGGAGGTTATGCCCAACATGGTGGACATGCTGCGACAGCTAGCCGTCACCCCTGGGCAATTGACAGCGGTAGCGGTCTCTCTAGGCCCAGGGTCCTTCACCGGCCTACGCGTCGGTTTGAGCATAGCCAAGGGACTCTGCCTCAGCCAGAAGATATCAATCGTGGGTGTGCCCACCCTTGACGTGGTAGCTTATCCTCACCTCAATCAACCTCTCCCTGTCTGCGCCCTCATCAAGGCCGGCCGTGGCAGACTGTGCGGGGCCATCTACAGGCACCTGGATGGAGAGTGGCAGCGGGCCAGTGACTATCGCCTGGGTACGGCCGACGAACTGAGCAGCACCATCATGGAGAAAACGCTGTTCTGCGGCGAGATAGACATGGCGACGGAAAGGAGCCTGGCCCGAAACCTGGGGGATAAGGCCCTGTTTGCCCCTGCTGCGAGCTGCTTGCGGCGGGCAGGGTACCTGGCTGAGTTGGGCTGGCGAAGGTTGCAGCAGAGCCAGGAGGACGACCCCACCACCTTATCACCGATCTATCTGCCTCTCCCTGTTACTTGAACTGCGCCCTGGTGTGAAAAGGTTCAAGAAAGCAAGATCATGGATTACACAGACCTCCCCTTCGTGGTGGAGAGGATGGAGCTAAGGGATATCGAACAGGTTTGCCAGATCGAACAGGTATCCTTCCCCACCCCCTGGCCAAGCAGCGCCTACCGATATGAATTGCGCCGTGGTGACGTAGCCCATTACTTTGTGGCACGACCCCAAGGAGCATATATAGCCCAGGTGTTACCTTTTGAGACAGGTAAGGAGAAGGGACTTCTCAGACAGATTGGCCGCTGGTTGTCCAGCTCAACACCTGATGAACGACCGCCCATCGTTGGCTACGGCGGTTTCTGGCTGGCGGTGGATGAAGCCCATATCAGCACCCTGGCGGTGAGGCCGGACCAGCGACGCAAAGGGATCGGCGAACTATTGCTGGTAACTCTGATTGACCACGCGCTGGCTGTACGGGCCAGGTTCTTGACCCTGGAGGTGCGAGAGTCCAACGAAGCTGCTCAGCACCTCTATCGCAAATATCGTTTTCAGGAGGCGGGTCGGCGCCTTCGCTATTACTCCAACAAGGAGGATGCTCTCATCATGAGCACCGAGCCCTTGACCTCACCAGCTTTCCAGGACAATCTGGCTCGACGAAAGGAACGCCTACGTCGCCGTTTGAAGGCGATGATGGGGTAAACACCATCGTGTGGACCTATTTCAGTATGCTGAAGGTCGCAGCCCAGAAGAGGAATTGAACGAGGAGGGCAGCACCCCACAGCAGATGGGAGGCAAGACGCTCCCTGGCGTAGAGAAGAAGCCCCAATATCGAGTTGCCAACCAGGATCAACAAACCAACAGTTGGCAACCGGAAAATCTCGCTACGGGAACTCACATAGTCAGGCTGGCCAAGGGCATCGAAGTGAAGGGGTAGGGTCTGCGGTAGAGTAGGGTATCGCCAACGGAGGTAACCAAAGAGAGCGAGGTTTGTAACCAGCGCCAAAGCAAGGAGGACTTGAGCTAGCCGGTCAGCCCGTAGGTCCAGCCCAACAGATTGGACGGTCAATATCAGTTGGCGGGCAAAAGTGGTCAGCCAACGGAATGGCAGGCGAGCCATCAAATCAAGGGGCAATCTCAGGCAGCCACCAGTTCCTCAGCATACACCGGGGTACACCAACGCCGGTACTTGGGGTTGTTCCCGCGAACCACGTCAAAATACAGCTCACGGAGCTTGGAGACGATGGGCCCTATCTGGCCCGTCCCAACCGGTCGGTGATCAATCTCTACCACAGCCGCCACCTGTACCCCGGTACCGCAAAAGAAGACCTCGTCGGCCCTGTAGAGCTCGGTGCGGTCTATATGCCGCTCGATAGCTTCGAGGCCAATCTCATCCCTGGCCAACTGCATAATTACCCGACGGGTGACACCCTCCAGGATATCCTCTGTCACCGGCGGTGTGATCAGCTTGTCGCCCCTGACTATGAAAACATTCTCAGCACTCCCCTCAGAGACATGGCCGTCAGGGGTGAGGACGATAGCCTCATCAAAGCCGTTCAGAAGAGCCTCGGACTTGATCAGGGCGGAGTT
The DNA here is from genome assembly GCA_046760185.1 of Anaerolineae bacterium. Taxonomy (GTDB): domain Bacteria; phylum Chloroflexota; class Anaerolineae; order JBHIDP01; family JBHIDP01; genus JBHIDP01. Next base: position 8,100 of record JBHIDP010000044.1, read on the forward strand.
GACATAGGCCCCGGTGATCTTGGCCCGCGGAGGGATAGCGTTGTCACTAAGGCGTCGCCAAGAGGAAACGCAAACCCTGGCTCCTTCCTCCTTCTCAATGTACTGCCCAAAGGGCACAGCGAAGAGAGCAAACTCATCCTCCAGGTCGTGGAGCCGCACCCCGATCCCTTCGCTGGCCTTGTAGGCGAGGGGACGAATGTAGGTATCAGTGCGAAAGCCCTCCTTCCGGAGCAACTCGAGGGTTATCTGACCAAGCTCATCCACACTGTAGGGTAAGTTGATAAGCAGAATGTGACAGTTGTGTATGAAGCGTTGGTAGTGCTCCTCCATCTTGAAAACGAACAACTGCTCTTGAGCCTCATTCCAGTAGGCCCTGATCCCTTCAAAGAGGCCAGTACCATAGTTGAAGGCGTGAGTCATGATGCTCACTTTGGCTTCTTTGATAGGGACGAACTCCCCTTTGAAAAAGGCATACTTTGCCACCTTTACCTCCTCATTGAAGCTAATGTAGAATATCAGACATCCAACTTCCAGCCCCTAAGTTTCCCCAGCGACTGGTAGTCGGTCATATCCAGGTCCAGAGGGGTGATGGAGATACGGTTGTGCGTCACAGCCCATATATCCGTCCCCTCCTCGTCAAAACCGCCTGGTGGCTCGCCACCGATCCAGTAGTAGTTGCGCCCCCAGGGATCCTGCCGCTCAACGAGATCATCTTTGTAGACCCGCTGGCCCAAACGGGTGATCTCCACCCCCTCAATCTGGTCCGGCGGCACGGCGGGCACATTGACGTTGAGCAGCATATTGGCATCCAGGCCGCTGGTCAACATCGCTCTGACCAGGTTGGCCGTGAACCGAGCTGCATAGCTGAAATCCACACCGTGGTAGTCATCCAGGGACACAGCGATGGAAGGAATGCCAGAGATTACCCCTTCCATGGCAGCAGCAACGGTCCCTGAATAGGTGATGTCGTGGGCCAGGTTGGCCCCACGGTTGATGCCGGAGATGATCAAATCGGGCTTGCGGGGCAAGATGCCCAGCACCGCCAGAGCCACACAATCCGAAGGGGCGCCATTGGTCACATAGGCCGATGAGCCATCAAGAAGGGTTGTCTGCCACACCCGTAGCGGCTTGTGCATGGTCTTGGTGTGCCCTGCTGCTGACCAATTATGATCGGGAGCGAATACAACCACCTCTCCCAGTTCTGTCAAAGCACCCTTTAAGGCAAGGAGACCTGGAGCATCAACGCCATCGTCGTTAGTTACCAGAATGTGCACATCTGTACCCATTGATATTCTCAAGATTCGAGAGAGAACCTCTCCTCTCGACGTAGCAAGGTTCGCTCGTCCTCAAGCCAAATGGCCGATGTCTCCCCCTCCTCCTCTTCCTCCTCCTTGTGAATTACCCGGATGGTCACCCTCTCGCTCTCCGTCTCATTTCCAGCAGCATCAATGGCCAGCACGTGGATACGGTGGGTCTCGGTATAGCCCACAGTGCTGGAAATGATGCTCATGCCGTTGGAGAAGCGCTGGATGAGAGTGCCATCGGGTTCCTCGACAACCTCGCTGACCACTACCTCCTCGGTAGTTGTGGTACCGTCAGGGTTGGTGACAAGCTCCTCTGTGACCACAGGCGGGCCGAGGACAGGCACCGTGTCCGACATGACGATCGTCCACTTGCGGTTGTAGGGGGCCACAGTGCTGTAAGCGATCAGGCTGTCATCAAGATAGAACTCCACCCGGTCCATGGAGAAGTTGTCAACGGCGTCGGCCTGGATGTTGACCCACTCGTCATCCTCCATGACGTAGATATCCTGATCGTCAGGATGGGTAATTTCCACAGTCGGAGGAGTGTTGTCCACCGTGACCTGAATGGTGGCCCGTTTATAATTCTGGTTCCGTTCCACCACCGTCAATTGTAGAGTGTACAACCCGTTAAGCTGGCTGACATCCCACGTCTCTAACAGACCATTGTCCACCGGGTAGTGGTGGTCACCTCCAATCTGGATCCAGGCCGAGGGGTCCAGCCCCTGACCATATTCCAGACGATACAGCTCCAGGTCAGGGGACTTGGCGTTGCCATGAATAGGTACTTGATCTCGCACATAGGTGTAGGGCTCAGGCGAGGTGATGGCTACCTCTCCACCGGCCCATTCAGGTCCATAGGTTGTGTCATACTCGGTCGGAGGCTGCGGGATCTCATTCTCCCGCACCCAGTCGGCCGCCTCGGCCGGATAGATCTCGAACACCTTGGTCTCTACCTGGTCAGGGGGGCAATAAACAGTAGCTAGTTTGCCCGAAGGTTTGCATATGCGGAAGGCTTGGTAGACGTTGTCGTAGGTGGTTGGCACCGTGCCCTTGATAAATATTTCTTTTACCACGTTGGGACAATATTCGGTGGGTAGCAATCCTGAGATAGCACAGACCTCCGCCTCTTCGAAACCATCGGGGCGTTCGAAATGCTCCACGGGCCAGGGAGCCAACACCTTCTCCATGAAATCGTGCCATATAGGAGCCGCCCCCCTTGAGCCGGGCACTTGCTCCATGGGCTCATTGTCAGCGTTCCCTACCCAGACCGCGGTCACCAGTTGAGGGGTGTAGCCAATGGTCCAGGCATCCCGCCAATCGTTGGTAGTACCGGTTTTGACAGCGGCGGGGCGACTAAGCTTCAGCATGCTGTTGGCCCCAAAGGCTGCGGCGCGCGATTGATTGTCCGACAGGACATCTGTGATCAGATAGGCTACCTGGGGACTCATCACCTCCTGCATCTCGGGACCCTTGAACTCGTAGAGGAGATTACCGTTGGCATCCTCCACGCGAAGGATGGCCACCGGGTCGAGACGGCGATAGCCGGGGCGCAACCTGTCCTGCGGCACAGGAACGCCAGCCATGACCCCCTTGTTGGCGAAGGTGGCGAAAGCAAAAGCCATATCCAAGGGCTTCACTTCACCGCCCCCCAAAGTGAGGGACAGGCCGTAATAGTCGCGGTTCAAGGTGGTGATGCCCAGGCGATGAGCGGTGTTGATCACGTTCTTGACGCCCACCATATCTAACACCTTAACCGCTGGAAGGTTGTAGGAGCGAGCCAGAGCCTGGCGGAAGCGTTGCGGGCCGTGATACTTTCGGTCGTAGTTTTCCGGAACGTAAGGGGGTTCGCCCGGCAACTGGGGGAAGACGGTACGGACATCCATGACCAGGGTCGCAGCCGTGTATCCTTTCTCGAAAGCTGTGGCATAGGTAAAGGGCTTGAAGGCTGAGCCCGGCTGACGGTTGGCCACGGCCATGTTCACCTGACCGTCAATCTCCTTGTTGAAATAGTCGAGGCTGCCCATCATGGTCAAGATCTCTCCGGTGCTGGGCCGGAGGGCAACCACGGCCGCATTGCTGACGTTACGCTCCTCCTCCTGAAGCTTGGCCACTTGCTGGCGGGCTATCTCCTCTGCTGCCCGCTGCATCTCCAGATCAATAGTGGTGTACACGCGCAAACCACCCTGATAGACGGCTGTCGGACCGAACTGCTCCTCCAGAAGCTTGCGCACGTAGAAGACGAAGTGGGGCGCCACTATGTCGAACTGCAACTGGGCACATTCCAGTTCCTCGTACTTGGCTGCCACCGTCTCCTCGGCGGTGATGTATCCTTCGCGCAACATGGCATCAAGGACCAAATGCTGCTTCTCCCGACCCTTCTCCGGATTCTCACAGGGGGAGTTGGCCGCCGGGGCCTGGGGCAAAGCCGCTATCATGGCCGACTCAGCCAGGTCCAGGTCCCACACATGCTTGCCAAAGTAGGCCTGAGCCGCCGCCTCCACGCCGTAGGCCAGCCGTCCGTAGTCAATGGTGTTCAGGTACATCTCCAGGATCTGGTCCTTGGAGTAGCGCCTGGAAATCTCCAGGGCCAGGATCGCCTCCTTGATCTTGCGAATGTAGCTCTTTTGATAGCGTTCCTCAGGAGGGATTAGGACATTCTTGACCAATTGCTGGGTGATGGAACTACCCCCCTGAATAGGGCCGGAACCGAAGAAGTTCTGGTAGGCAGCTCGGGCGATGCCGCGAATGTTTATGCCGGGATTCTCATAGAAGTTGCGATCCTCAATAGCTATAGTTGCCTGGCGGAGGTGGATAGGTATGCTCTCCAGGGGAACCACCGTCCGGTTGCCCCACTGGGGGTCAAAGATCTCGTAGAGGACCGTTTGTCCAGTGCGATCATAGATTGTGGTGGTTTTGAAGGTCTGACTGGTCTGGCGGCCGATCTCTTCAGGAGCTGGCAGGTCCTTGACGAAATAGGCATAGACGGCGAATACCGAACCTACACCAGCTACGAACATCATAGCCGCGAACAGGACAACGGCAAGCATGGTTGCCGCCACCAGCTTGACCAGGATGTTGCTGTTGTTTTGACGGCGCCGCCTGGCTGCACGTCGTAGCCTAACTACTTCCATAACTCTCCCCTATTCCCTCTCCCCTCTGCCTTTCTCCATCACCACAAAATGAGAGAGTCCAAACATCCTCAAAGGTGTATTCTCCAGAGCGTAGGTCACGCGGCGGAGAAACGAGGCCAGCCAGGGATAACGTGAGGCGATTTTGTCATAGCCTGGATAGATTTGGGTATGCACCAGGGTCCTCGCCGTCAGGCCATCGAAGAGGTTTTCTATATCCCTGCCGGTATAGACCCGCACGTGGGGACATAACCGGGCACGCCACTTACTGGGCAGGTAATTGATGAGGGGTACATTTCCAAAATGATACTTCCCCCGCCAATAGACTCCGTGGGTCTCAAAAGGGTAGAGCCGATTAGGAGCAAAGATCACCAGCCGTCCACCCTCCCGCGCGCAGCGATGGGCCTCCCGGATGGCCTGGTGGTCGTCATTGACATGCTCGATCACCTCGTGGAGGTTCACCACATCAAAGGAGCCATCGGCAAAAGGAAGCGCCTCGGCCAGCGCCACGCAGACGTTGGTTGGGCCCGCCTGCTTTAGCTTCTCTAGATCAGCATCAACGCCGCAGACCTGCTGGCTGTAGGTTCGAAATCTCTGGAGGTATAAGCCCAAACCACAACCTACATCCAGGACGCGCCGTCCCGCCAGGGGTACATATTGCTGCATCAACCCCAGCCGGCGGTCCTGGCCAAAACGCCAGACGTAGCTGGGGTGCCCTAGTGAGATCGCCCGCTGATTGGCATCAATCAAAACAGACCGGTCCGCGTCAAATGCTCACCCAAAGTACTCGTGCAATAATAACTTCCCGCCCTTCGGGCCACTTGTACTGAGCACTTCGGCTACGCCTGTCCTGAGCTCCGTCGAAGGGCTCAGCACAGGCCTGACGAAGTAGAGGCCCTCAGGACCGGCGGCTTTTGATCCCATTTGCAAGGGCAAAGTCAGGATGCAACTTGTACTGAGCACTTCGGCTACGCTCAGCACAGGCCTGACGAAGTATAGGGATGCTATTTCTGCACGAGTGCTAAAAATAGACACCATCCCCAGACAAAATATCTTAGCAGAATTGGGGAAAACTGGCAAATCTCAGACGCTTGCCAAATGGGTAGAAAGAAGGTAAAATGTTCGTAGCCATGAGAGGGAGCAGAATCGCGATGTACTGAGTCTGGCTTTCCCATCTACTGACGGAGGGCAAAACCCGCTTAACTGCAAGGAGTGACCAGCCATGGAGAATGTAATCATTATCGGATCAGGACCTGCTGGCCTGACAGCGGCCCTCTACACCGCCCGTGCTAACCTTTCCCCTCTGGTCATCACCGGGAACCAGATTGGAGGACAGGTGGCCATTACAACCGAGGTCGAGAACTATCCCGGTTTCCCCGAAGGGGTGGCCGGACCCGAACTGGTGGAACTGATGCAGCAGCAGGCGGAGCGCTTTGGGGCCCGCCTGGAGATTGACGAGGTGGTCGAGGTCAAGCTGGGCCAGCACCCCTTTTATGTCAAAACCCACAGCAAGGAGTATGAGACCAAGACCCTGATCATCTGCATCGGTGCCTCGCCTCGCAAGCTGGAGGTCCCTGGTGAGACGGAGCTCACCGGTCGGGGCGTTTCTTACTGTGCCACCTGTGATGGCTTCTTCTTCCGTGACAAAGAGGTGGTAGTGGTCGGCGGTGGGGACAGCGCTCTGGAAGAGGCCACATTCCTCACCAAGTTCGCTTCCAAAGTGCAAGTCATCCATCGTCGTGACCAACTGCGAGCTGGCCCTACCCTACAGGCCCGTGCCCGTAGAAACGAGAAGGTATCCTTCATCTGGGACACGGTGGTGATCGGCATAACCGGGGACGGAGCGGTGGAGGAGGTGCACCTGAAGAATGTCAAGACCGAAGAGGAGTCCACCCTCCCTACTGACGGCGTTTTCATAGCCATCGGTCACGTCCCCAACACAGCCCTCTTCAAGGGACAACTGGAGATGGATGAGCAGGGCTACCTGATCACCGACGAGCGGGCTCACACCAGCATCGAGGGGGTCTTCGCCGGCGGTGAGGTGACTGACCCCATCTTCCGCCAGGTGATCACCTCGGCCGGCACGGGCTGTAAGGCGGCCATGGAAGCGGAGAAGTTCATCGCCAGGCTGGAAGATCGAGCCTATCCAGGGTTAGAGTGACCCACCGGCCGGCAATGATGGACACGTCAAGAGTAAGGAGGCACTGTCCTGGGCAGTGCCTGTCCTTTTTGAGGGGGGAAATATGCCATACCTAACCGTTGGGCAAGAGAGAATTTTCTACGCCCAGCACGGCGATGCGGGGCCAGTCCTGCTGTACGTGCACGGGGCCGGCGGTTCCCACCAGCACTGGCTCCATCAGCTCCAGCACGTCCAGGCTGTCCGATCCTATGCCCTAGACCTGCCAGGGCACAGTCGCTCCGAAGGGATGGGACGTCAGACGATAGCCGACTATAGCCAATTCGTCCTGGCCTTCCTCGATGCTTTGAACCTGGAGAAGGCCAGCCTGGTTGGCCACTCCATGGGTGGGGCTATCACCCTCCAAACCGCCTTGAACAACCCGCAGCGGGTGGAGGGCATCATCCTGGTGGGAACGGGGGCACGGTTGCGGGTCCTGCCAGCCTTCCTACAGGGCTTGCAGGACGATTTTATGGCCACCGTGCATCAGATTTGCAGCTACTGCTATGCCAAGGGCGCAGCCGAGGAGTTAGTGCGGCAAGGAGAGGCAGACTTCCTGGCCAACGATCCGGAAGTGCTCCACGGTGACTTCGCCGCCTGCGACGCCTTCGACGTCATAGGCCGCCTGGAGGAGATAACCTGCCCCGCGTTGGTCATCTGTGGCAGCGAGGACCAGATGACCCCCCTCAAATACTCCACTTACCTGCGGGACCACATTCCCGCTGCCCGGTTAGTGACCGTAGAGGGAGCCGGGCACATGGCCATGATGGAGCAGCCAGAGGCGGTCAGCCAGGCTATCGCCGCATTCGTCGCTGGCCAGGCCCGGTCCGGCTAAGTGAAGGGATGAGGTGACTTATGCTCAAGAGACATGCGTTAGTTGAGGCCTTTGAGAGATCACAGATGCGAAAAGAGCCCCCGCACTACTTCCGCAACTTGCGGATTTTTGAGGCTCTGTTTCAGGAGGCATGCTCT
>JBHIDP010000045.1:0-15308 GCA_046760185.1 Anaerolineae bacterium
ACCCACATTTCCGAGGCCCACGCCGTGAGCCTGCCCTGAGCCCTTCGACCCTTCGACTGAGCTCAGGGCGGGCTCTGCTCAGGACGAGCTCAGGGCAGGCCTGGGCAAGCTGTGACAACTCCCATCGGCGGTTCGACTGAGCTCACCGAAGTCTCACGCCGAGGGCCTCACATGGGTTTGCTGAGATGTGGGTAAGACACATGGCTGAAGGTGCCGGGGGCTTGCAGGCCAGAGAAGCCCCCGCCCGTTCCCTGGCCTGTCCGGCCAGGACAGGCAGGCGGGGGAGTGATCACCACTGACCGATGAGCCACTCATGCACCACGATGCCACCTTGCCTGAGCAGGTGACGCGGTGATGTGTGATTTTGGCTGCTCGGATCATTTAGGGCCAGGCCGATATGATAGTGCTATACATATTGCCTATGGCCGGGCCGAGCAAGGTCAGGATGGCCACCACTGCTACGGCCACCAGGACCAGAATCAGCCCGTACTCCATGAAGCTTTGGCCTTCCTCCCGGCTGAGACATCGGCGAAGTTTCATCTCCATCCCCTTTGTGCTCGTGCAATAATAACTTAGATAAATATATCACCCTCCTTCGCTCTCTGTCAAGGCTCCATCTCCGTAGAAGAGGTCACCATGACTCTCATCTATCTGGGCTGCGCCTGGCTGGTCGGAATCTATGTCGCTTCCCTGTGGCAGCCACCTCTCCCTATCCTCTGGTTGCTCACCCTTCCCCCTGCCGTTGGCCTCATACTTGGGTGGCGAAAGTGGCAGTTCCGGATGGCAAGCCTTTGCCTGCTGACCCTCGTGTTGGGTTCCCTCCGCTACTCTGCATCCCTTCCCCACCTCGATCCTACCACCCTGGCTCACTACAACGACGGCGACCTGCTCAAGCTGCGGGGTATAGTGGTTGCCCCACCTGATGTCCGAGATCGCGGGGTAAACCTGGAGGTAGCGGCTCACCAACTGGAGCTTGAGGGCCGATGGCAAGCTGTCAGCGGCAAAGCCCTGGTGAGGGTAACCCGCTATCCGGCCTACCACTATGGGGATGAGTTGGAGGTAGAGGGGCGGCTGGAGACCCCACCTGAGTTCGAAGATTTCTCCTATCGCCACTACCTGGCTCGCAAGGGGATTCACTCCATGATCTACCGCCCCGACCTGAAGATTCTGGCCAGGGGTCGGGGCAACCCTTTCTACACCGCCTTGTACGCTTTCAGAGACCAGGCTCAGGAAGCCATAGCCCTCACCCTGCCCGAACCCCAGGCCTCCCTTCTGACCGGTATCCTGCTGGGAGTGGAGACTGGCATCCCATCAGACCTGATGGACGATTTTAATGCCACGGGCACCAGCCACATCATCGCCATCTCGGGCTTCAACATCGCCATCGTGGCCGGCCTCCTCTCCGGTCTGGGAATGCGCCTGCTGGGGCGGCGCCGTTCCGTTTACTTCGCCGTGACAGGCATCATCCTCTACACCATCCTGGTGGGAGCCAACGCTGCTGTGGTGCGGGCGGCCATTATGGGCATCCTCTATGTGGTGGCCACTCACTTTGGCCGCCAAAGTGATGCCATCACATCGCTGGTGGCCTCAGCCATGGTCATGACCCTCCTGAACCCGCTCACCCTTTGGGATGTGGGCTTTCAGCTCTCATTCGCCGCCACCCTGGGCCTGATCCTTTTCACCCCTCCTCTGCAGAAGCGGTTCGAAGGGCTCTTTGCCAGACTGCTGCCCGAGGAGAGACCCCAACAACTGGTCAACCTCCTCAACGAGGCTCTGATCGTTACCCTCGCTGCTCAGGTCACAACCTTGCCCATTATCGTGCACAACTTCCACCGGTTGTCAATGGTTACCCTCTTGACCAACTTCCTCATCCTGCCGGCCCAACCGGGGGTGATGATCTGGGGTGGCATGGCCACCATCCTGGCTCTCGTCTACCTTCCCTTCGGTAAGGTCCTGGCCTGGATGGCCTGGCTGTTCCTGACCTACACCATCGGTCTGGTGGAGCTCACAGCCAAGGTGCCGCACGCTTCGGTAGAGGTGGGGCGCTTTGGCCTTGGCCCCGTCTGGCTCTACTACGGGTTGCTAGGCGGAGTGATGGTCGTGGGCGGGCTTGAGCCCTCTCGCCGGCGTGAGCTATGGCAGAGCCTCACCAGAGGCCTGTCCACCAAAATGGCTATGGCCGCCTTGCTGGCCGTAGTCCTGCTGACCTGGGCCGCTGCCCTGAGTACCCCTGACGGCTACCTCCACGTCTCCTTCCTGGATGTGGGGGAGGGAGACGCTATCTTCATCCAGACCCCTAGCGGTCAGAAGCTTCTGATTGACGGAGGGCCCAGCCCCACTGTCCTCATGTCTGCTCTCGGCCGCCGTCTCCCCTTCTGGGATCGCACCCTGGACTTGGTCGTCCTGACCCATCCCAACGATGACCACCTGGCTGGTCTGATTCCAGTGCTGGAGCGCTATCAGGTCAGGCACATCCTCGACACAGGGCAGAATGCGCAGACGCCATCCTACGAACGCTGGTGGGAACTGATCCGGGAGAAGGGTATCCCGACCTATCAGGCCAGGTCGGGGGTGCTGGTGGATCTGGGAGGGGGCCTACGCCTGGAACTGCTTCATCCACCGTCCAGACTGATGGTTGACACCGACTCAGACGTCAACAACAACTCCGCCGTTCTGCGACTGGTAGCCAGCTATGCGTCCTTCCTTTTCACCGGGGACATCGAGGTTGAGGCGGAGAAGGTTATCCTGGGCTCGGGACAGGAACTGAGGAGCCTGGTCCTCAAGGTGCCTCATCACGGCAGCAATAGCTCCTCCTCGGTGTCATTTCTGCGGGCGGCCGATCCTCAATTGGCCATCATCTCAGTGGGAGCGGACAACCGCTTCGGCCACCCCTCACCCGAAGTCCTGGACCGGCTGGCCGGCTATCGCATCCTGCGCACCGATCAGCAGGGGGATATCGAAGTAGTCACTGACGGGGAGAGATATTGGGTAGAGACCGAAGAGTAAGCTTCTTGTAAGCGCAGGTCAGTGCCAGAAAGAGTGCCAGGGAAGCAGCAACAACGTTTGCAATCGCAAGTAATGCTGGGTAATGCTTTCCATGCTTGACATTTGGGCAAAATTGTGATAAATTTATACGAGGGGGAGGTCAGGCAGACAGGCGCTAGTCTAGCGAAGGTGAGGGGTTATGCCTTCAGACAGCGTGTGCAGATCGCTGGCTGAAGGCTTTTTTGTTGTATTTGGGTCAAACATCAGATAATCGGACCCCGAAATCGAATTGCGCCTCCCCGGGTGATTGGGACGCCTGTGTCTGTGCCCCTCTATTGCCATCTGATCTCTCGCCGTCGGATGAATCTGTTCGGTTTCTGATACTGCTCCGGCGGCAAGGTGTCGTAGTTTTCCCCGATAGTAGCAACTCGGCGATCGGAGTACTTCAGGACTGAGTATAGTTCCTGTTCATTGTAGGAGTGTACTTATTTGCCGACCACCTGCTGTGCCCAGTGTAGTTTCTGGTCGTCGAGATCCTCATCGTACAGATTGCAGTGGTGCCTCTCGCCAACCAACCCTCAAACCTGCCCTGAGCAACGTCGAAGGGCCTGCTCTGGCTCGTCTCACCACTGTAGTACTGGTTAGTTGCAACCTGGTGCTGCCGGTCCCGGTGCACCGATCCTCTTCTTCCGCAATTTGTAGCTTTGGCATCAATTTGGTGGAGAATTTAATACTGCGACAAGTCCTTGTCAAAGCCGATCCAGGCACCTAAGTACTTGTTCAAAAATACGTTCCCGTTTTGGACGGTGCTTTATGAGGGAAAACAGTCCCCAAACCAGGAAATTGTTTCTGAGCAAGTGCTGAGTGCGTGTCTGGGATAAGACTTGATATCGTCAAGTGGCGATCATCGGTGATGAGAACGAGCATCACTTCTCGCAGGACAGGCTAGACTCCGCCGCTGACCCCACCGCAAGTCTCTAGGTTTCTGGTAGGGCCTGGGCCGGCTGTCACACAGGGAACTCAAGACCAGGCCCTTTTGCGTTGCCCCCGAAGAAGCTGATACTTTCGGTTTGCAAGTTGACCCTTCTGGGCCTTGTACCGGGCGTGCAGAGCAGATATGATGGTAGTGAGGCCGCAGGCCAGCCGTCAGATGGATGAGCGGCTGTGGGTGCAGCGGCTTGGAGAGGGAACGGCAAGGCGATGGTCCAGGGGACCGACCTGTCCCTTCGTATCCTGCGTCTTGAGCAGAAGCTGGAATCCTATCAGAAGCTCCATGCTGGGAAACTGGATGAAATCGGCCTGACCCTGGCCGAACTGAAGAGACAGGTGCTGCACATGGCCACGTTGCAGCAGCAGGCTGCTCCTCAGACCCGCCCCTTGAGATGCTCCAGCGACAAGTCGTCGTGACGCTCCCCTTCAGGTCAGCAGGAGGTCTTCCATATGTCGTTCACAGAGGCAATCGAGGCACTGAGTGGCCAGAAGGTCAATCTCTGCTTCCAGTGTAGCAAATGCTCCTCAGGTTGTCCGTTAGCCTATAGGATGGACCTTAAGCCGGCGCAAGTGGTGCACTGCATCCGCCTGGGCAGAGAGGACGAGGTGCTAAACTGCAACTCGATCTGGTTCTGCGCTGCTTGCGAAACCTGCACCGCCCGCTGTCCCCAGGGCCTGGAGCCCGCTGCCCTGATGAATGCCGCCAGAATCCTGGCGGCACGCAAGGGAATCAAGCCCAAAGTGGAAGAGGTGGCCATCTTCTACGACACTTTCATTGAAAACATGATGATGTTTGGGCGGATCAACGATCTCTCCCTCGTTGCAGCTATGAAGTTGAAAACAGATGATCTCTTTAACGATCTTCCTCTTGGATTGAAGTTGTTTGAACGTGGGAAACTCCAACCCTTTAAGTTTCCAAGTGGAGCCTCAGAGTTCAGGAGAATCTATGAAAGAGTTCAGGAAAAGGAGAGGGGGAGGAGGAGTAGGGAGTAGGGAGTGTGGAGTGTGAAGTGCCAGGTTCTCTGGAGGCAAGCATGAAGTACGCCTATTATCCGGGATGTGCCCTCGAAGGGATGAATATCGAATATAACGTTTCGCTGAGAAATCTGTTCGACCGACTGGAAATAGAGGTAGAGGAGATTCCTGGTTGGATCTGCTGTGGCACCCTGGCTGCTCCTTCGACCTCGCGTCTTTTAGGGCTCTCAGTGCCGCTGTGGAACGTGGCCAAGGCTTTGGAAGCAAGGCACGATCAAATCATCGCCCCTTGTAGCGCCTGCCTCTATCACTTCAAGAGCGCACTGCATGAACTGGAAGAAGAACCCTCTCTAGTCTCTGAAATCGAAGAGATATTGGGTGTCCCGCTGGACGGAAAACCGAAGATCATGCACCCCATCGAACTGCTCTCTGGGGAGGAATTCGAGACGATCATCAAAGAGGCTGTAGTCAATGATCTTTCCGGGCTTAAGGTCGTCTGCTACTACGGATGTCTCATCACCCGTCCCCCCAAGGTGATGCAGTTTGACGTAGCTGAATATCCCCAAAGCATGGACAGGATTCTACGTTGGGCTGGAATACAAACCCTCGATTGGGCCTGCAAGACGGAATGTTGTGGGGCCAACTTCAACCTGCTTGAACCAGAAATTGTTATTGACCTGAGCAACCGCATCTTTGCCGAAGCAAAGGCCGTGGGAGCGGAGGCCATAGTCGTCGCTTGTCCTATGTGTCACGGCAATCTCGATACAAGAGAGTCGGAGATCGAAGCCAAGTTTAATGTGCAATACGACCTGCCGATATTCTACTTCTCCCAATTGATGGGGCTTGCAGTGGGTATCCCGGAGGCCGGTCTGGGTTTCTGGAAACATGTGGTTGATCCAGGGAAAGTGTTAAGTGCGAAGTGGGAAGTGGAAGATTCGACGCCTGTCACTCTCAAGGAGTTGAGCCGTGAAAGATAGACAGAGCGACTCTGTCAGCCTCGACCGCTCCTCCTTCCTTAACCTGGTCACTGGGATGGCAGGGGAGGACATACAGAAATGCTACCAGTGCATAAAATGCGCGGCCGGGTGCCCCATTGCTGAGGCGATGGACTACTTACCTAATCAGATCATCAGAATGATCCAACTGGGATTAAAAGAGGACGTGTTGACCAGTTCAACGATATGGTTATGTGCCTCGTGTGAGACCTGTGCTGTAAGATGCCCCATGCAGTTGGATCTGGCCAGGGTGATGGACAGCCTTAGAGAGATAGCTATCAAAGAAGACGTTTCTGTTCCAGAAAAGAACATCGCTATTTTCCACCGCGAATTCCTCTCTAGTGTGAGGAATCGTGGCAGAGTTCACGAGTTCAGTCAATTGGTTGGATACAAGATGAAGGCAAAGGAATTGTTTTCTGACATCGGGTTGGGAATGAGGCTGCTGGCCAAAGGGAGGCTGGCCCTCAAGCCCAGCAGGGTGGACAGGGTGGACCAGGTGCAGGCTCTGTTCGAAGTGACTGAAGTTCGAAGTGACTAAAGTTCAAAGTGACTAGAGTTCCACTTTCCACTTTAGGCACTTGAGGCACTTCTCAGGGAGAGGACGATGCGCTTTTCTTACTACCCGGGATGCTCGGCCCACTCAAACGCCAGGCAATACGACGCTTCGGCCAGGGCGGTGTGCCGTTCGCTGAGCATCGAACTTGACGAGTTGGCTGACTGGAACTGCTGCGGCTCGAGCTCGGCCGGTCACACCAACCACAGGCTGTCGGCGGCGTTGTCCCTGCGCAATCTGATCCTGGCCGACGCCCACGAGGCCGACGTGGCCACCATCTGCGCCTTCTGTTTCAACCGGCTGAGGAGTGCGCACAGCCATCTGGAGCAGGAGCCGGGGCTCAGGGAAGAGATGGAGCGGATCGTCGGCGCCCCATACCAGGGCAAGGCTCAGGTGCGGCATCTGCTTGACATCTTGTTCCACGACGTCGGCCTGGAGGCCCTGCGAGAGCGAGTGATCCAACCGCTCACCGGGCTCAAGGCGGTTACCTACTACGGCTGTCTTCTGGTCCGGCCACAGGACATCACCGGCTTCGACGACCCGGAACACCCTGTGGTCATGGATCAGGTCCTGCAGGCGGTCGGCGTCGAGTGCCTGAAGTGGTCATATAAGACCGAGTGCTGCGGAGCGAGTCTGTCCATCACCCGACCCGACGTGGCCACCCGGCTGGTGCGCACCCTCTTCGAGCGAGCTGACGAGGCGGGTGCCCAATGCCTGGTCACGGCCTGCCCGCTGTGTTTCGCCAACCTGGAGATGAGAGCCGAGGGTCATAAGCTGCCGGTCTTCTATTTCACCGAGTTACTGGGATTGGCTTTCGGAATCCCCGAAGCAAAGCAATGGTTCAGCGGGCACTTGATTGAAGTGGGTAAAGTGACTAAAGTGGGAAGTGCCTAAAGTGCAAAGTGAGCGAATGGGGAGATAAGCATGACGGGTGACAGGGAGAGAAACGCAGACTTCCAACTTCCAACTTCCAACTTCCAACTTCTAACTTCTAACTTAGAACCCTTCGACGCTGTTCAGGGCAGGCTTAGAACTTCGAACCCGGTGGGCGCAGCGCTGGTCTACGGGGCCGGCATCGCCGGCATCCAGGCTGCCCTGGAC
Organism: Anaerolineae bacterium; assembly: GCA_046760185.1. Taxonomy (GTDB): domain Bacteria; phylum Chloroflexota; class Anaerolineae; order JBHIDP01; family JBHIDP01; genus JBHIDP01. Next base: position 7,600 of record JBHIDP010000045.1, read on the forward strand.
CTGGCCGATTCGGGGATCAAGGTCTATCTAGTGGACCAGGACATCAGCATTGGCGGCAAGATGGCCCGCCTAGACAAGACCTTCCCCACCAACGACTGCGCCACCTGCATCATCGCCCCCAAACTGGTAGAGACGGGCCGGCATCCCAACATCGAGATCATTACCCAGGCCCAGATAGACCGCGTGTCGGGAGAGGCGGGTCATTTCCAGGTCGGGCTGCACCAGACACCACGCTACGTGCGGCCGGAGTTATGTAACGGCTGCGGTGATTGCGCCGCCGCCTGCCCGGTGGTCGTGCCAAACCGCTTCGACCAGGGACTGTCCACCCGCAAGGCCATCTACCGCCACACCCCCCAGGCCGTGCCCAATGCCTTCGCCATCGAAAAACGCGGCATTTCCCCCTGCCGCGATGCCTGCCCTGCCCATCAGCGGGCACAAGGCTACGTAGCCCTCATTCAGGAGCGTCGCTTTGCCGAGGCCTACCGCGTCATCAAGGAGGATAATCCCTTCCCCTCTATCTGCGGCCGGGTCTGTAACCACAGGTGCGAAGAGGCCTGCTCTCGTAACCTCCTGGATGCTCCGGTCTCCATCATGGTCCTGAAGCGCTTTGTAGCCGACTGGATGGCGGCAGAACGGCAGAGTGGCAGAGTAGCACCCGTGAGACCTGTGGACTTGCCCCCCGATGCGCCGCGCGTGGCCATCATCGGCTCTGGCCCTGCTGGCCTGACTGCTGCACAGAACTTGGTCCTGGCTGGCTACAAGGTCACCGTCTTTGAGGCTTTGCCGGTGGCAGGAGGGATGATGCGTGTCGGCATCCCGGAGTACCGGCTACCGTCTGAGGTGTTACAGTGGGACATTGACGAAATCCTGGCTCTGGGTGTGGAACTGAAACTGAACAGCCGTGTGGATGATCTGGATAAGCTCTTTGCTGAGGGCTACCAGGCTGTCTTCCTGGCGGTGGGAGCGCACAGTGGACGGAAGCTCCCCATCCCGGGGGCGGACCTGCCGGGGGTGCTGGTGAACACCGAGTTTTTGCAGGCAGCACGCCTGGGCAAGCCGATGCCCGTGGGCAAGAAGGCGTTGGTGTTGGGCGGTGGTAACGTGGCCATGGACTGCGCCCGCACCGCTCACCGCTTGGGCGCTGAAGAAGTCCACATAGCCTGTTTGGAATCCCGGGAGCAGATGCCGGCACGTCCCCTGGAGATAGAGGAAGCCGAGGAAGAGGGTATCGTCATCCATCCCTCCAACACCTTCCTGCGGGTGATGGAGAAAGACAGTAAGGTGGCAGGGGTGGAGTGCCAACGGGTGAACTTCCGCGGCTTTGAAGCCGATGGCCGACCGGATATGGATCTGCTCCCCGACACACAGCATGTCATCTGGGCCGATACGGTGATCTTCTCCATCGGCCAGAGGCCCGACCTGGATTGGCTAGAGGGGGTTGAGCAGACACGCTTCCGCACCATCGCTGTTGACCCGGAGACCCTGGCAACTAGTCGCCCCGGCGTCTTTGCCGGGGGTGACGCGGTGACCGGCACCACCTGGGTGATAGATGCCATCGCAGCCGGGCACAAGGCTGCCCTAAGCATTGACAATTACCTGCGTGGATTGCGGGACGAAGTACCCAGACCTCAACCGGTCTACCAGCCCGTGGTCAAGCTGACCCGGGAAGAAGCACTCCTGAAGGTGGAGCGGGGCGATACCATCCTGCGCGAGCGGGCGAAGAGCAAAGTCATTCCTGTGGCGGAGCGTTGGACCAACCCCTTCGCCGAATACGATTGGGGGCTCACCGAGGAGCAGGCCGTGGCCGAGGCGGAACGCTGCCTCAGTTGCGGCCTCTGCTCCGAGTGTCTGGAATGCGTCTACGCTTGTGGCATGAAGGCCATTGACCACGACATGTTTCCCCGACCCATCGAACTGGATGTAGGAGCCATCATCCTAGCCCCCGGCTTCGACCTGTTCGAGGCGCAGGGCATGGGCGAGTACGGCTATGGCCTGTACCCCAACGTCATCACCAGCCTGGAGTTCGAGCGCATCCTCAGCGCCTCGGGGCCGTATCAGGGACACATCCGCCGCCTCTCTGATGGAGCCGAACCGCGGCGCATCGCCTTCATCCAGTGTGTGGGTTCGCGCAACCTGGCCCAGGGCAACGACTACTGCTCCGCCGTGTGCTGTATGTACGCCACCAAGGAGGCCATCGTCGCCAGGGAACACCTGCCAGACCTGGAGGCAACCATCTTCTACATAGACCTGCGGGCCTTCGGCAAAGGGTTCTACCGGTACTATGAGCGGGCCAGGGATGAATACGGCGTTCGCTACATCCGGAGCATGATCTCCTCCGTCAAGGAGAGGCAGCAAACCAACAACCTCCTGCTCAAGTACGTAGGCGAGGACGGCCGCGTCTGCGAAGAGGAGTTCGACCTGGTGGTCCTGTCGGTGGGCCTGAAACCGTCAGACAGGGTAGCCGAGCTGTGCGACCGGCTGGGCATCGCCGTGAACGGGCATGGCTTCTGCGCTACCCAGCCTTTCTCGCCGGTGGAGACCTCTCGGCCGGGCATCTACGCCTGCGGCACCTTCACCGGGCCCAAGGACATCCCGCAGACGGTGATGGAAGCCAGTGCGGCCGCCGCTGGCGCGGAGCAACTGCTCTCTCCGGCCCGGGGCAAGCTGGTGCGGGAGAGGGAATTCCCACAGGAGCGGGACGTGGCCGGCCAAGAGCCGCGCATCGGGGCCTTCATCTGCCACTGCGGCACTAACATCGGCAGTGTAGTTGATGTGCCAGAGGTGGTCGAGTTCGCGCGCTCCCTGCCTGGGGTGGTGGTGGCGGAGGACAATCTACACGTCTGCGCCCCGGACGTGCAGGCCCGGATGAAAGAGCTGATCGAGGAGCACAACCTGAACCGGGTCTTTGTGGCCTCCTGCTCACCCCGGACGCACGAGCCGCTGTTCCAAGAGACCCTGCAGGAGACGGGGTTGAACAAGTACCTTTTCGAGATGGCCAACATCCGTGACCAGTGCTCCTGGGTGCATATGCGCCAGCCCGACCGGGCTACAGAAAAGGCCAAAGACCTGGTGAGGATGGGGCTCAACCGGGCACAATATCTGGCCCCCCTGTACAGCACTAAATTGGACATCAACCACCAGGCGCTGGTGATAGGGGGTGGGCTGGCTGGCATGACCGCTGCTCGTGCCCTGTCCGGCCAGGGCTTCGAGGTCTACCTGGTGGAGAAGGAGAGCGAACTGGGGGGCAATCTGCGCCACCTGCACTACACCCTGGAGGGGAACAGCGTGCAGGAGTACCTGGCCGACTTGATTGAGCAGGTGCAGCAGGACCCTCTGATCCACGTCTACACCGGAGCCCGGCTGGAGCGGGTGGACGGTTGCATCGGGAACTTTACTGCGGAAGTGAGTGAAGTGCCTGAAGTGACTAAAGTGGAAAGTGGCGTAGTCATCGTGGCGACGGGAGCTCAGGAGCACAAGCCCTCCGAGTATCTGTATGGCAGCGACAGCCGGGTCCTCACCCAACGAGAGTTGGAGGAACGATTGGCGACCAAGGACTACCCGACCAAAGACCACCAGACCATTGTCATGATTCAGTGCGTCGGTTCGCGCGACGAGGAGCGCCCGTACTGTAGCCGCATCTGCTGCAGCCAGGCCCTGAAGAACGCACTCAAGTTGAAGGAAATCAACCCTGACACAGAGATCTACGTCCTCTATCGCGACCTTATGAGCTACGGGTTGAAGGAGGAATATTACACCAGAGCCAGGCAGGCGGGGGTGAAGTTCATTCGATACGAAGTGCCTGAAGTGATGGAAGTGTCTAAAGTGACGGAAGTGGGAAGCGGGGCATCAAACTTAGAACTTAGAACTTTAGGCACTTCAGGCACTTTGATGGTTTCCGTGGTGGATGCGAATCTGCGCAGGCCGCTGGACATCCCCGCTGACCTGGTCGTCTTGAGCGTGCCGACCGTTGCCCCCAGGGAGAACGAGGCGCTGGCCCAAACGTTGAAGGTGCCCCTGGACGAGGATGGCTTCTTTCTGGAGGCGCACATGAAGCTGCGGCCGGTGGACTTCGCCACCGATGGCATTTTCGTGTGTGGGTTGGCCCATGGACCCAAGTTCATGGAGGAGACCATCGCCCAGGCCCAGGCGGCGGCCGGGCGGGCGGCTACCATCCTGTCGCAAACCCAGATCGAGTCGGAGGCCATGCTGCCGGTGGTGGACCTGGAGAAGTGCATCGGTTGTGCTGTGTGCGAATCAACCTGCGCTTTTTCGGCCATCAAGGTAGGGGAGACAGAGAAGGGGAGTAAAGCCCAGGTCATCCTGGCCGCCTGTAAGGGGTGTGGAGCGTGTGGCGCGGCCTGTCCGCAGATGGCCAACATGCCAGGGCACTTCACCGACCGGCAGTTGATGGCCCAGATCAATGCGCTGGCCGAGGTGCCGAGGATATCCAGGAACGGGTTCGAGCCCAAGGTTCTGGGCTTCCTGTGCAACTGGTGTGCCTATGCCGGAGCCGACCTGGCCGGCGTGTCGCGCATCCAGTATCAACCCAACTTCCACGTGGTGCGGGTGATGTGCACCGGGCGTATTGATCCGGTGTTTGTCATCGAGGCCTTCCTGAGGGGCATTGACGGCGTCATGGTGTTGGGCTGCCATCCGGGCGATTGTCACTACTCGGAGGGGAACCTGCGCGCCCAGGAACGGATGAGCTACCTGAGGCGGGTACTCGAAAGGGTGGGGTTGGACCCGGCACGGTTCCGCCTCGATTGGATCTCCGCCTCGGAGGGCCGTCATTTCGCTGAGCTGGTGGACGAGTTTACGGAGCAGGTGAGGGGGCTAGGACCTGTCGTCTAATTGGAGACAACAATCTTTGTCGTCATTGCGAGGCGCGGTGTTTGCGCCGAAGCAATCTCCAATTCGCGAGATGGGGATTGCTTCGCCTTTGGCTCGCAATGACGGCATGACGGCAACATGCGGGAAGCTGGAAGATGACAAGTGATGACATCAAGCAAAAGCTGATAGCGGCAAAACTGGTCGTCTCCGACCCGCGTCTGCGGACGCTGCTGGGCAAGGAGAAGATGCTGGTCGAAGAGGGCAACGTCTACGGCGAGAAGGTAGACGCTGAGCAGCTCCACCAGTTCCTGGACCAGGTCTTCGATGATGAGGTGGTCCGCAAAAGCATCGTGGCTTCCCTTCACGACACTGCCCTATCGGTGGAGGCGCTGGCCGAGAAGACAGGTATGAGATCCGATGTTGTCTTCAAACATATCCTCGTACTTCAGCAGAAGGGACAGGTTGAGGTAGACCGGGTGGAGAATGGTTCACCGCTGTACAAGAGGACGCGGTCAGAATGAGAAATGATAAGATAGGTGCTGTCCTGGTCATCGGCGGGGGGATCGGGGGCATGCAGGCCGCCCTTGATCTGGCCGAGGCCGACTACAAGGTCTATCTGCTGGAGAAGGCTCCGGCCATCGGTGGCACCATGGCCAAGCTGGATAAGACCTTCCCTACCAACGACTGCGCCATGTGCACCATCGCTCCCCGGCTGGTGGGTACGGCCAGACACCACAACATCGAGCTGTTCACCTACAGCGACCTGCTGTCGGTCGGGGGAGAAGCCGGCCACTTCGAGGTAACCCTCAAGAAGCGGACACGCTACATTGATGAGTCGAAGTGCACCGGCTGCGGCCTTTGTGCCCAGCATTGCCCGGTGGAGGCCATTGACGAGTACAACTTCGGCCTGACCAGCCGTGCCGCCGTCTACTTGAGCTATCCCCAGGCTATCCCCCGTGTCTTCACCATCAACCGCGAGCGCTGCCTGGGCTGCGGTATCTGCGAGACGGCCTGCGGCCCGGGGGCCATCAACTACGCGCTGCAGGACGAGATCCACGAGCTCGACGTGGGGGCAATCATCGCTGCGCCCGGCGTGGAGCTGTTCGATCCCACGGTGCAGGCCGAGTACGGCTACGGGCGTTATCCCAACGTCCTGACCAGCCTGGAGTTCGAGCGGGTGCTGTCGCCCAGCGGTCCCTACCGGGGGATGGTGCTGCGTCCCTACGACGGCCGCATTCCCAGGAATGTCGCTTTCATCCAGTGCGTGGGCTCGCGGCGGGAGGACCGCAACTGGTGCTCGGCGGTGTGCTGTATGTACGCTACCAAGCAGAGCATTGTGGCCATGGAACACGCGCCCGAGCTCAAGTGCACCGTCTTCTTCATAGACTTCCGCGCCTTTGGTAAGGGCTTCGATGCCTATTACGAAAGAGCTAAAGAGGCCGGGGTGCGCTACATCCGGGCCCTGCCCTCCTCCATCAGAGAAGTGCCTGGCAGCCGCAATCTCCAGATCCAGTACGTGCCGCCGGGCAATGGCAATCCCCTCAGCGAGGAGTTCGATCTGGTCGTCCTGTCCTGCGGGCTTCAACCCACCCCCGACACCAGAGAACTGGCCGATAAACTGGGCATTGAGCTCAACGCCGACGGCTTTTGCCAGACGAAACCGCTATCGCCGCTGGAGACCACTCGTTCGGGCATCTACGTCTGCGGCCCCTTCGTCGAGCCCAAGGACATCCCCGAGACGGTCACTCAGGCCAGCGGGGCGGCGGCTAAGGCCATGTCGCTTCTGGCCGAGGTGCGGGGCACCCAGGTCACGCCCAAGGTCTATCCGCCGGAGATAGATGTTACGGAGGAGGAGCCACGGGTGGGTGTCTTCATCTGCCACTGCGGAACCAACATCGCCTCCGTGGTCAACGTGGCCGAGGTTGCCGAATACGCCAGAACCCTGCCCAACGTGGTGCACGCCGAACACAATCTCTTCACCTGCTCCACCGACACGCAGGAGAAGATCAAGCAGACCGTTAAGGACCTCAACCTGAACCGAGTGGTCGTTGCCTCTTGCACCCCCCGCACTCACGAGTCTCTCTTCCAGAACACCATACGCGAAGGGGGCCTCAACTTCTACCTCTTTGAGATGGCCAACATCCGGGATCAGTGCTCGTGGGTGCACATGCACGACCACACCGCCGCCACGCGGAAGGCCAAGGACCTGGTACGCATGGCAGTGGCCAAGGCCCGTCTGTTGGAACCTCTCTACCGGCGCACACTGGAGATCAACCACGACGTGTTGGTCATCGGGGGTGGCATGGCCGGCATGACCGCCGCCTTGGAGCTGGCACGGCAGGGCTTCCAGGTCTACCTGGTGGAGAAGGAGGCCGAGCTAGGTGGAAACATGCGCCACCTGCACTACCTTTTGGAAGGCCAGGATCCCCAGGAACTACTGCGGTCAACCGTGGCCCAGGTTCAGGCTCACGAGAAGATCCAGGTCTTCACCAACGCCGAAGTGGAGGAGTTTGAGGGCAGCCTTGGCCGCTTCAAAACCACCCTGAAAGTGACCGATGAAGTGCCTAAAGTGACTAAAGTGGAAAGTGAGGCTTCGGACTTAGAACCCAACACTTCTAACTTCGAACTTCACACCTTGGAGCACGGGGTGGTCATCGTAGCTACAGGAGCTCAACAGTACCAGCCCACCGAGTACCTGTACGGCAACGACAGCCGTGTCCTCACCCAGTTCGAGTTGGAAGAATTGCTGGTGGACTGGGAAGCAGCTAACCCCGACTCCGAACTCCCTACTTTAGGCACTTTAGGCACTTTGAGCTCTGTTGTCATGATCCAATGCGTTGGTTGCCGCGACGAAGAGCGTCCCTATTGCAGCCGGATCT
>JBHIDP010000046.1:0-15256 GCA_046760185.1 Anaerolineae bacterium
AGAAAAAAAGTACTTGACTTGAGCACGAAAGAGTGCTATAATAACAAACGAATCCGCCACATTCCCTCGCTTAAAGCGAAAAAATCCCCGTAGATCTGTGAAGTGTTTGGTCCTCTTCACTTTTTTGCCAGCATGAATTTGCCGAAAGACCAGTGATATTTGCTTTCTAACTCATTCCACCCAAGAACTTCAGGAGTCTTGTTTCTCCTGGGAATTAGCCTGTTGGATCCCACATGAATTGTGCGGACCTATTTAGCAGTTGGGCTATTGATAGAGTAAGGTTATTCTGCACAATACCTCATCAGTTCCCCTATCTCTCTAAAGACTATCCCCTATCTCTACAGAGGCAGCTTACAAGTGGGCTACCCTGCCGGGTTTTTCGATAGTCTCTCCCTACATCAGACACTGAAGTTACCTTTCTCTTCCTGAGTGAGGTTGGCATGAACCTCACCGCTAAGTTTTGAATGGAGTGCGTCCAGTGGAAATGAATATTGCTGAATTGGAGGCAAAAACCCTTGACGAGCTTCAGGAGTTGGCCAAGCAGTATGATATCTCCGGTGTCAGCCGTCTGAAGAAACATGACCTCATTATCCGTCTCCTGCGAGCCAACGCTGAGCAGCAAGGGTACATTTTTGGGGGCGGGATACTGGATATTGTCCAGGATGGCATAGGTTTCCTGCGGGCAGACCATTTCCTGCCGGGCCCTGAGGATGTCTACGTATCCCAGTCCCAGATACGCCGCTTCGGTCTGCGGACCGGTGATATGGTTGTGGGCCAGGTCCGTCCGCCCAAGGAAACGGAGAAGTACTTCGGCCTGTTGCGGGTCGAGGCCGTCAACGGCCTTGATCCCGAAATTGCCAAGAAACGGCCTAACTTTGACTCCCTCACCCCTATCTTCCCCCTGAGTCAGTTGCAACTGGAGACCAGGAGCGATATCCTGACCACCCGCATGTTGGACATGATCGCTCCTATAGGGCGGGGCCAGCGTGGCCTCATCGTCTCTCCACCCAAAGCCGGTAAGACCACAGTTCTCAAGCAGATCGCCAACGCCATAACCACAAACTACAACGATCTGCATCTGATGGTGGTCCTCATCGGTGAACGGCCTGAGGAGGTGACTGACATGGACCGCTCCGTGGAGGCCGAGGTGGTAGCAGCCACCTTCGACGATCCGGTCGGGGACCAGGTTCGGGTGGCGGAGATGGCCCTGGCCCGGGCCAAACGTCTGGTGGAAAGCGGCCGCGATGTGGTTATCCTCCTGGATGGTATCACCCGTCTGACGAGGGCCTACAACCTGACCGTCCCTCCCAGCGGCCGCACCCTCTCCGGAGGGGTTGACCCGGGGGCCCTCTATCCGCCCAAACGCTTTTTCGGTGCCGCTCGAAATATTGAGGAAGGAGGCAGTCTGACCATCATGGCCACCTGCCTCATTGATACCGGCAGCCGTATGGATGACGTCATCTACGAGGAATTCAAAGGGACGGGCAACATGGAGTTGCACCTGAACCGTCGTCTGGCTGAGCGGTATATCTTCCCCGCTTTCGACATCGAGCGCTCAGGTACGCGGCGCGAGGAATTGCTCCTTGAGGAGGAAATCCTGGACAGGATTTGGACCCTGCGCCGCATGACATCGGCTATCGGCGGAATTGAGGCTACGCAAGCGGTGCTGGAGCGCCTGGCCAAGACCAAGAACAACCGCGAGTTCCTGGAGACTTTACACAAAGGCGCGGTCTAGAGAGAACAAGTGACGAAAGGGTATTGGTCCAGAAGGCCAGGCTGGCTATCCTGGTCAACACTGGGGAAGCGTACCCTGGCTGCTGTGCGCCAGATGTGGGTCAAGCCAGATAGGAAGGCAACCCTGGCTCGCTACCTATCCCACCTGACTATCCTCCTTCTGGTGGCCATAGCCATACGCCTGGACGGATTTCAGTTGCCCCAGGTGCAGAATCCCGCCTCCCCGCTCGAGGCCACCGGTGGTGCTTCGTCGCCCAACTTCCGATGGCCTGACCGTGCATCAGTACGGGACTACCTGGTTAAGGCACCGGTGCCCATCACCACCATTCCCGAACGACCACGCAAGGATATCATCACCTATGTGGTGCAATCGGGTGACACCATTATCTCCATCGCCGAAAACTTTGGCATCAGCCCTGATACGGTGTTGTGGGCCAACGGCCAGCGCCTGGAGGACAACCCCGACCTGCTGATGGTCGGCCAGGAACTGATCATCCTGCCCGTTTCGGGGGTCTACCATACTGTCGTGGAGGGTGACACTCTGGAAAGCATCGCCGAGAAGTACAAAGTAGATGTCTCTGCCATCACTGAGCTTGAGCACAACAAGATGGAGGAGCCCTACGAGATCACCCCCGGCCAGAAGTTGATCGTGCCCGGTGGGGAGAAACCTTACGTGCCCAGAGTGGTCCAAATCTACAGCGGCCCCATCCCTGAGGGAGCGGCCCGTGGCACAGGGGTCTTTGGTTGGCCCGTCAGCGGCCAGATTACCCAGAAGTTCTGGCAACGGCACCGGGCCATTGACATCGGCACCTACCAAGGAGCCCCGGTGATAGCAGCCGATTCAGGTTATGTCATCTTCGCCGGCTGGAACGAGTCAGGGTATGGCCGAGTGGTCTTCATCAACCACGGCAACGGTTTCATCACCGTATACGCCCATATGCAGGTGCTTTATGTAGAGGAGGGACAATCGGTCAAGAAGGGGCAGCAGATTGGCAAGGTTGGTGCCACAGGGAGAGCTACCGGCCCCCACCTTCACTTCGAAATACGCAAGAACGGGAAATTGCGCAATCCGTTCGGCTTCCTTCCTTGAGAACCTATCCGAAAAGTGTCGTAGTGGCGGCTTCCCCTGGCACCTGTGCGCCAGGCTTCGTCCTGAGGCGGTTCGTCCCGCTCACTACGGGGCTCACCGCGGGGCTCAGCCCGAAGGGACAGGTGAGCCGCTTCAGAGCGACTAAGGTTTACACTACAGCAACTTTTCGGAGGACTTGAAGAGAACTATGATGACCCGTAGTGAATTGGAAGAGTTGAGCAGTTACCGGGTAGACAGCCAACCAGTAGTCAGTTTCTACCTGGCCATCGAAAAAGGGGAACCAGACGAGGATCAATACGCCATCAGGCTGAAGAACTTGATAAACAGGGCTCAGGCCCAGAAGCAACGGTGGAGCGGTGCCCAGGCACGCTCTATTGACAAAGATCTAAACCAAATTCAGCGTTTGGTAACGGAAGAGCGGGTGCGAGGTACTAAAAGCCTGGCTGTCTTCGCCAGCAACATCTCGGGCCTTTGGCAACTGTATCGTCTCTCCCTGCCGGTCAGGAACCGCCTGGTTATCGCCCCCTCTCCCTATGTGAAACCCCTCATCCGTCTCTTCGAGAGTTCTGGCCCCTATTGCACGGTGTTAATCGAAAAGGGGAGAGCTCGCATCTTCGTGCTCCGTCTGGGAGAGGTCGAGGAACGTACTGATGTCTTCGGTGTGGTGCCTGGCCGACACGATCAGGGAGGATGGGCCCAGGCCCGCCTGCAACGGCACCACGACGAGCATGTCATGCGCCACCTCAAGAGCACAGCAGAACAACTCTTCACCTTACACCGTGAAGAAGAGTTCAGCGGGCTCCTCATCGGCGGCACGGATGAACTGGTCAGTCAGTTCCAGGATCACCTGCATCCCTACCTGCGCGATCGCACCCTGGCCACTTTCCCTATGGACATCACGGCCAATGCCAAAGAGGTGCGGGAGCAGTCGTGGAGCACCATCAACCGCCTGGAGGAAGAGGAGACAGAAAGGCTGGTGGAGAGGCTGAAAGGGGAAGTTCAGCGAGGGAACCTGGGAGCGATTGGCCTGAGCGACACCCTGCACGTTCTGCAAAACGGCCAGATCATGACCCTTCTGGTAGATAGAGGTCTACAAGCAAGGGGTAGTCGTTGTGGCCAATGTGGTGCTTTGACCATAGAGATTGAGGGACGATGCCGCTACTGCGAGGGGGAACTGGAACCGGTGGCGGACATCGTTGATGAGATAGTGGAGGAAGCTTTCAACCAGGGTTGTAAGATAAAGTTCCTGGCCGAAGGAGGGGCACTGGCAGAAATGGGAGGTGTTGGGGCCCTGTTGCGCTTCCCCTGACTGCCTTGCCTCCCTCAAGCGCCCCTTTTGCCTGGAATCTCCGTACTTGTTACAACCCTACATCTCCCTCCTGCCCTCCAGGGCCCTGGTCAGGGTCACCTCATCGGCGTACTCCAGGTCACCACCGATGGGCAGGCCCCGTGCCAGGCGGGTGACCCGTATGCCCAAGGGTGCGATCTGACGCTGCAGGTAGGCCGCCGTCGTCTCCCCTTCCAGGTTGGGGTTTGTAGCCAGAATCACCTCCTGTACAGGATTGGCCTCCAGTCGTTGCAGCAGTTCGGCGATCTTCAGGTCCTCAGGAAGAATGCCGTCAATAGGGGAGATCACACCGTGTAGGACGTGATAGAGACCGTGATACTGCCGCGTGCGCTCGATGGCCAACACGTCCAGAGGTTCCTCTACTACACAGATCATTGAACGATCTCGCCTGTCATCAACACAGATAGGGCAGGGGCTCTCCTCAGCAATATTGAAACAGACGGCACAGGTTACGACCTGCCTTTTGAGCTGTCCTATGGCTTCAGCCAAATGTGCCGCCTGTTCATCAGGGGCACGCAGCAGGAAAAAGGTCAACCGCGATGCCGTCTTGGGCCCGATACCGGGCAAACGGCTGAACTCATCAATAAGGCGGGCGATAGGCGCTGCCAGCGGCTCCATCTCACATCAGTCCAGGGATTTTGATGCCGCCAGTCACTGCACTAAGCCGTTCCTCTGCCATTTGACGTGAATCATCAACAGCCTGATTTACGGCGGCCACGATCAGGTCTTGCAGCATCTCAACATCCTCAGCATCCACCACCGAGGGGTCAATGGTGATGGAGCGAACCTTTTGCTGCCCGGTCATCACCACGCTGATAACACCCCCACCAACGGTGGTGGTGACCGTCTCCTCCCCCAGGGCCTCCTGTACCTCCAGCATCTTCTGCTGAAGCTTCTGGACCTGTTGTAACAGGGCACCGCTCCCTCCACCCACCACCGGCCCGCGCCCCCTTCGTTTCCTGCCCATGTTTTTCTCCTTCACTGGACGTCAGCAATGTGTGCCCCATACATCTTCACCGCTGCTTTGACCAAAGGGTCCTCGGCTGCGGCCTGGAACTTATCTTTCCTCGTCCCCTCCTTCTTCCCTCTTTGGGGATTGGGGGTCAGCACACATTCCACCTGATAGGATTGCCCCAGCATCTGGCTCAACACTTTCTCCACCAACACTTTGCACTGGGGCTCCTCTATCTTCCCTTTGTGAAACTGGTAGTAGAAGCCCAGCACTACCCTGTCTCCCTGCACACTCAGCGGCTCACAAGATTTTAGCAGAGCCTCCACACTGCGGTTGTGAGACTTGACCGTGGCCAGAAAATCTTGCCACCCTTCTCTCAAAACCCCAAGGACCTCTTCCTGCTCGGTCCCACTCTGTGGTGGAGGAACGGTCTCCGTCACAGGCTTCTCCTTGACCGCAGGCGGAGCTTGCGAAACCATCGGCTCCTCACGAAGGGCTTTACCGCTGGCTACCTCGGCTGCCACCTTCCCTGCTTCAGCAGTTGGCTTCACCGCTGAAGGTGAGACCATTCCTCTCTCTGCCGTGGCCGCTATGGGGACGACCTCTTCCTCCCCCAACGTGGCCTCCACGAAGGAGACCTCCAGTGGCAGATAGGGCTGAGAGCTGGTCTTCAGATCGTAAGCCGCCTGGTTAAAAATCTTAATGACCCCTACCAGTCTCTCTGTTGAGATCTCCTTGGCCTGGGCTACCATCTCAGTCTGTACCTCCGGCGTGACGTTCAACAGGTCCCGTTCGGCCCCGCCGCGGATCAGGAGCAATCCCCGTAGATACTCCAGCAGCTCATGGTTGAACTGGCGCGGATCGGCCCCGTCGCCGATGACCTGGTTGATCAGACGCAGCCCCTCCGCCACATCCCCAGCAATGACATACCCGACAAGCTGGCCTACGGCCTGAGAGGAAACGGTGCCCAGGATATTCTGCACCTGGCTCAGGGTGATGTGACCCTCCCCGTAGGCCATCAATTGGTCTAGCAGACTGATGCCGTCCCGCAGGCTGCCCGTAGCATGGCGGGCTATCAGCTCCACAGCAGGCCCCTCCAGGCTCAAGCCCTCAGCAGCGGCTATCTTTTGCAAATGGGCCACGATCTCTTTGCGGGAGATGGGACGGAAGTCGAAGCGCTGACAGCGCGAGAGGATAGTGAGGGGAATCTTATGAGGTTCGGTGGTGGCCAGCACAAAGACGGCGTGGGCTGGAGGCTCCTCCAGGGTTTTTAACAGGGCATTGAAGGCATACTCGGTCAGCATATGCACTTCATCAACGATGTAGAATTTGTATTCGACCTCGTTGGGAGCAAAATGGACGCGCTCCCGTAGTTCTCGAATCTCATCTATGCCCCGATTGGAAGCGGCGTCAATCTCGATCAGATCAAGGCAATGCCCTTCGGAGATGCTCTGACAGATGTGGCAGTCGTTGCATGGCTTTTCCCCCTCACTGGCCAGGCAGTTGACAGCTTTAGCCAGGATGCGTGCTGTACTGGTCTTACCCGTCCCCCTCGGTCCACAGAAAAGGTAGGCATGGGCCAGCCGTCCCTGGTTCAGGGCATTGCGCAAGGTCTGGGTGATCGGCTCTTGACCGATGACCTCATCAAAAGTCTGAGGGCGCCATTTACGATAGAGGGTTAGGGCAGCCATGAACGATCCTCCCTTCCTGACCCCCCTAGTGTATCACCGATAAGCTTTTAATGCAAGACCCCTCCCTTCACTCACAAACCCGAAGCCTGCGTCGTGAGGCTTCTCGTCCTGAGGGGCTCAGCCCCGAAGGGCGCACGGAGCCTCACAGCCAACCCAAGGAAACGGCCCCAAGCCTGCTGCCTCTTTACCCTTTCCCCACACACGATGTGGAAAATCCTCTCACTTTGCCCGGAGGAAGCAGTTGTATTATAATGAATGAACAAACGGGGACGATCCCCTGGTCTGTGTGAAGTATTTCAAAACTGCCCCAGAAGGGGCATAGCCAAAGAAAAATAGGAGAGAGCATATGCCGCAGTTGGGTGTTGCCGAGTTGATCATCATCCTGCTGATCATCGTCATCATCTTCGGGGTAGGCCGCCTGCCTGAGATCGGCGGAGCCATAGGGCGAGGCATCAGGGAGTTTCGCAGCGCCGTCAGAGAAGGGGAGGAACCCCCCCAGCAGGAAGGGGAGAAAAAGGAAGTCTAAAGGTCCAACCCCAGTTCCCTCAGCTCTTCCTTCCCTTTCTCATACTGCCCCATGTGCTCAGGGGTAGGGGTCAGGGTGTCCAGGTCGTACAGTTGCTCGAAGGGTTTCCCCTGGGGGGCCTGATCGAAGAGGATCTTGTCTTTGTACCTCTCGTAGAGGGCCTTGACCATCTGGTTGGCCTCGGCCCGCTTGAGTCTGGCTGCGGCCCGGCCCACTTCACCGAAGAGCCGACCCATCAGGGGGCTGACGTGGTTGAAGAAGAGGGGATTTGCTGGTCGAGGGCCGGTCAGGTGGCTGCCACCGGTGACGGAGGCCAGAGCCAGAGCGGTGAACTCGTAGATGTACTGCATCGAGCCGGTGCGGCCAGAGGTGGTGTGGCTGGTGGTGGCGATAAGGTGGCTGTTGCGGGCCACAGCCTGGTTGACCACACTCCCCACCCACAGGGAGTGCATGTTGGTCTGCTGCTTGAACTTGATGTGCTGGGGACCCAGGTGCATGATGTCGCTCCCCAACATGACCGCCCCCATGTGGGAGGCAACGCCCACAATGGCCGTCCCCTCAGGCCCACCCCCGAAGCCCCCTACCAGAGGCGTGGAGGAGATGTAGATAGGGCAGCCGTAGTCAATGTAATAGGCCAGCCTGGTCAACAGCACATCATCAACTTGCAGTTCGGACAGGATAGCCCCCGCCCGCGGATCAGTCCTTCTCAGACCCCAGCCTTCATTGGTACAGGCGATCTCGTTGAGGGCCATCAGGGAGTGGCCTACAATAGGCATGCCGGGCCGGCCCGCCCGTCGGATGGCCTCCCTTGACCACATACCGTAGGAGATGATAGCCCGGGTGGAAAGACCTGAATTGGGCCTTAGATCAAGCCCATCCAGGGTTTTCAGATGTCCGGGCAGGAATAGGAGGTCAATGATCCGCTCCCGGGCGAAAGCCTCATTCAACCTGACGAAGGTGGCCTCATCCACGTCGGCGTTGAAGGGACCACCGAAGAGCAACGGTGGCCTGGGGTCCTCCACATCCCGGTGATAGAGGGTTACCGCATCCTTTCCCTCCCCGGCCACGAGCTGGCTGGGAGCATAGTATAGTGTCTCCTTCACCTCGTCCTCACTGAATTTGATGACCCGACGGCTGTTCACACTGTAGAGACCGGTGTGGAGAAAGAGCTCCAGGCCCGCCTGCCAGGCCCGGTCGGCCAGGTCGTCGTCGGTGTTGACCAATTGCTCGGCATCAAACCGAAGGTCATATTTTGCCTGTAGCTCCATGGCCTTGGAGGCGACAAGCTTCATGTTAAAATCCTCGGAGGGCATCAACTCTCCCGTCTCGGCCCGCTTGGCAACCTCTGAAAAGCTAACCATACCTTTTCCTTTCGAGATCAGTTCAGTGAACCTTCAACCACCCTCACCGCTTCGATGGCATTCCGGGCGTAGGCATCGGCCCCAATCTCCTCGGCCCACTTAGCTGTCACCGGCGCGCCACCGACTATGACGAAATACTTGTCTCTCACCCCGGACCTCTCCATCAGCTCTATCAGGTCCCTTTGACGCAACATAGTGGTGGACAACAGAGCTGAAACACCGATGATGTTGGCCCCCACTTCTTCCGCCGCCTGCAAGAAACGGGTGATAGGCACATCCTTCCCCAGGTCATGGACCTCAAATCCGGCCGATTGCAGCATGGCGATGACGATGGTCTTGCCGATATCGTGAATGTCCCCTTCCACGGTGCCGATGACAGCTACCCCCCTGGGGTTCAGCCTCTCTCCTCTTTTAAGCAGGACTTTCTCCAGAACCCTCACCCCCTCCTTCATGGCATCGGCGGCCATAACCAACTGGGGCAGGAAGATTTCCATACGGTCGAATCTCTCCCCCATGACCCGCAGTGGCTTAGCAAATCCTTCTTCGAGGGCCTCCACGGGGTCTATCCCTGCCTCCAAAGCTGCCTGGGCAGCGGCTACGGCACCCTCTTTGTCGTAGGCCTCGATGGTCTGCCCCATCCTGGCCAATACGTCCTCTTTCGACATCAACCTTCTCCTCCTGGTTGCGACCCTCCGTCATCAGAATAGACTAAGCTTGGTACCTAATCCCTTCTCTAACGCCAAACGATATACACCATAGGCTACTGCCACGTCTTCGCTCCCCATACCGATGGGGGCGAAGAATATGCGTTCCGCCTCGCTCTCCCGGCCTGGTTTCTGACCCGCGACCACCTCGCCCAGGTTAGCATATATGTCTGCTTCGCTCAAATGGCCATCATCGTACATCCTGGCCAGGATAGGAGTGCCGCGGTGCCGAACATGCTCCCATTCATCCACCACGATCTTGTCCGAATTGAGAACCACCTCATACTCTTCCTCCTGATAGGAGCCGACGTGGGCGAAGAAACTCCCCTCCTTGACCCAGGCCTCCTTAACGATGGGCTCATCGGCCATGGTGGCGGTGACGATCACATCCGCCCCCTCAACGGCCTTCTGAGGGATGTTCACCACCTCAATGACCAGATCAAGGACCTGACTCATCTCCTCAGCGTAAGCCTCCGCTGCTTCGGGGCGGATGTCATAGACCCGCACCTCACGCAGTTGGGGCAGGGCCAGGTGCAGGGCCTCCAGTTGGGTGCGGGCCTGTACCCCGGCCCCGATCATGGCCATGGTCTCTGATTCCGGCCGGGCCAGATACCTGGCCCCCACCCCCGTCACAGCGCCAGTGCGCATGGCACTGATGAAGGTGGCGTCCATGATAGCCAAGGGAACCCCCTTCCAGGAATCGTTGAGAGCCAACAAGCCGATGCCTCGTGGCAACCCATGCTTGAGCGGGTTCTGAGGAAAACCGGCGATCCACTTGATGCCACAGACATCAACATCACCACCGACGTAGGCCGGCATGGCGTTTATGCGGCCCCGCTCTCGTTCCCCCAGATCGAGGACGATCTTGTGAGGCAGGATGACCCGACCGTCGGCGTGGAGACGAAAGACATCCTCGATGATCTCAAGGACCGTGGCCATATCCAGATCCGTGGCCTTAACGTCGGCCTGGGTGAGATACAGGAACTCGATCTCAGAACGACCAGTCACGACTACCCCCCATCTACCTACAGATCATGCCGGGCCTCTACCTCCCTCACTATCCTCTCCAGCTCCGCCTCTACCTTGGCATCCAACGGATCAGGTTTGTGTTCCTCCAGGATACGGTGCACTTCCTCCCTGGCCCTCTCCCAGAGGGAACGGCCACCGCTCTTGGCCGACCAATCCTCCCGCGTCTGTCGGTCGCTTAGGGCGGGCATGAACTGCTCTTGCAGCAGGTGGTCCATGGTGTGAGACTGCCCCAGGAAGTGCCCCCCGGGCCCCACCTGCCTTATCACATCCAGAGCCAAGGTCTCCTTACGGACAATGATCCCTTTCATGGCCCGGTAGACCATACCGCACAACTCGTTGTCAATGACCAGGCTCTCCAGACTGATGGTCAGGGCCGATTCGAGCACCCCCGGATAGAAAAGACAGTTGACCCCTCCCAGAGCAGCCATCAGCATGGTCACCGCTTTCTCGCATCCGGCCTGCATGTCCAGCAGTTTGGAGTCGGTGGTCGAGCCAGTGCCACGGCAGGGTAGGCCGTAGTAGTGAGCCATCTGGGCCGAGGCCACATTGATCAGGCCCGTCTCCACCGCGCCGAGGGCAATGTGTCCACCCTTCATGTCCATGATGGTGCCACAGGTGCCATACCAGACGGGGGTGCCAGGGTTGACCAACTGGGCGATGGTGATGCCGCTTATCACGTCAGCCGTCTGCTGGGCCAGCAGGCCAGCCAGGGTCACCGGCGCGGTAGCTCCGGCCTGGGGCTCGCTGGTGATGTCCACCGGCAACCCGTAGGTGGCGTACTCGATGAGGCCCTCCGTCTGATCCTTGTCATGTTGCAAAGGTGTCACCGGGTTGCAGGTGGTGAAGATGTTTGGCTTGCGGCGAAGCTCCTCCTCCCCGCCGGCCAAGGCGGCGGCCATCCTGATGCAATCCTCCGCTTTGGCCCTGCCCCGGGCCGTGCCCTTGATCACCTTGCTAGAGTTTCTGACGCTGGTCAGGTAACCGTAGACGTGGGAAGCGTGGAGAGGCACCCCCTCAATGCTAGGCATGATGGCCCCGCTGTGGAGAAGTTGGTAGTTCTCCATAGCGTCGGCCACCTTAATGAGGTTGCCCACATCGTCAATGCTCGTGCGGCGCCTCTCCCCTGTTTCCAAATCGAGGATATTGAGCCGACCGATCATCGGCTCGAAGTAGAGTTGCTCGGCATCCACCTCGACGTTGTTCCTGAGGTTCCGGGCGTAGAGGGTGAAGTGGCGGGGAGCCTTTCGCAGTGCCTCCTCCACAATGTCAGATTGAATCTTGACCAGCCAGCTTTCCTCATCAACCACGGCCCCACTTTTCCTGAGAAGGTTCCTGGCTCGCGGTTCCTTGACCACCACCCCTACGTTCTGCAGGATACTGAGTGCAGCCTGATGGATTTCGTAGATTTGCTCATCTGAGAGGATTTTCAACTGGCCGCCTTTCGGCATAGGAATATCTCCTCGGCCTTAGTACTACGAGGGGAACCTGAAATTGGGGGGCACCCCCTGACGTGCTTGCACAACGGACGAGGAGGACTTCCCACGGCCTTGGTCGTCAGTGTTGTGCAAGCCCGTCACCAAACCCCCGGCTTTGTCCGGTGACAAAGCTTTAAGTCGTGCGCATCTCCTCGGCTATAGCTGCATCCAACTCCCTGTGCAGTTCCTCCGTCCCCTCGTCACGGGCGTAGGGGATGGCTCCGGTCAGGTGAGTGGCCGGGAACATATTCTCCTCGACCTGTTCCACGTTCAAGTCGAACATCGTCTCCGGGAACTTGACCGATTCACACTGTTCCTTCACCAGTTTGGCGGTACCTCGCACCTCATAGGCCAGGTTGGTTCCTAACAACTGGAGGGCAGCCCGGCCATTGGCCAGGAGGTTCTTACCCCCGCTGCAGTGAGGACTGATGACCAGACGCACGGTTTTGCTGTCCCTGGCCATGACCCAGGAGAGGAGATCCACAGCCGGCTTACCTTCATCATCTGCGGTAGCCACGACCAGTATGTTAGGTTCATTCAAATGATCCATCAACTCCTTCGGAAGTTCATCAAGGATCTTGGGCATCTTTGCACCTCCTCGTTCAATATTCTAACAGTACTACCTGTCTACCTTCCTCAGTGTAAACTATTCACCTTGATCCGTCGGAGTTGTACTCCGACGGCACATCTTGTGGTTTGCAAATACGCACCCTCAAGGGATAGGGCCGAGAGTGCAACTCACGGCCATCAGGTGATAGTTATCCTCAATGAACCTGGAGAGAAATTGACAGTGGGTGGAGCGACTTCGCCACAGGAGAAATCACCCCACCCACCTGTCAGTGCGTACCCTTCAAACCTCGAAGGTCTTCTCTCCGAACTGTCCGGTAGTCAGCTTAGTCCAGACCGGCAGCCTCGAAGAATTCGTTGGTGAAGGCGGCATCAATGTCAATTGCCTCTTCGACCATGCCAGCATCAAGCATGAACTGTAGGGTGAACTCAAGCTGACTGCGGTCTACGGAGCCAAGGGGTACCTTAGCCGCCTCATGGAGCGCGTTGTCGAGCTTTATCTGCTCCAGGGTCTTCTTTCTGTATTGCTCGTAGTCTATCCCCCACCCGGTCACGGGGACGGCCCGCATGACCGTTTCAAGAGCAAACTCGGGGTCAGCCACGGTGTCGCGCAGTCCGCGCACGAAGGCCCGAACGAAGCCCTGCACCACATCAGGATGCTCCGCCATGAAGGTCTCGTTGGTGATCGGGCCGCCTCCTCCAAGCTCAACGTAGTCGCCGACGTAGATGACGTTAACGTCAAACCCCTGGTACCTCAGCTCGACCGGTTCGTTGGTGGCCCAGCCGGTGGCTGCCTCAACCGAGCCCTCGGCCACGGCCGCCACCTGGGTGAAGCCGATGTTGATGGTGTTGATGTCCTCGGGGTTGATCCCCTGGGTGTAGAGAAGGGCCCGGTAGCCGGTGTAGGTCGCACCATATGGACCTGGCTGCCCCACCGTCTTACCGATGAGATCCTCCGGTTTCTCAATCCCTTTCTCCGCCAGTGAGAAGACGGCGATGGGGACACTGTAGAACCACTCGGCAATCTGCACAATGGGTAGTCCCTGGGCGCGGGCCAGGATCAACTGGTCACCCTGGACGGTGCCGAACTCCCGCGCACCAGCGGCCACCAGTTTGATGGCATCCTCCTCAGTCCCGTAGTCCATGATGAGCTGAATCCCCTCTTCGGCGAAGTACCCCTTCTCCAGGGCCACGTAGAAGGGCGCGTAGTGGAAGCTGGGGATGTAGCCCATGGCGCACCTGACCACCGTCACCGGCTTGGGGACCTCTTTTATCACCTCCTTGGGGACCTCCTTGATCACCTCCTTGGTCACCTCTTTGATCACTTCCTTTTCGACCACCTGAGGCTGACACTGGGAAGCGATAAGGGTCAGGGCCAAAGCAGCCAGTAACAGAACGACAAGCTTCTTCATCTCACCTCTCCTCCCTAGTTAAACTACAAAGGTTAGCCAACGTACGGGGCGGTCTCCCCGTTCAGCATCACGTCATTACTCGCCTCCTTCCTTTGAGCAGAATCCCTTCCAAAACCCACACACTGATGTAGACGGTCAAAGATAACACCACCAGGGCAGCGATAGAAACGAAGATCAACGTGGTGTCAAATTGGCCCTTGCCCAAATTCACCCAGAATCCGAGACCCCGATCGGCACCGACAAACTCCCCTACCACGGCACCCATAACCGAACTGGTAACACCCAGTTTGACCCCCCCCAGCAGCACCGGCAGGGCCGATGGTACTTCCAGCTTGGAGAAAACTTGCCATGGTGAGGCTGAGTAAGAGTGCATCAACTCCCTCTTCTCCTCGCTGACCTCCCTGATACCTATAATAGTGGTGATCAACATGGGAAAGAAGACGATGAAGAAGCACACAAACACTTTGGAGGTGATCCCAAACCCAAACCAGATTACCAGAAGCGGGGCGATAGCGATGACCGGAATCCCCCTGGAGGCAACAATATAGGGTTGGATCAGTTTCTCCAGCAAGGGCGATTTGGCCAGGATGTATCCCATCACTGTGCCGAAGAGAAAAGCGGCTACAAAACCTAGAAAGGCCTCGAGCGAGGTATACTTGGCCTGCTCGATCAGACTGCCGTCAGCAAGAAGCCTCACCAGTTTTGCCCATACCCGCTCAGGCGGCGGCAAGATGAATGGTGGATAGTCCCCCAGGCGAATGATCAGCCGCCAGAGGCTTATGGCCAGAACGAAGACCACCGGTATGAGGATGTATTCGAAGCGTTCGCGCGTCAACTTCCCTAAGCGGCTTGCGAGAAACGCTTGCCCCACTCGCTGAAAGGGGGCTGAGAACCCTCGAGCCCGCGTAGGAACCTGCTCTCTCCCCATAGCAGAAGCTCCTTTGATTTCAGCCGACTGTCGACAATCGACAACGCGACTATGAGCGTAGTATATCACATATCCTGGGGCTTGTCAAGCTCTTTTTTGCCCTCCGAGTTCCGCATGGCGCATTCACGCCACTCATTGGGTAAGAAACGAACACTACTGTCATTCTGAGCTCCGCGACCCCGCCTTGCAGAGGACGGGGGAGACTCTTCGCTCCGCTCAGAGTGACAGAATGGTGTCGGGTGAGAGCGGAGCGAAGCCTGTCCTGAGCGTAGTCGAAGGGAATCTCCTTGTTTCTTAGTACCTATCCGAAAACTAGCTGGGCTGGCTCCCACGCCCGCCCAGTGGGGGCATGGGAGCCCCCGCTGCTGGGTTTTCGGATAGGCTCTTAGTAGAAGAGAAGGACATTGACAAAAGCCACAGGCAATGTTAACATGGCTTC
>JBHIDP010000047.1:0-15157 GCA_046760185.1 Anaerolineae bacterium
GGCTTCGTCCTGAGGGCTTCCGCTGAGCGTCAGCCGAAGCGCTCAGCCCGAAGGGGCAGGTGAGCCGGAAAACCGCCTGAAGGCTCGACTCCATTGTCCGAACTCAGTCGGGCCACGGCCCGGGATCACCTGACTGTTCCAGGGCTTTCTTGAACCACTTTTGCAGTTGCTCTTTTTCCTCAATTGGCAGAAAGGCGGCTCGCACACCGTTTAGGATCATCTCTTTGAGCTGGGAAAGGGTAATACCAATCTGTTCTACAGCCACCTGGTATTCTTTCGTCAGGGTGGTGTCGCTGATACAGGGGTCATCGGTGTTGATGGTGACCGATATCCCTCTCTCGTGCAGCTCTTTAAGGGGGTGTTCAGCAAAGTTAGCCACCACCCCTGTCTGTAGATTGCTGGTGGGGCAGATCTCCAGAACGATGTTTCGCTGGCGGATCAGGTCTAGAACAGCTTCATCCTCGATGGCCCGCACCCCGTGCCCCAGGCGTTGTGGGTTCAAAAAGTCTATGGCTGCTTTGACGCTGGCAGCTCCCAGAGCTTCTCCGGCGTGGACGGTGATGGGCAGACCGGCATCCAGGCCCGGACGCAGGATATCAACATAGGGTTCCAAGGGGTAGTTGACCTCGTCACCGGCCAGATCCAGCCCGGCGATGACTTTATCAGGGCTGGTCATGACAGCCTCCATTATCCGTCGCGCTGTCAATTGATCGTATTCCCGTACTACCGTAGCCAGGAGTTGGACCCTTATCCCGAAGTCGCGCGCTGCCTGGTCGCGGGCCTCGCTCACCCAGGCGATGACATCATCGAAGGCGAAGCCGCACTGTCTGGCCAAATGATCAGGGCTAAAGCGCAACTCCAGATACTTGACATTGTCGGCCGCAGCATCAGCGATGGCTTCGTAGGTTACGCGCTCTACTGTCTCCCGGTTGGTGTAGATCAGGTGCAGCGATTCGAATTTCTCCAGGAAGTTGTGAAAGTCCGGTGGATCATCAATGACCTGGATACACCGCTTCAGCCCCTCCAGGTCATCAACCAGTAGGCTCACATCATTCCTTCGGGCCAGGTCCAGGATGGTCTCCAGTCGAACTGACCCCTCCAGATGCCGATGCAGGTCTACCTTAGGCAAACGGTGCAAATTAGTCGGGTGGTCGAGTAGTCTCATAGTCGGGTAGTCCTTGGTTGGTTCCCTTTCGAAGGAAAGAACTTGCACTTCTCCCAACTTTGTGCTAAAATGGTAATTAAGCGGTATCGTAAGTCCTGAATCGGCTGGGTGTTCGTAGAACACCCCACTCCGCCGCGAGCGGTGGTTATCGGCCTCCAGGCAGAGCCGCTATTTTTGTTCCCCTGACAATCTCCACAACGACTACTCGGCTGGCGATGATGTCGGCCCACTCTTCGGCCGACTCGTGCTTTCGAGCCAGAGCCCAGGCGACGAAATCAACTGCGTTGTACAAAAGTCGTGCTAACCGGCTTCCTTGGGCAGAGTGAAGTAGAAAGTACTACCTTCCTCCAATCTGCTTTCGACCCAGATATTACCTCCGTGAGCTTCAACGATGCGTTTCACGATGGCAAGGCCCAGCCCTGTGCCACCGAAACGGCGTTTGGTGGAGCCATCCACCTGGTAGAACCGCTCGAAAACCCTCTCCAGCTTGTCGGCCGGAATGCCAATGCCTGTATCCGTTATCTTCGTCAGCAGATGATCCCCTTCATCGCGGATACGGACAGTGATCGTTCCGCCGTTGGGGCTGAACTTGATGGCGTTGTCCAGGAGGTTGTTGAGCACTTGCTCCACTTGATCGTGGTCAGCGGGGATTAGGGGCAGATGGGGAGGTATATCGGTCTTCAATTCGATTCCAGCCTCAGCGGCAATTGTGCTCACCCCTTGTACACAGGATTGCGCAATCTCACTCAGGGAGAGGGGGGCGATATCCAGAGTGGCCATACTGGTTTTCTGCAGGGAGATGATGTCATTCACCAGCCGAATGGTGGTATCGGTCTTCTGGGCCACAATGCGCAGGGAATCCCGATAAGATTCTGGCAGCGGCTCCTCTCTGTCTTCGAGAATCAGTTCAATGTAGCTTTTGATATAGGTCAGGGGAGTACGGAGTTCGTGGGACACATTTTGCACAAACTCCGACTTCAGGCGGTTCAATTCCTTTAACTCCTCGTAAGCCCGTTGCAACTCCTGGGCTCGCTCCTGCAAACCCCGATACAACTGAGCATTCTCGATAGCGGCCGCCGCCTGAGAAGCCACGATGGTCAGCAGTCTCCCTTCACTGGCCTGGAAGGCATCAACGGTGTCATCATCTATACACAGTGCGCCAATGACCTTGTCTCGGGAGATCAGGGGAACGGCTAGGAGGGAGCGTACAGATGGGTCAAAGAAGATAGCATCCTCCTCCTGTCGCAGGTCAGGGATGTAGAGAGGATGGTCTTCCTTTACCACACGGCCGGCCACCCCTTGGCCTACCTTCAAGCGTGCAGCCTCACGCCATTTCGGTTTGAGACCGCTGGCTGCCTCTATCTTCAGCATCTGACTTTCTTCATCGAGCAGGAAGATGCAGCAGCCCCGGCAGGAGATAACCCGTCTGAGGAGGGTGACCACGGTTTCCATTATCGTATTCAGATCGAGGCTGGTTGCCAGTTGCTTAGCCAGCGTGTAGAGAGTGGATGCCTCGGCCAACCGATGTTCCGTCTCCTGGTGAAGTCGGGCGTTGTCAATGGCAATGGCTGCTGAAGCGGCAATAGCTTCCAACAACTCTTTATCCCCTTCGGTGAAAACTTCCCCTTTCAAAGGGTTAATGACCTCGATGGTTCCAATCACCTTTTCCTTCAGTTTCATGGGGACGGCAAGGATTGATTTGGTGACGAATCCGGTCGCCGCATCTATGGCAGGGTAGTATCGTTCATCGGTGCTCACGTCCGACACCAGAAGCGACTTCCCTTCTTGAGCCGCCACGCCAGCGATCCCCTGCCCCAGTTTCAGGGAAAAGGGTTTAACCAGATCCCCCTTCTCGCCTAAAGCCACCCTGAACTTGAGCTCATCCCCCTCGATGAGAAGGAGGGAACCTGCCTCCACCCGAAACAGCTCATTGACACTGTTCATGAAGAAGGTGAGAACCTGATCCAGGTCCAGGCTGGAAGAGAGGGTGCGTCCTATCTGGTTCAGGCTGGCCAGTTCGCTGATCCTACGTTCCTTTTCGGCGAACAACCGTGCGTTCTCTATAGTGATGGCCACCTGACTTCCGATAGTGCTGGCCCGGTTCACCTGCTCTTTGGTAAAATGTTGCCCCTCCTGAACGTAGTCCAAGGCCATTAGACCAATGGCCCTATCTCTGCTTGTCAACGGGACCAGCGCCAGACTCTTGATATCGAAAGGCTCTATCCACCTGGCCGGCAGGTCCGCCGGTGTGACATCGTTGATGATGGCCGGTTTTCGCTCTTTTATGACCTGTTTGAATGGGGGAACATCATCCACAGCTTCCGCATAGCTCTCCTTGAAGATACGCCATAGTCTCTTGTCCGCTTTCCCTGAAGCGAACTGGGACATAAGGGGAAGCACTTTTCTACCCTCTTTGTCCAGAAGGAAGATGCTACATCTGTTGGCATTACATATCTCGGCCGTTCTCCGGGCAATTCTCTTCAGCACTTGAGTAAGGTCAAGCGTGGAACTGACAGTGGCGGCCACGTCAAGGAGTGCTAGAGACTCCCTGCTCCTCTGGAGCTCGGCTGAGTACAATCGTGCGTTTTCGATGGCCAGAACGGCCTGATTGGCCACAGCCTGGAAGAACTGTTGGTCATCCTGGTCAAAGGCATTCGTTTCATAACTCTGGACCGACATAGCACCTATCACTTTGCCCTTAGCCATCAGAGGAATACCCAACCATGAACGAGTGGGTTCTCCCACGGTGATCCATTCCGTGGGCACAGTCTGTTGGTCCTGCAGGTCCCTAATCAACAACGGCTGACCCCTTTGCACCACCCACTCGGTAAGTCCCTTCCCCGGAGTTATGTGCCGACTGAATTTAGGGAGATGTTCACCTTTGTCAACAAAGATCTCAAAGTCAAGCCTGTTCTCTTCCTTATCGTAGAGGGCAATGAAAAAGGTGGATACCTTCTTCAAACGATGTACCTGCTCATAGATTTGATTCAGCACTTGGTCGGGGTCCAGAGAAGAGGCGACGGCCACCCCAATGTTGTAGAGGCTCGTCATCTCCTCAGCCTGGCGCTCAAAGAGGCTGCTTTGTCGCAGGATCTCCTGTTCGACCTCTTTCCTTTGGGTGATGTCCCGCACAATGGCCAGGAAACCGACGATTTCATCATCCTGGCGTATGCTTGAGGCGCTGACCTCCAGGGAGACCTTCTCACCCCTCTTACTGCGTATCTCCACCTGACGATCGGACAGGATGCCACCCTTGAGCAATATCTTCAGATCGGCTGTCATGTTCTCCACGGACTCCGGGCACAGAAACTGGGCATAGTTGCAGCCGATGATCTCCTCTCGTGAATATCCACCTATCTGTTCGGTTCGCTTGTTGGCCAGGAGGATATTCCCTTGCGGATCGAGGAGTATGATGCCGTCGCCGGCCATATCTACCAGTGTCTTGTAGATTGACGACTGATCCTGGCTCAGTGTGACCAACGGACCATTGGTGTCGAGGGGCAGGTGCAACGCTTCAATTTGTTTAGCAACTGATTTGCGCTTTTTCTTCATTTTCTTGCTCTCTACGGTTGAAGGCCGATTTACTCTTGTCTCAGCAACCATCCCCAGTATTTGATGGTGATTGCCAGGGCGATAGTTGCTCCTGCGGCCAGGGGAATATGGTAGAAGATCATATAGAAGAGGTCGCTGTCCAAAGGAAAGGGGAGGGAGTGGGAAGCGGAGAGGGTGCTTGTCTTCAAGAGTTGGGTGAACAGGGCGGTGCCAAAGAGGCTCAGACTGAGGCGATAAGCGCGAAAGTACTCTTTCATTTTGGTCACTTCACCCAGCTTCTGGCTGAGCTTGGCCAGGATTTGGGTAACGTAGAGAAGAGAGGCTAAACCGGCTGAGCCCAGAAGAGCTATTACTAAATCCACTCTTATCTCCCCAGCATCTGAGAGTTCAAATGATTGGCCAGCATGGCCAGGGTCACCCCACCGAACAAGAGGGCCAGGTCTCCTGATAGGTCTCCTACAAAGTCTCCGGCTAACAGCGAATACCTGGCGGCTGCCAGTACAAAAAGGCCGATGGGAAGCAGAAAAAACTGGTAGTAGGATCGCTTTTGAGCTTTTCTCTCGTAGAATCTGGCTATCAGGAATATGAAGAAAACGTTAAGGTTCATCAGGAGCCAGGCATAAAGGATCAAACCGGCCGCTATGATTTCCATTTTATCTTTTCACGAAAGCTTCTATGAATGATTCAGACATGCGGCGGGGGCTGCCGCTCATTATCCCCTCTTGTCCTTCAAACTTAGCCTGTACTTCGATGCCTTGATCTGTGATCTCAAAACGGCGGATGTCTCTGGCGTGGGCGCTGCCTCGCATCTTGAGGATCAGCATGGCACGCTGGATAGCGCTCTCTATCTCGACGTAGCGGAGGATGATATAGGAATCGGCCACGTATGCGATCATCCGGTCGCGCCCATCCTCCTCACCCAGCAAGGCCAAACTTTCCTTGGTAAGGATGCTGGTCAGCCCTTCCCGCTTCAGGCCGTTGATAAAGCTGTACTGGATCGTCCGCAGCTTTACCAGATCGGTGGTCAACCTCTCGAAGTGGGACAGACTGTCAATGAGGATGCGTCGGGCGCCCATTTCTCGAACCGCAGTCTCGATCATGCCCCCCACCCTCTCCAGGTCTCGTTTGGTCACTTCAGGGCTGGTCATGATTACCCTGAGCTTCCCCTCGTTTTCCAGCTCTCGGAAGTCCCAGCCGAAGCTGGCCGCATCCCGATAGTATTGCTGAGGGAACTCCTCGAAGGTAATGATGAGACCCGGTTGATTGTATTGGGTGATTCCGTGGTAGATAAACTGCATCCCCAAGGTGGTCTTACCGGTCCCTGGCGCGCCCTCTACCACGTTGGCTGTCTTGGGAAGCAACCCGCCGTGCATCATCTCATCCAGGCCAGGTATACCGGTCTTTATGCGCTCCATTTTTCCTCCTACTATTGTAAAATGGCATTAGGCAAAAGCCGCACGTCTCTAGCGGGCCGGGCTCCCACGCCCGGCTATCCGGCGGCGTGGGAGCCGCCTTTGCTGATCGCAACGTGTTACTTTTTCCTCAGTGCGTAAGATGGTTCTATCTCATGGCCCGCATTATGTGATAGACTACTTTGACACGGAAATGGCGCTCGTGACAAGATTTGACGAACTTTTCAGCCAACCGTCGTATATCTTGATCCTTGGACAAGGCATAAACCGGTGTGTCATTCACCAGTTCTTTGCACAGCAACCCGCTCTGCACCAAATCCTCGATCTCTGATTCGACAACGGAGGGGTCCCGGCCAGCGTAGGCAGCCAGGTTCTTGACACTATCAGCGGCGTTGGGGTTGTCGTGAAAGAACCTGATCAAGTCCCATTTAACAAAGGAGTTGATGGTATTTTTCACCAGATGCAGAAGCTCGGGGTCCATGTCCTCCATTAGCTCTGTGGTGAAATCACGGTATTGATCTGCCATCTTGGCCTTCCTCCCTGGTAGGGATTAGGGGTTTGCTTCCTACTTTCGTCTCTTCTTGCCCTTGGCTGCTCGTTTCTTCTTTTTTCGGCCTCGCTTGCTTTTGCCAGACTGCGCTTGAAATGAAACTCTCTCTTTACGCAGACAACAGTGTTTGTACTTCTTGCCGCTGCCGCACGGGCACGGAGCATTGCGTCCTATCTTCTCACTCACTACGCGGCGCACAGGCCGGCGCTCCCCATCGCCACCATGATGGAAGCGCATTTGTCGAGCTGGCGTGGGCGCAGCCTGCGGCATCACGGTTAAGACGCGGTTGAAGACGGTATGGGCGATATCGTGTTGGATGTTTGCCGTCAGTTCATCAAACATCTGGTGGGATTCCTTCTTGTAGGAGACCAGAGGATCCTGCTGCCCGTAAGCCCGCAGGCCAATACCATCCCTCAGTTCATCCAGGGCGGTCAGGTGATGGATCCAATGCCGATCAACTATCTCCAGCATCACTGCCCGGTCCCGGAAGAGGGTGACTCCCTGCCTGAAGGCTTCCTTCACCTTCGCCTGCTGCTCTTTGTCCAGCATACGCAGCCGAGTGTTCTTGATGGTATCCCACTCTTCCTCCTCAAAGAGGCATCGGGCTGCTTGATAAGCCAAGCGGTAGGCAGGGTGATCGTTCTCCGCCAAGGTAGCCAGGGATGCCCCTTCCATTTCGGCTTGCCGCAGGAAGGCCAGTCCCATCTCCTGAGTCTGCTCGGCATAAAGGGTCTCGGCCCATTGTAACAACTCTTCCTCTATCTCTTCGAAATCCATCTCTCCCCAGTGGGAAGGGGGCAGTGTGGGAGCCGAGGGAAGCATGGACCGCGCTGCGGTGTGTAAAGCGGCCAAATCCCATTCCTCTCGTAGATCACCGCCGGCCGTGTAGAAATCCACCAGGCCGCGTATCTCATCCTCTACCATGCGCATGATGATGGGGCGCAGGTCAGATTCGCTGAGCACGCGGCGACGCTGGTCGTAGATCACTTCTCGCTGCTTATTAACCACATCATCGTATTCAAGGACGTGCTTACGAATGTCGAAGTTATATCCTTCGACCTTGACCTGGGCATTCTCAATGGATTTCGAGACGAGGTTGTGCTCGATAGGGATATCTTCATCCACACCGGCCCATTCCATGAACCCTTTTACCCGCTCACCTCCAAAGCGGCGCATCAGGTCATCTTCCAGGGAGACGTAGAAGCGAGATGAGCCGGGATCGCCCTGGCGGCCAGAACGGCCCCGCAACTGATTGTCAATGCGGCGCGCCTCGTGCCGCTCAGTGCCAAGGACATGCAAACCACCTAGTTCAAGAACCTTCTTCTTATCAGCCTCACACAGTTGTTGAAAGTGGGCCAGGACTTCCTCCCATTCGTCTGGAGAGATATTGGTCAGGTCTCTCCCCCGCTTGCGCAGTTCCTCGCGGGCTAACCCTTCAGGATTGCCTCCCAGCAGGATATCCACTCCCCGGCCAGCCATGTTGGTGGCGATGGTTACCGCCCCTGGCCTGCCGGCCTGGGCAATGATGGCTGCCTCCTTCTCATGGTGCTTCGCATTGAGAACCTGGTGGGGAATGCCTTGGCGGCGTAGCATTTCGGAGAGCATCTCCGAAGTCTCGATAGCGATGGTGCCCACCAGCACCGGACGTCCTTGTCTGTGCAGCTCTTCTATCTCGCCCACCACGGCCCGGAACTTGCTCTCTTGGTTCTTGTAGACCAGGTCGGGATGATCTATGCGGATCATGGGCATGTGGGTCGGTATGATGATCACATCCAGGTTATAGATTTTATGGAATTCTTCGGCCTCGGTAGCCGCTGTACCGGTCATACCGGCCAACTTCTCGTACATGCGGAAGTAGTTCTGGAAGGTGATGGTGGCCAGGGTCAGGCTTTCCCTTTGGACCTGGACCCCCTCCTTGGCCTCGATGGCCTGGTGAAGACCTTCGGAGTAGCGACGGCCGTACATCAGACGCCCGGTGAACTCATCAACAATGATCACCTGGCCGTCTTTGACGATGTAGTCCTTGTCCCGCTTGAACAAGACCTGGGCCCGCAGCGCCTGGTCCAGGAAGTGGGTCAACTCATAGTACTTGGGGTCGTACAGGTTTTCTACCCCCAGCCACCCCTCTATTTTGGAGATACCCTCATCGGTCATGGTCACGACGCGACTCTTCTCATCCACTGTATAATCCACGTCTCCCCTGAGGCGGGGAACCATCCTTGCCAAACGGCGGTAGTTCTCATCTGATTCCTCAGCCGGCCCGGAGATGATCAACGGGGTGCGGGCTTCATCAATGAGGATGTTATCCACCTCATCAACTATGGCATAGTGCAGGTCCCGCTGCACATGTTGGGATAGGTCGTAGACCATGTTGTCCCGCAGATAGTCGAATCCAAATTCGTTGTTCGTACCGTAGGTGATATCGGCCAGATATGCTTCCCGCCTGTGTTCAGCGGGGCGCAGGTATTGATAGCGGTCGTCGCTTGATTGGTAATCTGGATCGTAGATGAAAGCGGGCAGCGGGCGGCCATCATCGGTCGTACTCTGGATCACGCCCACGCTCAGCCCCAGCAGATGGTAGATAGGGCCCATCCACTGAGTATCACGTTTGGCCAGATAATCGTTCACTGTGACTAGGTGGGCACCCTTTCCGGTCAGGGCATTGAGGTAGAGGGCCAAGGTGGCCACCAGAGTCTTGCCCTCACCGGTCTTCATCTCGGCTACCTTACCTTGGTGGAGGACAATGCCGCCCAGAAGTTGGACATCAAAGTGACGCATCCCGGTGGTGCGCTTGGACGCCTCGCGGACGGCGGCGAAGGCTTCGGGAAGCAGGTCGTCCAGAGACTCACCAGCGTGTAGTCGTCCCACGAACTCCGTCGTCTTGTCCTGCAGTTTCTGATCCGACAGCACTTCAAAGGAGGATTCCAGCTCGTTGATCTCTTCGACGATGGGCCACAGTCTGTTCAGTTCTTTCTCGTTGGGATCACCGGCGATCTTAGTCAGCACACCTTTAAGCATAACCTACACCCTTCTCAGTCCCCTCGTCTTGATTTCACGTATTGGTTCTGATTATACCACAAAGTATTCCACAGAGAAACACACCCACATCATGCCCCTGCTGGCTTGACTACTCGTTAAACATCTCCCCCACCGATATCCCTTCATGGATGCGCCTTATCACCTCGCCCAGGAGAGGGCCCACCGAGAGAACTTTGATGTTGGGCAACATCTTCTGCGGGGGGATGGGGACGGTGTTGGTTACGACGATCTCCTTGAAGTTGGCCTGTCGCAGTCGTTCCGTGGCTGGTGGCGAGAAGATAGGATGGGTGGCACAGGCATAGACGTCCTTCGCCCCTTTCTTTTCCAGGAAGTCGGCGGCTTGTACCATGGTGCCGGCCGTGTCAATCTCGTCATCGAAGATGACGACGTGCCTGTCGGTGACGTCACCGATAAGGGTCAGCACCTCGGTATCTTTCCCGGTTCGTCGTTTCTCAATGATGGCCAGGGGGAGTTCCAGAGTTTGGGCAAAGTTTCGTGCTTTCTTGGAAGCGCCCACGTCTGGGGCAATGACTACCCCGTCCTCGATCTCCTTGCGCAGGAAGTAATCGGTCAGCATATGAAAGGCGGTAATGTCATCAACCGGGATGGTGAAGAAGCCCTGTATCTGACCGGCATGCAGGTCCATGGTCAGGAAACGATCCACCCCAGCCACGGTTATCATGTCAGCGATCAGGCGCGCAGTAATCGGCACCCGAGGCTGGTCCTTCTTATCGGTGCGGCCATAGGCATAGTAGGGGACCACGGCCGTGATGCGGCCAGCCGAATCCCGTCTGAGGGTGTCAATCATGATCAGCAGTTCCATGATATTGTCGTTCACCGGGGAACAGGTGGGTTGGATAACGAACACATCCTGGGAACGAACACTGCCATGCAGACGGACGAAGATGTTCTCATTGGGGAATTTGAAGATATCAACGCCACGCAGTGGGACCTCCAGGTACTCAGCAATCTCTTTCGCCAGAGCAAGATTGGAGGTGCCACTAAAGATGGCCAAATCGCCGTACATCTTGTATTTGTCCACTTGTTCAATCCTCCCTGCTGTTGAACTCGTGTCGTAGGATGCCCATGATCAAATGATCGTGGTAGTTCCCGTTCTTGAAGACGACCTCGCGCTCCGTACCCTCGTGGCGGAAACCGCATTTCTCGTAGCAACGGATGGCCCGCTTGTTGAAAGCGTAAACGCCAAGAGAGACACGGTGCAGGTTCATCTCATTGAAGGCGAAGTTCAGCATGGCCATGACGGCATCACTGCCGTAACCTTGGTCCCAATACTCCTTTTCACCGATGAATATCCCTAGCTCAGCGTGACTGTTCTTCCAGTCAATCTTGTGGAGACCGACGTTCCCGATGTGAGTCCCATCCAAGGTCTCAATGGCCAGGATGGTGGAGGAGTCGTCCTCCAGTTGTCTTTCGAACCATCGCTCCTCTTCGGCCATAGAGAAGGGGGTATAGATGGTCAGGTATTGAACGACCTCGGGGTCGTTTAGCCAACGCACAAACCTGGAAAGGTCCTCTCGCTCTATGGCTCGCAAGCGGACCTTGTTGCCTTGGATCATAGGTGGAGAAAGCCTTTCAACCTGGATGAATAGCGGGATGTCAGTGGCACCTCATGGCGGGGGTCCGGCCTTATGACCAACCTCCTCCAGGAGGCTGGCAGCGGCTGAATACGGATCGAGGTGACGCTCCAATATCTCTTTGATCAGTGTCTCGACCCGCTCGTCCTGCGCCTCAGCCAAGAACTGGGATAGGAGTTCGTCCTGCAAGATGGACATCAATTCTCTTCTGATCCGCTCCCTCTCCCGCAGTTGAAGCCGACCGCTTTCCTTTAGATAAGTGATGTGGTTCTCCACTGCGTCCACTACGGGCTCAATCCCTTTGCCATAGAGCGCGATGGTTTTAAGGATGGGGGGACACCAACCATCTTGGGACTGGTCCAACTCCAAGGTCAACTGCAAGGTCAAAGCGGTGTTCTCGGCCCCCTCACGGTCGGCCTTATTGACCACGAAGATGTCAGCGATCTCCGTGATGCCAGCCTTGATAGCCTGGATATCGTCCCCCAGGCCCGGAGCTTCGACGAGGATAACGGTGTGGGCTGCCTGGGCAATCTCCACCTCCCCTTGGCCAGCCCCAACCGTTTCCACAAAGATCAGGTCCTTGCCGCTGGCATCCAGGACTTTGATGACATTAGCTGTGGCGCGGGCCAGGCCCCCGAGATGGCCCCGTGTAGCCATACTACGGATGAAGACCCCAGCATCACCGCTCAGTTCCTTCATTCGGACCCGATCGCCCAGCAGGGCCCCACCGCTGAAGGGGCTGGTGGGATCTACGCTGAGGATGCCTACCGTTCGTCCTCGCCTTCGGCACTCCTTGGTCAACTCGTTGACGAGGGTGCTCTTCCCCGTGCCCGGAGGGCCGGTCACGCCGATGACGTGAGCTTGACCGGTGTGAGGATAGATGGCAGCCAGGGTTCGGC
This sequence comes from Anaerolineae bacterium, assembly GCA_046760185.1. Taxonomy (GTDB): domain Bacteria; phylum Chloroflexota; class Anaerolineae; order JBHIDP01; family JBHIDP01; genus JBHIDP01. Next base: position 12,213 of record JBHIDP010000047.1, read on the forward strand.
GGGCCCCAGAACCGTTGTTTTCGATAAGGGTGATAGCATGGGCAATAGCCCGCTGCTTACCAGCCAGCACTTGTTCGACCAGGTCCATGTCAGTCATAGGCAGATGCGACTCTTTCCTGGATAAAACCAATTACCTCCTGGGTCAAGGTCCCTGGGCCGAAGATACCGGCAATACCCATCTCTTTCAGGGCAGGGACATCCTCGTCAGGTATGATCCCCCCGGCCACGATCAGAGCCTCCTCCAACCCATACTCCTTTAGTAGCTTCATGATTTGAGGGAAGAGGGTCATGTGCGCCCCTGAGAGGATCGAGAGCCCTACCACATCCACATCCTCTTGGAGGGCGGCTTCGGCGATCATCTGCGGTGTCTGACGGATGCCGGTGTAGATGACCTCCATACCGGCATCACGCAGGGCACGGGCGATGACCTTGGCCCCCCGATCGTGACCGTCCAAACCTGGTTTGGCAATAAGCACCCTGATCTTTCGTTCAGGCATCGCTCTCCTCCCTTCCTACACGATCACCGGCTCTCGGTATTCCCCAAACTCGTCTCGAAAGACGCCCATGATTTCCCCTAGAGTGGCGTACTCCCGCACGGCCTCAAGGATGTAAGGCATCAGGTTTTCCCCTTTCGCCCCTTTCGTGCTTCCCCCCTCGGCTGCTTTGCGCAGGGCTTCCAGCTTCTCATCTACAGCTTTGTTATCCCGCTCACGGCGCACCCGCTCCAGCCGGGCGCGCTGTCGTCTCTCCCCCTCCTTATCTATCTCCAACAGGGGGATGCTTAGGGGTTCCTCCAGTCTGAAGTCATTGATGCCCACTATGGTACGCTGGTTGGTGTCAATCTCCCTCTGGTAGCGGGCCGCGCTGTCAGCGATGTGCCGTTGAAAGTATCCCTTTTCAATGGCCGGGATCACTCCACCCAGCTTGTCAATCTCCTCGAAGATGTCGTAGACCTGTTGCTCCATGCGGTTGGTCAGAGCCTCGATGAAGAAGCTGCCTCCCAGGGGATCAATGGTGTTGGTGACGCCGCTCTCGTGAGCTATGATCTGTTGAGTACGCAGAGCGATGCGCACCGCAGTTTCGCTGGGCAAAGCCAGGGCCTCATCCATCGAGTTGGTATGCAGTGACTGGGTGCCGCCCAGGACCGCTGCCAGAGCCTGGATGGCTACCCGCACCGCGTTATTCTCCGGCTGCTGGGCGGTAAGACTACACCCCGCTGTTTGAGTGTGGAAACGTAGCCACCACGAGCGCGGGTTTCTAGCTCCGAACCTCTCCCTCATCTCTCGCGCCCAGATGCGTCTGGCCGCTCTGTACTTTGCGATCTCCTCGAAAAAATCGTTGTGAGCATTGAAGAAGAAAGAGAGACGGGGGGCAAAGTCGTCCAGGTCCAGGCCGCGCTCTATAGTTGCTCTCACATACTCCAGTCCATCGGCCAGGGTGTAGGCCAACTCTTGCACAGCGGTTGAGCCGGCCTCGCGGATGTGGTAGCCGCTGATGGAGATTGTGTTCCACTTGGGCAGCTTTTCTGTGCCGAACTCGATAGTGTCCACCACCAGACGCATGGAAGGCTCGGGTGGGAAGATGTATTCCTTCTGAGCGATGTACTCTTTGAGGATGTCGTTCTGGATGGTCCCGCCCAGCTTCTCCATAGGGATGCCGCGTTTCTCGGCGGCGGCGATGTACATGGCCCAGATGACAGCAGCCGGGCTGTTGATGGTCATGGAGCAGGTGATCTCATCTAAGGGCAAACCGTCCAGGAGTATCTCCATATCGGCCAGGGATGACACAGCCACCCCGCATTTGCCGAACTCACCGGCTGCCTCGGGGTCATCGCTGTCGTAGCCGTAGAGGGTGGGCAGGTCAAAGGCGATTGACAGACCGGTCTCGCCATGTTCGAGCAGATACTTGAAGCGGGCGTTGGTTTCCTCTGCGGTGCCGAATCCGGCAAACATGCGCATCGTCCACAGACGGCCACGGTACATCGTTGGATGAACGCCCCGGGTGAAGGGGTACTGGCCGGGGAAACTAAGGTCCCGCTCGTAATCCATATGGCCGATGTCATCCGGAGTATAGAGGCGCTCAATCGGCTCGCTGGAGGTGGTTATAAACTCCTCGCGACGCTCTGGTTGACGGGCCAGACTCTTCTGCAAGGTGGTCTCTTCCCACCGATCCCTGGCCTCCCTGATCTGAATCAATCTTTCTTTGTCAAACATTGATACCTCTCTGTAATCTAACCAACGTGCTCTAGTCTGTCAATGATGAATCTGTGGGTAGGGGCGTACCCTTGCGGTCGCCCTTCAGGGGGCAAGCGCAAGGCATTGCTCCTACGTCTCGCGCAGGGCATCCAGGAAGCCCCTGACCCCCGCTGTGGCAGCCTGGCTTTCCACCAGCAACCGCTGCCGCAAAGTGCGCAGGTCAATGCGGGGTGGCCGTTGTTCATCTGGTCTCTTTTCGTACAATTCGATAAGGACGCCGTGAGCCGCCTTTGGATGGATGAAGGCGATCTTCTTCCCCCCGGTACCGATGCGGGGCTCCCGATCAATGAGGTTGATCCCCCGCCTGTCCAAGACATCCAGTACCTCTTCTATGTCATCCACTTCAAAACAGATGTGATGAATCCCTTCCCCTCTCTTCTCCAGGAAACGAGCGACGGGGCCGTTGCTCTCCACCGGTTCAAGCAGTTCAACCTCGCTCTCGCCAGCCGGTAGAAAGGCGATGACTACCTTCTGATCAGGCTCGGCCTCGGTGTGAGTCATCTCCAGGCCCAGGGCCTCTCTGTAGAAGTTCACGGTTTCCTCAATACTCCTAACGGCAATACCGATATGATCAACTCTCTTGATCACAACTGCCTCCTTTGCCAGTGTTTAAATAACGACGCAATTCATTTAACCGTGGCCAAAACTTGTGGGAGTCGAGGCTTTCCCTGGCACCTGTGCGCCAGGACA
>JBHIDP010000048.1:0-15149 GCA_046760185.1 Anaerolineae bacterium
ACTTTAGTCGTTCCAAGCGACTGAAGTCGCTACTACCTTCCACAGCACCAAATGATTCCTCGCTGCCTGATATTTGGACGATTACAGCGTGCTGTGGCTCCGAACTACGAGTCTTCGGGGGTAGGTTCAAATCTTGAAAAGAAAGGGGGTGAGGAACAGGGAAACCAAAAAGGGTTTAGATTCTCTATCGTCCTTGAGGGTCGCCATGGAAAGCAACCCTCACAACTTCAGTGTCGAAGGAGGAGACAGAAATGCTAGGCAAGAAAGCGCGAATCCTGGTGCTGGCTTTGGTGTGCACACTGCTAGTGGTGGGGGTGACCAGCGCCGCACCTCTGGCCCAGGAGACGACCTACACCGTCCAGAAGGATGACAACCTCTGGATGATAGCCGAGAAGTATTACGGCAACGGTGCAGCCTACCGGGCCATCGTGGGGGCCACAAACAAGAAATCAGTTGAGGATCCCAGCTTCCCCTACATCACCGATTTCTGGCTGATCAAGCCCGGCTGGAAGCTCGTGATCCCCAGCGCGGAGGTAGCCAAGGAGTACCTGGCCACCTACGTGCGGCCCGTAGCGGAGAAGGAACTGCCAACCGAGATCACCATGGTTGACACCAACTCCGGTTCCAACTTCCAAAAGTACTGGCAGACCACAGTCATCCCGCAGATCGAGAGCGATCTGGGCGTCAAGGTCAACTACGTCGTATCCAAGAGCGGCGAAACGATCGAGCGCATGAAAGCCTGGGAGGCGGGGAAGGGCGATTTCCACCTGCTCTTCGTCAAGCCTGGCCACATCGCCGATATGGTTGAGCAAGACATCCCCTTGGAAACCATGTTCCCCGACCGACTGGATGTGATCCCCAACCTGGCCAAGTGCCCCAGGGGCTACCTGCAGACGGCTCTAGGGATCAACATTGGTGGCAAGGGTGCTCTCTACTGGAGAAGCCAGTACGCCCTGATCTACAACTCCGAGTACATCACCGATCCACCGACCTCCTGGAAGGAGTTCTATGAGAGAAGGGATGAGTGGCGGGGGCACATCGGCCTCATGAGGCCCAACTCCAAGTCCGGTTCCGGGCGCCGACAGCCCTACAGCTTCCTCTCTGCCTTCGTGGACCTGGACAAGCCCTGGGACGAGCTGAAGGAGACGGATGAGTTCAAGGATGGTTGGGCCAAGCTGACGGAGTTCTATGCCGCCGCGCAACAGCCCCTGGCTCCCGAACCCAGCCCCAACCTCTTCGAGAGGTTCAACGCTGGCGAAACCTGGATCAGCTTCTACGCCATGGACTTCGCGCTCTGGTCCAGGGCCCAGGGAACCATGCCACCCACCATCAAGGCCGGCTTCCTGTCGGAAGGGATGACCGCCGGGTCTGACGGCTATCTGGCCGTGCCAGCCGGCATCCCCGAGGAGTACAAGCCCGTGGTCTTCCGTCTGATCAACTACCTGCTGTCCGACGAGCAGCAGGTCCAGTTGATCACCACCATGTGGCAGTACACCGGCACCGACATCTGGGACAAGATCCCGGCCGAGGTGTGGGATGTGATCCCGCGCTGGGAGGACGTTGAGCCCACCCGAATTCGCCTGACCAACAAGGGCCTGACCGATTACATTAAGGAGGAAGGGCCCGCGCTGCTGGGTGGAGGCTAACATCGTCTGGATCAACGAGGAGGTGGGTGGGAGAAAGGGGGCCCACCCACCTCTTTTTCTAGGAACGGGGCGACATGAGAAATTTTCTCAAGTGGCAGAGAGCCCATCTGGTGACTTTACTTATGCTGGTACCCGGTTTTGCCGGGTTTGCTAGCCTCTTCCTATACCCCATGTTTGTGACAGTGCTTCGAAGCCTGCGGCCTGAAGGGCAAGAGATCGGCTGGACCTTAGAGCACTACCTCAACTTCCTCGGCAAGCCTGCCTTCAGGAACTCCATCCTCTTGACTTTCGTCCTGGCTATTTCATCAACCCTGCTTTCCATTGTGCTTAGTATTCCCTTGACCCTGGCGCTGCGAGAGAAGCTCAGGGGACACCGCCTTCTCAGGCTCACCATTCTGCTGCCCATTACGATCCCGGGTCTGATCGGCGCCTTCGGACTACTCCTCTTCTGGGGCGGTCGGGGCTGGGCTAACCTTCTTCTGATGCAGCTTATTCCCTTTATCAACGAACCGGTCCGCATCAACTATACCATTCCCGGCCTGATCCTCTTCTATGTCTGGCACTATTTTTCCTATACAGCCGTGACCACTCTGTCCACGGTTGAGAGCCTGGACCGCACTATCGAAGAGGCTGCATCGGTAGCCGGGGCCAACAATTGGCAAGTCCTACGCCATATCATCCTGCCGCTCATCATGCCCGGTATTCTGGCCGGCTCGGTCTTGACCTTTATGGCTGCCTTCGGTGCTTTCAGCATCCCCCTGATCGCCGGCGGCAATTACCGACCCCTCACCGTCGAGATTTACACCCAGATTGATGTCTTTACCCCGGCCCGCTGGTCGGCAGCCAGCGCCATGGCCGTTATCATGGCCACCTTGCAGGTTGCCTTCCTGACCGTGTACATGAGAATCCTCAGGAGGCCAACGGTATGACGACGGCGCGACAGTACCTTCAGGCCCTTCTCAACGCCAAGAGACTTCTGGTCTACACCCTTCTCTGGAGCTTTTTTCTCTACATCACAAGCCCCCTCCTAATGATTCTAGCCAAATCGGTCGGCAAGGATTGGTTTGGCCGCAAATGGTTGCCGCCAACCTTGACCTTGGACTGGTATCGCTGGGCCGTGGAGGTAGCCAAGATCCCCGAGATCACCAAGAACACGCTGATCATCGCCGCCCTGGCTGTGACCATCAGCACCGTGATCGGCATCCCCACCGGCTGGGCCTTGGGCCGTCGTGGGGTGCCGGGTAAGGAACTCCTGATGGCCATGATCCTGCTGCCCCGCATGATCCCACCTATCACCTACGCCCTGGGCGTGGCCAGGATCTTCTACCGGCTGCATCTGGTCAACACCCATATCGGCGTGGCCCTGGCCCACGTGGCCATCTGTGCCCCCTACGCCATTCTGGTCCTTTCGGCTACCTTCGAGAGTCTCGACGAGCGGGTGCTGGAGGCGGCCAGCGTCTGCGGCGCCAACGCCCTCAGGAGCTTCATCCATGTTATCCTGCCTCTGGTCCTGCCGGGGATCCTGTCATCCATCATCTTTACCTTTACGACATCCTACAACGAGTTCACCCTGACCCTGATGACCTTCGGCCCCAAGACTGTGACCCTGCCCATCCGGACCTATCTGGCTGTGGGGGAGGGCTACTGGGAGGTGACGGCCGCCATGTCGGTCATCCTGGTCATTCCCTCCCTGCTGGTATTGTTCCTGATCCAGCGGCAGGTGGCGCCGGAGAAGTTGGTAGGTGGGTTCAAGGGGGTGTAGAGAAGACAAATTGCTCTTCCCTTCGCTCGTGAAGCGCCAAGGGCATCTCACGGCCGGCGCTCCATCGAGGCCGACTTCCCGTCTTGGAGGTGAGCCGGCTGGCCCAGGTGGGGAGGCTGAAGGGGAAACTGTCAACAGATTAGGAGAACGGATTGAACGGATCAGATGCAGGCCACAGCGATCTTCCCTGTTCAATCTGCTCCGGAAATCCGGTGACAGCACACCCAACTTCAGGAGATACCACAATGCCGAACAAGCTCGTCAAAACGCCCTACGACGACCTGACTTACAAGATCATCGGCTGCGCGATGGCGGTGCATCGCAAACGCGGCCCAGGGTGTCGCGAGGACACCTACCAGCGCGACCTGGAAGTGCACTTCACGGAGAGCGGCCTTACCTACGTCGCTCAGAAAAATATCGAGGTGTACGACAGCGCAAACGGACATGTGCTGATCGGCTACTACATTCCCGACTTCATCGTCGAGGACACTGTCGTCGTGGAGATCAAGGCGCTGTCTGGTCTGGACAATAGCCATGTGGCCCAGGTCATCGGCTATCTTGCCGTGACAGGTTGCCCCGTCGGCCTGCTGCTCAACTTTGGCACACGCAGTCTGCAACGGCGACGCATCTTCCCGCCCAGGAACATCGCCGAGCACCGAGTCAACCGTCAATGGTTGTTTGTGCCGGACTGGCTACAGGCAGAGCAAGAGCTGTCAGCGGATTAGGGGAACGGATCGAACGAAGTGGAACACTGGCGAAGTAGGTGAATCCGTTCAATCCGCTCCAGGAATCCGTTGACAGCCATTCGTTGATAGCACCTGCACCAGAGCCGCCCAGTCATGTAACCACTTGTTAACACGGAGAGCATTGGGGATGACATCTGATCAGCCCGACGCAGTCGCGACTGCGCCTGAACCCATCCAACTCCCTCTTCCCTTCGCTCGTGAAGCGCCAAGGACATCTCAGGACAAGCGCGCCATCGAGGCCCACTTCCCCATCCCGAAGATGGCTGGTCAGTGAATCCTACTCATCTGTACAAGAGGAATGCGGGATATGTCTGAGTACATGATCGAATTGCGTAATATCACCAAGCGCTACGGAGATATCGTGGCCAACGACCACATCAACCTGGGTATCCGGCGGGGTGAACTGATGACCCTGCTGGGGCCCAGCGGCTGTGGCAAGACCACAGCCCTGCGTTGCATCACCGGCCACAACACCCCTGACCGAGGACGTATCTTCATTGACGGACAAGATGTGACCGAGGTGCCCACCCACAAGCGAGAACTGGGCATGGTCTTCCAGAACTTCGCCCTCTTCCCTCACATGACCGTCTGGGAGAATGTAGCCTTCCCACTGATGATTCGCAACCTCCCCAAAGCGAGGCGGCAGGAGATGGTGGATGATGCCCTGCGGCTGATCCGCATGGAGGGGTACAAAAAGCACTATCCTCGCCAACTCTCCGGCGGCCAGCAGCAACGGGTAGGTCTGGCCAGAGCCCTGGTCTACCGTCCCAAGGTGCTGCTCCTCGACGAACCTTTGTCCAACCTTGATGCCAAGCTGCGGGAGGAGATGCGCTTCGAGATCAAAGACCTGGTTACCCGCTTGGATATCACCTCTATGTACGTCACCCACGACCAAGAGGAGGCCCTGGCCCTGTCTGACCGGGTGGCCATCATGAATGAGGGCCGCATCGAGCAAGTAGGCACTCCAGAAGAGATCTACGAGGAGCCAAAGACCCAGTTCGTGGCTGATTTCATCGGCCTGTCCAACTTCATCGAGGGAGTGGTCTCCTCCTTCGATGATCAGGGAAGGGCCCTGGTTGACAGCGAAGAGATCCGGTTGATTATGCCAGCTTCAGAGGTTCTAGAGCGTGGGCAGGATGTTCTGGTCTTCGTCAGGCCCAACGAGATCCGATTGTTGGCCCATGGTGGTGAGGGTGAAAACAACGTATTTGAGGGTGTGGTGGAGAAGTTGACCTACCTGGGAGACAAGCTTGACTACCGCATCCGGTTAGGCGAGAAACTTGACCTGCGGGTGCAGACGGACGGGAGCCAGCGCTTCGCCAAAGGTGAACGCCTGAAAGTGCACCTGCCAGTAGATAGATGTCGAGTGGTGATCGGTCATTGAGAGAGGAAGGACCTGGGAGATGTTGATCGCTTTCAACGGTGCCACGACCATGAAAGCAGATCTGGCCACGGACATCCACGTGGCCTGGGCGGCGGGGTATGACCTTCTGGAGATATGGGCGGCCAAGCTAGATGATTACCTGGCCGCTCACAGCATGGCTGAGCTAAAGGACCTTTTCACCAAGGTTCGGCCCTACAGCATCAACTCCATCGAGCAGATCACCTTTCGCCATCAGGCGGGCTACCAGGAAGTGCAGGCCCGTTGCCGCAGGTTGAGCGAGATCGCTCAGGCGCTGGATTGCCCCTACATCGTGGTTGTGCCCAGTCCTCTCCCGGCTGGCATGAGCAAGGATGAGGTGAGGAACGAATCGGTAAGGGTGTTGCGGGACCTGGCCGGTATCGCCGCTGAGCACAGGATTGGCCTGGCCTTCGAGTTCCTGGGCTTCGCTGACTGCTCAGTGAACAACCTGGCCGACTGCTGGAAGATCGTGGAGGAGGTCAATCGGGAGAACGTGGGCTTAGTCATTGACACCTTCCACTTCCACGTGGGCAGCTCGACACTGCAGTCTCTTGGGGAGATAGACCCGGCCAAGCTCTTCATCTTCCACATCAACGACGCCGAGGATCGGCCCAAGGAGCAACTTACCGATGCCCAGCGCCTGCTGCCAGGCGAAGGGATCATCCCCCTGAAGGATATCCTGGCAGCATTGAAGGAGATCGGCTACGACAGGCTGGTTTCCATCGAACTGTTCCGGCCTGAATACTGGGAGTGGGAACCACTGCGAGTGGCGCAGGAGGCGAAGGAGAGGATCGAGGGGCTGCTCCATGGGCTCCCAGGTTGAACAGGGTGGGAAAGAGGTCTTAGCATGGCTGAGAAAGAGATCGGCAGGGTGTCTCACTACTTCCGGAAGATTGGGGTGGCTGGCATTGAGCTAACGGCTCCGCTACGTGTCGGCGACACCATTCGCATCAGGGGGTTCACGACCGACTTCGAGCAGACGGTCGAGTCAATGGAACTGGATCACCAGGCGATCGAGCAGGCCAAATCAGGGCAATCAATTGGTGTGAAAGTTATCCAGAGAGCTCGCCGAAATGACAGGGTATACAAAGTAGAATAGGTGAAAGTGCCAGCGAGGATATTGCTGACACAAGGAGTTACAAAGTGGGGCTATCGGGAAGAGGACCGGCTCTTCGTTGACGCCATCGTCGAAGGCAAAGCGCCCCCCGTCACCGCCGAGGACGGCTACAGGGCGGTGGAGCTGGTGGAGGCCTGTTACCGGAGCGCAGAGACAGGGGAGTCGGTACAGTTGCCGTTGTGAAGCCAGAGATATGACCACCTTCTACGCTGGCGACGACGCGGGGGACGTCAGCTCCGCAGGCAGGCGAGCGCGGTCTGGCCTCGTCTATCTACATGGTCTGCCGCAAACGGACGGAGAAGAGAGTGGCCTACTTCAACGAGATTCGTCCGACCATCGAGCAGCGCATTCGGGAGAAGCTGGAGCAGTTCTGGAACGAGGGCAAAAACGCCGGTTGTGCCGCAGCATACAGCCCCACTCTTCGAGATAGAGGATGGTGGTGAGGTTAGCAAACATGGCTCGCCCCCAATAATGATTGACGTCCTGCACCGTTGCCTGCTGCTGTAGGAGCGGAGCGACCGCAAGGCCATCGGCGAGTTGCTGATGCAAACAGGTTACGGCGGCCGGGACATCTTCTGGCAGGTGGCCCAGGCCATCTCCGACGTGCTGCCGGAGGGGGACAAAGAGCGGCAACTGCTGCAAGGCTTCCTCTATGGGCGGCGGAATTACCAGGCGGCGGCAGCACAAAGGGCGGAGCAGTTGGGCCTGGAGGCCTGAACGAAAAGGAGCAGTCGTTGCCGGAACTCACAACGAACCACTGGGGGCGGCTAGATCTGGAGCAGATGCGATTGCTAGCACGGGTGCCGGTGGCGAAGCGAGTGCGGGCCATGCTCGAAGCCCAGGCTCTAGCCATGAGCATTGTTCGAGGGAGGTTGCGTCGGCAACACCCCCACCTCTCCCAGCGGGAGCTCAACTTGCGGGTGCTCCAGGAAGTGAGTCCCTATGGCTGATCAGCACCTCCTGCCCAGTTTCTATTTCGATGTCTTGCGAACGCTGGAGGAGATAGGGGCACCGTACATGATCATCGGGGGCTTCGCTGCTGCTGCCTACGGGAGCACCCGCGTCACCTTTGACATAGACATCGTCGTGGATCTGGAGGAGGCCCACATTCAAGCCCTGGCCAGGCGGTATCCGCTGCCCCGATACTACGCCGACCCTCAGCAGATGCACGATTCGATCCGCCTGGGCATCCTCTTCAACCTGATTGACACCGAGCGCGGACAGAAGGTGGACCTAGTACCCATCACCATGGATCCACGCTATCGCCAGGCCCTCGCCCGACGGATACGCCGCAGCTTTGAGGACCCGAGCGGCGTCGAATCCGAAGCTTGGTTCGCCCGCCCAGAGGATGTCATTGTAGGGAAACTTATGGCCTGGGCGGAGGGGCAGTCGCGCCGGCACGAAGACGACATCTACAGCATGCTGGTCTTCACCTATCTGGGCGAGGATCAGTGGCTAACGTCCGAGTTCGACGAAGTCTACGTGGACCAACAGGCCAGGGCTTTGGGCTCGGAGGTGGCAACTCTTTGGCAGCGCTTGAAGGAAGCCGCTCGCCAGCAGGTTGACGGGTCCGGCAACGACACTGGGCCTGAAGCGACGGACGAGGAGGTATCAGGATGACAGCAAAACCCTGGTGGCAGGTAGCAACTTCCCACCGTGACATCCGCGAAGGGTGGTTCGACGAGGCCGTCTTCGCCGCCAAACTGGACGATGTGCTCTAACTGCTGAAGAGGTAATCTCTCCACCGACAGGAGGTCACATGAAACTCGCCATCCAAGAAGATATGCTGCCAGGGGAGAGCCTGGCGGAGCAGTTTGAGAATGCTGAGAAACTCGGGTTCGAGGGGGTCGAGTTCTGGAGCTTCAACCTGGAGAGACGGGTGGATGAGATCAAGCGTGTGGCCGCTGGCAACAGGGTCAAACCGGCGGCTGTCTGTTACGGGCGACGCCGCTGTCTCCTTCATCCCGATAGGGAGGAGAGAGAGCAAGCCGTGGCCGAGATCAAGGAGTACCTGACCCTCACCGCTGAAATCGGGGCCGTGGGGCTGGTGGTGGTGCCCATCTTCGGCCCACCCCTCCTGCCTGATCTGTCACCCCTGAGCGATGCCGTTGAGCTGGAGAAAAAGCTCGTGATCGAACTGGCCGGCCAACTGGGCCAACACGCCCAGGAAGTGGGAGCAGTACTGCTCCTGGAGTCGCTCAATCGCTACGAGAGCCACTTCCTGCGTACCTTGCAGGACGCGGTCGAAATCTGTAAGGAAGTGGACAATCCATACGTGCAAACCATGGCCGACCTCTTCCATATGAGCATCGAAGAAGACGATATCCCGGCCAGCATCGCCCAGGCCGGCCAATACATCTACCACGTCCACCTGGCCGATAGCAACAGGAAGCTGCCAGGGCTGGGCCACACCGATTTCGCGGCCGCCTTTGCCGCCCTGAAGAGCATTGGTTATGACAAGTATACGACTCTGGAGTGTGGCGAACCGAGCCAAAATGCACCCCTGAGAGGGTACTACGCTCAGGAACTGCCCCGCTGCCTGGAGTATCTCAGAGGGTGCTTGTGAGGACCGCAAGTGAAAGCCTGCACCTGGTAGTGGTGGACCTGGATGGGTGCCTGACCAGAGGAGAAGCTCAGCCCCTCGATTTTGGGGTATTGGAGCGGGTGGCCAGCCTCAACGACAGGGCCAGCAAGGACCCTTCCCGGCCGGCCATCACCCTCTGCACCGGCCGGCCCGCCCCCTACGTCGAAGTGGTGATGCAGGCCATCCACGCCTTTGTGCCGGCCATCTACGAAAACGGCGGTGGCCTCTATTTCCCCTCTCCCTACTCCTTTCGCCAAAATGCGGCTATTACCCCGGCCATGAAAGAGGACCTGGCTCGTCTCAAGACGCTCCTGCAAAGGGAGTTGGTAGAGCCGGGCCTGGCCTATTTCCAGCCAGGAAAAGAGGTTTCCCTCACCCTTTTTCCCGGCCGCGACATCGGCCTGGGAGATTTGTACCGTAAGGCCAGCCAGGTTGTGCCGGAGGGGCGGTTCGTTGTGGAGGAGACAACCAGTTGCCTGAACATCCTGTTCCGAGGTGTGGACAAGGAGGAGGGGGTGCGTTGGCTCTCCAGGGAGACGGGAGTTCCTCTGGCCAGGATGGCCGGAATAGGGGACTCTACCAGCGACCTCAAATTCCTGAGACTGGTTGGATTGGCCGCCGCCCCCGCCAACGCCAGCCGGGAGGTGCGGAAGAGAGTTCACTACGTATCACCCTACGAGGATGGAGAGGGTCTGCTTGATATCTTAAATCGTCTGCTGAAGAAAGGTGAAGACTAGAAGGAGTTCAAAGATGCCCAAAGTTAGAGTAGCAATTCTGGGCGTGGGCAACTGCGCCTCGTCACTGGTGCAAGGGGTCGAACACTACCGCCAGGCCAGGGAAGATGAATTCGTCCCAGGCCTGATGCACGTCAACCTGGGAGGGTATCACATCGCCGACATCGAGTTTTCCGCAGCCTTCGACGTCAACAGTGACAAGGTGGGTAAGGACCTGTCAGAAGCCATCTTTACGCCGCCCAATAACACCATCAAGTTCTGCGATGTGCCCCACCTGGGGGTGCCGGTCGCTCGGGGCATGACCCATGATGGCGTGGGGAAGTACCTTTCGCAACTTGTCAAAAAGGCTCCTGGGCCAACTGACGATATCGTCGGCATACTGAAGGAGAGCAAAACCGACGTGGTGGTCAACTTCCTCCCGGTGGGGAGTGAGATGGCCACAAAGTGGTACGTGGAACAGATTCTGGATGCGGGTTGTGCCTTCGTCAATTGCATACCGGTCTTCATCGCCCGGGAGCAATATTGGCAAGAGCGTTTCAAAGCCCATGGGCTGCCCATGATCGGCGATGACATCAAATCACAGGTAGGGGCAACCATCGTCCATCGCGTCCTGACGCGGCTGTTCCGTGAACGAGGGGTACGGCTTGAGCATACCAGTCAGTTAAACGTCGGGGGGAACATGGACTTCTACAACATGCTGGAGCGCTCCCGCCTGGAGTCCAAGAAAATCTCCAAGACCAACGCCGTCACCTCCCAGTTGGACTACGAGCTGGATGCCAAGGATATCCACATCGGGCCCAGCGACTATGTGCCCTGGCTAACCGATCGTAAGTGGGCCTACATCCGCATGGAGGGTCGTAGTTTCGGCGACGTGCCCCTGAACATCGAACTCAAATTGGAGGTGTGGGACTCGCCGAACTCAGCGGGGGTAGTCATTGACGCCGTGCGCTGTGCCAAACTGGCCCTCGATCGGGGCCTGGCGGGCACCCTCCTCGGGCCGTCGGCCTATTTCATGAAATCGCCGCCGGTGCAATATGCGGATGACGAGGCAAGGGAGTTGTTGGAGTCCTTCATTGCCGGCCAGGCTTGAGGACCGCTATGAACTCTCCCATGCCGTGAAAATCCTGACCCCTGGCGACAGGTATGAATGGAGACCTGACCGCCTCCGTTTCTCTGTGATCCCAGCCCTGCCTTGACAGACAGCGCCAGAGAGGTTATAATCAAAATGGGCCGAACAAAGCCCGAATTCTCCAAAGTGAGAGGCGGGGACCCAAGTTTTTGGATTTTTGGAGTGCTGCTTATCCTCTCTCACCCCCTCCCCCGAGAGAAGAAGAAGTAACCCCAAGCCCTGACGTGGCTGATTTCACCAATCAGCGACAGGGGCCCCGTTAGATGAACCGACGCAATTCATGCGTAAATGCCGGCCCTCATTCCGGCGTGGAATAGTGCTTGAATTCAGAAGTAGGGAGAGTGCTTCTTGCGTCAGTTCACTTAGTCTAACTTTCCCAAGAAGAGAAACAAATAAATAGGCCGAGAGAGCCAGGGTGAACCACAATAACCTCCTGGCACAACAACCAGGGGCTGACCTGAGGGTCTGTTCGGGCACCCCTTCGCCAATGGGCCTCGGCGTAGAAGCCACCAGACCTTGGAGGTCTCTCCATAGCTGTTGACGTAGCAAAGCTGTCCACGAATATGAGATCAAAAGCGGGAAGTTATTATTGCACGAGTACTTCGGTGATGAAGCGGATGGTTGATCACGAGGAAAGGCGGAAGCATGAAAGGTGTAATCTTGGCTGCTGGTGATGGAAGCAGGCTGAACCCCCTCACTCTAAGTTGCCCTAAGCCGTTGGTTCCAGTGCTGGGACGGCCTCTGATCGAATACACTATCAAATCCTTTGTGAAGGCTGATATCAGAAGGCTGGTGATTGTTGTCGGATACATGGGAGAGATGATCGAAAAATGGCTGGGAGATGGGAGCCGCTTCGGAGCGAGGGTAAAATATGCCTTCAACCCTGACTATCATTTGGGAAACGCGCTCTCTCTCGACTGTGCGTATCAGCAGGTGGCTGACGAACCCTTCATCCTGGCTATGTGCGATCACATGATCTCCCGCGACATCCTGACCGCTCTGCTCGCTTGGGAAGGCACCTACGATACCCTGTGTGTTGATCGCCTGGCGCACGCTCCTCCCCAGGTGCAAGATGCAACCAAAGTCTGGGTGAGCAAAGCAGGGTTCATCACTGGCATCGGCAAAGAGATCGAGCAGTGGAACGCCATTGATACCGGCGTGTTCTTGTTCACTCCCATCGTCTTCACCGCTATCTCCAACCTGAGGCGAAAGGGTAAGAGGGATTGCAGCCTGACCGGTGCCGTGAGATGGCTCATCAAAAGAGGGCGCCAGGTGCGTGCCTGTGACGTCTCCGGTGCTTTCTGGATGGACGTGGATACAATAGAGGACTTACGCTACGTGGAAAGATTGTTGAGGACAAAGGGAAATAGGCCACGACGCCCCAAACTATCAAAGTTGCGGTATGAGAGTCTATTTCAAAAGGAATCCAGGAGGAACAGTAGATGAAAGGTGTGATCCTGGCCACAGAGGACGGAAGGAAGCTGGGAACAGAGAATCCGAAGGCGCTCATCAAGCTCTGCGGGGTTTCGCTCCTCGAAAGAAACCTGCATGCCCTAAAAGCGTCGAGCATTAAGGATATCGTCGTGGTGCTGGGGTCCAAGGGGCGTATGATAAGGGAGCACCTCAAGGATGGTGCTCAGTTGGGACTGAACATGGAGTACGTGGACGGTGGGGAATACGAGGGAGACATCACCTCGCTGCTGGCGGCGGAAGGGCTTATGGGAGAGCAGCCGTTTCTGCTCTTAAGAGGAGATCAGGTTTTCGACGAGCGAATACTAAGGGAGTTGTCGAAGCGCCAAAGGATGACCTTGGGGATTGATAGCAGCTACAGACCCGTGGACGGGGAGGATGCCCCAAAAGTTTGGGTCGAGAACGGCAAGGCTAAGGCCATAGGCAAGGAGTTGAAGAGGTGGAACAGCGTATACATTGGTGTGGCACTTTGCGATCCCCGGCTGTTCTCCGCTCTCAAACGTTGCCCTGACAAGGGGCGTGAGTGGTTTGAGTGCCTTGATGATCTGGCAGAGCAGGACGCGCTTGATTGCCTGGACATCTCAAAGATCCCCTCTTATGTGCCAGGCATGAGAAGAGATGTGGAGCCTTTCTGGTTCAGGATCGACTCCAAGAAGGACGTAGAGCGATGTAAGATTCTCCTAGCGGAGCGGCTACCGAAAGAACGGGATGGGGTGGTGTCACGGTATCTCAACCGACGATTGTCTATCCCACTGTCCCTGTGGTTGTCTTCTCATTCACGCATAACAGCCAACCAGATGTCATTCATTTCGTTCGGGATAGCAACCGCAGCCGCTGGATTGTTTGCTTTGGGCAAACCAGTACCTTTGGTGATGGGAGGCGTACTAGCGCAACTCTCTTCCATACTGGATGGTTGTGATGGAGAGTTGGCCCGGTTGAGGGGTACCGCTTCGGCATACGGTGCATGGTTCGACGCCGCCCTTGATCGCTGGGCCGACGCACTGCTTATAGCAGGGATGACCTATGCGGCGTGGAATATCCACAATGCATCCTGGGTATGGGGGCTGGGCTTCCTGACACTTGCCGGAGTCTTCGGAATCAGCTATACTGAGAGCCGATATAAAGAAGCCTTTGGTCGGCCATTGCCAGCTGACCGAGGGTTACCAGCCAAGCGCGACTCCCGGTTGTTCTTGGCACTGCTTAGTGGCTTAACCGGACAAGTTACCGTCGCACTGAGTCTGATCGCCGGACTAAGCATTGCAGAAGTTGTGCGCAGGCTTTGGGCGAATGCCCCTGGCCGACGGGAAACACTATGATGGAGGAGATATTACCAGTGGAAACACCGGTTTTCGTCGTCGAGGGTCGGGAGACCCAGTTAGACCAACTGCGAATACGCATCTCCCGCGCTCTAGCCGGGCAACCTCAGCTTGTCTTCGTTACCAGCGATGCTGGCACCGGTAAGACAACGCTAGTGCGCGAGTTATGCCGTCGAGCACAGAAAGCCAACGACCAATTGATTATTGCCTGGGGTCAGTGTAGCGCCCAATTGGGACTCAGCGATCCGTACTTACCATTCAAGGAGATTCTAGTCCTACTGACCGGTACGCTTTTTTACTACGAACGAGTGGGTAACTACGCAAAGGCAAACGCAGGAGCGGAGGCGGGGCTAGCAGCGGCTAGACAGGCCGGATATGCTCAAGCTGAAGCCGAGGGGCTTAATCGATTGGCACGGATCGCTTACCGACAAAGCAAATACGTGGCGGCGCTAGAAGCGGCCCCGTCTGCCTTGGAGCTGGCACGTCAGATCGGTGAGCGTAGAGCCGAAGCAACAGCTCTTAACACTCTGGGAGGTGTTCATCAATTTGCAATCTGCAATCCGCAATTTGCAACCCACAATTCGGAGGTGCAAAAAATGGCCAAACCTAAAGTGTACGTGACGCGCATCATCCCAGAGAAGGGCCTGGAGATGGTGCACCAATTCTGCCAGGCCAAGGTGTGGAAAGAAGAGTTCCCCCCGCCTCGTGAGGTGCTGCTGGAGGAAGTCAAGGAGGTGGAAGGGCTGCTGTCGCTTCTCACCGATAAGGTGGATGGGCAGTTGATGGATAGAGCCCCCCATCTGAAGGTCATCAGTCAGATGGCTGTCGGATTCGACAACATTGACGTACCAGAGGCGACAAAGCGGAGCATCCCCGTGGGCAACACACCGGGCGTCCTCACCGATACGACCGCTGACTTCGCTTTCACCCTGCTGATGGCTGCCGCCCGACGTGTGGTGGAGGGGGCGAAGTACGTCAAGGCCGGAAGGTGGAAGACCTGGGGACCGACATTGCTCATGGGAGCCGACATCCACGGCGCTACCCTGGGCATCATCGGTCTGGGCCGCATCGGCAGCGGCATGGCCAGGCGGGCCAGTGGCTTCGACATGCGCGTCATCTACTACGACGCCTTCCCCAACGAGAAACTGGCGGCCGAGGTCGGGGCCGAGTACGTGGAGATGGATGAGTTGCTGCGCCAGGCCGACTTCGTCACCGTCCACACGCCCCTGACCGAAGAGACCTA
>JBHIDP010000049.1:0-14944 GCA_046760185.1 Anaerolineae bacterium
GTATCGGGGTTGATGTCTCTGTGGGAAGCGGGGTAGGTGTGTCAGTTGGTTTTTCGGTGATGCTTCGAATGACGGCACTGGCCCCGGACATCCCCACGCGGAAACCTAATCCCGTGCAAAAAAAACAGACTCCTAAGAATGAGAGCATGAACCCGATTGTCACTATTCCTCGCAGTCTGACCATACCTGTTCCTTTCCCTCACCGCGCCCGACACTGGTGAAACTGTTAGAGTGTGGCCAAAACTTGTGGGAGTCGAGGCTTTCCCTGGCACCTGTGCGCCAGGACAGGTGAGCCGGTTTTATCCGCCTGAAGGCTCCACTCCTCCACAGATTTTAGCCAGACTCAAACTGTTACCTGACGGTGATCAGGTCTTTCACCTGTTCGAAAATGGCTTCCCCTATCCCCCTCACCTTCTTTATCTCCTCTATACTTTCAAAGGGTCCGTTGGCCTCTCGGTAGTCAATGATGCGCTGGGCGTAGGCAGGGCCGATGCCGGGCAGGGCGTCGAGTTCGACAACGGTGGCCCGGTTTATGTTGACTTTTCCACCCGAAGGACTCCCGGATGGCATCCCAGTCGGGCTGATCGGCGAGGTTTCCTCGCCCACCCTGGGCACGTAAACATGCTCACCATCGTTGAGTGGGCTTGCCAGGTTGATGCGGTCACTATCTGCTTCAGAGGTGAAACCGCCCGCCGCCTCCACCGCCTCCTTGACACGACTCCCCTCCGGTACGGCATAGACATCCGGTTTGACCACTGCGCCGCTGATGTAAACCATCAACATAGCCGGAGTGGGGGTGGGAACCGGTGTGGGGGTGATGATGACGATTGGCTGGGGGTGAGGCCGCCGCAGGTAGAACAGCGCAGCACCGAGAAAGGCGAGGTTAAGCAGGGTGACGAAGATGTAACCCCGGTGCCTTCCCAACCAGTCGTTCACCATTGCAGCTTCCCAACGCTGGTAAGAGCCGTCCTCTAAAATGAACCGAGGCAATTCATGTTGGAATAGCAGGACGATTTCCCTCGGAAAATAGCCGTTGAATCCAAGAGTTCTTGCCTCGGTTCATTTAAGGTGGAGACCAAAACCTGAGATTGCGGCAAAACAAAGGTTGGGCCGGCTTCACCTTAATGGAGCCGGCCCAACAGTTTCTGACTCCCGTTGACCCAGGCTATCCTTCACAACGCAATTGGTGTTGTGTTAGCTCGTCATCAAACCCCCGGCTTTGCTCCGGGACAAAGGATCAGGTTTCCTCTCGCCGCTGATTAACTATCTGGGTGAAGGTTGTTAAGAGATCAATGGGCAGCGGGAAGATGATGGTTGAGTTCTGCTCCACCCCGATCTCGGTCAGGGTTTGCAAATAGCGCAGTTGGATGCTGCTAGGCTCCAGGGACATGACGCGGGCCGCCTCAGCCAACTGCTTGGAAGCTTGATATTCCCCCTCGGCGTGGATGATCTTGGCCCTTTTCTCCCGCTCCGCCTCAGCCTGCCGGGCCATGGCTCGCTGCATGCTGACCGGAAGCTCCACGTCCTTGACCTCTACCAAGGCGACCTTGACCCCCCAAGGCTCCGTCTGTTCGTCAATGATACGTTGCAGGGTTTGGTTGATCTTCTCCCGGTGGGCCAGTACCTCATCCAGTTCCGATTGGCCCAACACACTGCGCAGGGTGGTTAGGGCGATCTGGTGAGTAGCCCGTACGAAGTTCTCGACGTTGACGATAGCGTTCTCTGGATTCACCACCCGGAAGTAGACCACAGCATTGACTTTGACTGTCACATTGTCCCGGGTGATAGCTTCCTGCGAGGGAACGTCCATGGTCACCACCCGCAGGTCTACCTTGACCATGCGGTCAATGATGGGGATGATGAAGAAGAGACCCGGTCCCCGCGCCCCCACCAGACGGCCCAGGCGAAAGATGACCCCCCGCTCGTACTCCTGAACCACTTTGATCGCTTGGCTCAGGATGAACAGCAGGATGACGATGAGAACACCAACGACGGACGACAGACCGGCTAGAATCTCCATCGCTGCTTGCCTCCTTTTCGCACCTTAATCGTACACATACCGAATTCTTGACAACTATTATACAACAGGTCTGGGGAAAAGGCAATAGCGGTTCTATCCAGAAGAGCGGACCAGGCCGAAGCGTCGGATGTTCTCGTCGGCAATGGCCTGGATACGCCTGATCTCCTCCTGGCCATTATCACGGGTGAAAAGGTGCCGGAAACGCCCTTGAAGCCTGAGATACTCCTCCACCGGCTTGGCTTTGATCCTCTTCACCCTTTTCAGCTCACCCTTCTCGATCTCGTACAGGGGGTACAGTCCAGTTTGCACCGCCAGTTGGGCGATCTCGATGGTCAGGGAGGAATCATGGCGCCATCCTAAGGGGCAGGGAACGTGTATCTGAATGTACTTCGGACCGGTGAAGGTCATGGCCTTCTCTACCTTCTTCTGCAGGTCCCGGGGATACCCCACCGTGGCCGTAGCTACGTAAGGTGCGCCATGGGCAGCAACGATGTGGGGCAGGTCTTTCTTGTGGGTATCGTTCCCCCAGGAACGCTCTCCGAAGGGGCTTGTCGTTGTGCTGGCATCCAGGGGGGTCAGTCCACTGCGCTGGATACCGGTGTTCATGTAGGCTTCGTTGTCGTAGCATATGTAGAGAACATCATGGCCCCGCTCCAGCATACCTGAGAGAGCACCAAAGCCGATATCGGCCGTGCCACCATCCCCCCCCTGGGCGATGACCTTGATCTTGTCAGCCTTGCCCAGAACCTTGAGGCCCGCCTCTATTCCCGAAGCCACGGCTGCAGAGTTCTCAAAAAGGGAGTGGATCCAGGGCACAGTCCACGAAGAGTAAGGGTAAGGGGTGCTGAAGACCTCCAGGCATCCTGTGGCATTGGTAACCACGATGTTGCCATCGGTGACCCGGTGGGCTGCCTCCAGAGCCAGTCGTGCACCCAGGGCTTCACCGCACCCTGCACAGGCCCGATGGCCTGCTGTCAACACATTCTTTTTCTTTAGATCAATCGTCTGTACCATCCTTTTCTCCTGATCGGCCGGGACGAGCCGAGGGTAAGCCCTCTCGTCCCGGCCGGCTAAGTCTCTTTTTCCAAGCCTTCCAGGAACTCCTGATCCAGATCAAGGAAGGCTTGCTCTACGTATCCCTCCTCGGCCATGGACATCGCCTGGCGGATGGTGGCGGGACCAATGTCCTTGCCACCTAGACCGACGATGAAACCGTTTATGGTCGGCTGGCGAGACCAGTTGTGGGCTGCGGAACGGAGGTCAGCGACCACTATGCCCAGTCCACCGAGAGAGACGGCCTTTTCGAAGACCAGCACCTTCTCCACCCCCTGCAGAGCCTGGCGCAACGCCGCGCCGGGGAAGGGGCGGTGGCTCACCAGCTTCAGGACACCCACCTTCATCCCCTGGCTGCGATACTCCTCAGCCACCTCCTTCAGCAAGCTGACCAGGGAACCGGTGGCCATCAGAGCTATCTCCGCATCCTCCAGAAGGTATCCCTGGAGAAGACCCCCGCTCTCTCGTCCAAAGGCCCTGGCGAACTCTTTAGCCACCTCCTCGATAACCGCCTGGGCACCGTTGAGGGCGTGGTGGACCTCGTAGCGGGTCTCCATATAGCCATCCTCGGCGTACATGCCAAAGGTCAGAGGGTTGCTTGGATCCAGGGTCCTCACCGGCTGGTAGGGGGGGAGGAACTTATCCACCTCATCCTGCTCCGGGATATCCAACGGCTCGTAGGCATGGGTCAAGACGAAGCCATCAATGCAGACCATTACCGGCAACTGGACCCGTCTGTCCTCACTGATCTTGTAGGCCTGGATATGCAGGTCCACCGCCTCCTGATTGTCCTCGGCGTAGAGCTGTATCCAGCCAGCATCCCGCACGGAGACGGAGTCCTGCTGGTCGTTCCAGATGTTGATGGGGGAGGAGATGGCCCGGTTAGCACAGGTGAGCACCAGGGGGAGGCGCAGGCCGGCAATGTTGTAGAGCACCTCGGTCATCAGCAGCAGTCCCTGGGAGGCGGTAGCTGTGTAGGCTCTGGCCCCCACGGCGCTGGCTCCCAAGGCGGCCGAGGCAGCGGTGAACTCGCTATCCACCTTGAGGAACTCGGCCTTGAGGTCTCCATCGGCCACTATCTGCGAAAGGTCCTGCACGATATGGGTCTGAGGGGTGATGGGGTAGGCGGAGATGACCTGGACACGACAGCGCTGTAACACCTTAGCGATGGCTCGCGAACCTTCGACCACCTTAAGCATATTCCACCTCCGACTCCATTTCGATGTCCTCCACCGGGCACTCGGCGGCACAGATGCCGCACCCTTTGCAGTATTCGGGGACAAAGGTATATTTCTTTTTCTCCTTGGGGTAAATGATCCCCTCCGGGCAGTACAACTCACACAGTCCGCAACCGGTGCACTTGTCCCAGAGGAAGCGAGGATGTTGGGTCCCCCAACTGCCTGTCTTATAGGCTAAACTCGACCCCGGATCAGCGTAAAATGCGGTGGTGATCTTCATCTATTTCTTTCCTTTTGTCCTTTGCGCCTCGTTCTCGACGTACTCATAGGCCCGACGCACCGCTTCTATGTTCTTTTCGGCCACATCCTCCCGGTCAAAGTTCTGGCGAATGCCCTCGCACATAGCCTCTAGACTTATCTCTGGGCAGATGGCTGCGAAAGCACCGAGGAGAGAGGTGTTGGCCCGCTCCTGGCCCATGACTTCCAGGGCGATCTGGCTGGCCGGTACGGTGAAGACCCTGGCCTTGGTGGGCAGAGATAGCTCCTCAGGGCTCTGCCCACAGTTGATGATAGCCGCGCCATCATCCTTTAGCCCGTCCAGCACATCGGAATCCTTGGCGCTCAGCAACGTGGGGTCAATGACGATGACGTAGTCGGGCTCGTAGATTCGGGTACGAAGCCGAATCTTGCCATTCGCCAGACGGACGAAGGCGTTCATCGGGGCGCCCATACGCTCTGCCCCAAAGTGGGGAAAGGCCAGTCCATATTTCTTGTCCTCAAAAGCGGCCATGGCCAGAATACGGGCAGTGGTGATTGATCCCTGGCCGGCCCGGCCGTGAATGCGTATTTCTTTCATGTTTGATCTCCTGTCTCAATAGAGAACTATCGTTCCAAAATGATGCAATATCAACAATGAGCCTTTTACCCCTTTATGTTGTAGAAGGCTTCTCGCCCAGCGTAGCGGGCTCTGTCGTCCAGTTCCTCCTCGATGCGCAGCAGTTGGTTGTACTTTGCCAGGCGGTCGGTGCGGCAGGGGGCACCAGCCTTTATTTGACCCACCCCCAGGGCTACGGCCAGGTCGGCGATGGTGGTGTCCTCCGTTTCCCCGCTGCGGTGGGAGACCACCGCTGTCCAGCCAGCCCTTTGCGCCATCTGCACCGCGGCCACGGTCTCGGTCAAGGTGCCGATCTGGTTGAGCTTGATCAGGATGGAGTTGGCCGCCTTGCGCTCAATCCCCAACTTCAAACGGTCTACATTGGTGACCAGCAGGTCATCGCCCACAATCTGAACCCGGTCACCAACCTTCTCTACCAGCAACTGCCAACTGTCCCAATCGTCCTCAGCCAGGCCATCTTCGATGGAGAGGATGGGATATCTTTCCAGCCAGTCAGCCCAAAAGTGTACCATCTCCTCACCGCTGAGTTTTTCCCCCTCAATGCGCAGGTTATAGGTTCCGTCCTGGTAGAACTCCGTGGCTGCGGGGTCCAGGGCCAGGAAAATCTCTTCGCCAGGTCGGTAGCCTGCTTGCGCCACCGCCTCCAGGATGACCTCGACCGCCTCTTCGTTCGAACCGAGGGCAGGGGCGAACCCCCCTTCGTCTCCTACCAAGGTGCCATATCCACGCCCTTTCAACACCTTCTTGAGGCTATGATAGGTCTCCGTGCCCCAGCGCAATGCCTGGCCAAAGCTGGATGCAGCCACAGGCATGATCATGAATTCCTGAAAGTCGGTTGACTGCCAATCGGTGTGCTTACCGCCGTTGAGGATGTTCAGCATGGGCACAGGAAGAAGTGTGGCCGAGACACCACCCAGATAACGGTAGAGAGGCAGGTCCAAAGCAGCGGCTGCCGCTTTGGCCACGGCCAGAGAGATGGCCAGGATGGCGTTGGCTCCCAGATGCTCCTTGTTCGAGGTTCCGTCCAATCCGATCATAAATTGATCAATGCCCGACTGGTCCAGAACATCCCAACCGATCAGTTCGGCCGCGATGGTCTCGTTGACGTTCCCCACGGCGGTGAGAACCCCTTTGCCGCCGTATCGTTTCTTGTCACCATCGCGCAGTTCAAGGGCTTCATGGGCGCCGGTGGAGGCCCCGGCGGGTACGGCCGCCCGGCCCATGGTCCCGCCTGTCAAGGTCACATCCACCTCGATAGTGGGGTTGCCCCGCGAGTCCAGAATTTCCCTGGCTGTGATCTCCTCAATGATGGTCATCGTTATCTCTCTGTCAGCAAGGGTGAAATACGATTACAGGCATCACTCATCTAATAGACAACCCAATTAGAGTTCCGACAATGGAGTCGAGCCTTCAGGCGGATAAAACCGGCTCACCTGTCCTGGCGCACAGGTGCCAGGGAAAGCCTCCACTCCGATTGTACGAGTTCTAACTGGTCCCTTTTCAAAAGGACCGACGGCAATGGCCCGCGCCGGTGCACCATCGCCCCCTTCAACCTTGAGGGGAAGACAGGTAAACATGTACAGTCCCGGCTCCAACGGCGAAAGGTCCAGCCCCTCCACAACGATCACCCCATTCCCCAACAGGGTTCGATGGACCTCCTGTCCTTGCGAACCATAGGCCTCCACCGACAGATAATCCACGCCCAGGAGCTTGATCCCTCGCTCCACAATCCACTGCGCTCCCTCGAGGGAGAGGGCAGCGTAATCTGGCTGAAAGTCGGTGACGCCCTGCGCCCATAATTGAGAGTTGGCTGTTTTCAGAAGGAGGCGGGTGGCTTCGGGGTGCACTTCCAGGGCCTCCAAATCAGCAACCGTAATCTCCTTCTGAGCTCCAATCTCATAGATAAAGGCCTCGCCCACCAGCGTGCTGAGAGGCAGTTTATCAACGGTCAGACCATGATCCATAAAATGGAAGGGAGCATCCACGTGGGTGCCGGTGTGAGAACCGAACGTATACTGGGAAACGTTAGCCGGGTCGCCCTCGGCCAGGCGCAATTTGGCTTCGATAGCTACCGACGGATCGCCCGGCCAAGTCGGCATCCTGGGCGAGATGGGCACGGTAAGGTCAAAAGTTTCCACTGGCATAGGCTGTGGCTCCCTACTCTACCACGGTGACTACCATCTGATCGGCGGCCCGATTGCCGTCGTCGTCGGTTACGATTAGCTCGAAAAGCCAGGAACCCAACGTGCTTTCGTCCACAGTCCAGGTCGTTGTCCAAACAGCCTCCTCGGTATCAGCGATGACCTTGCCAAGCTCCTCCTCATGTCCCTCGGGAACACCGACCACGGTCCAAACGTACTTGACTATCTCTCCCCCATCGGGGTCGTAGGATTCCGAAGCGTCAAAGGTGATTTTGCCCTCTACTTTGACAGTCTGGTCGGGACCTGCCTCGGCGATGGGTGGAACAGGGTAATAGAGGATGCTGCCGCAGCCGATGGCCAGAAGCATGAGGACCATCAGCATGGCTGTCAAGATCCATTTCATGATAGTCGTGCCTCCCTCGTCGTCATTTCGCGCAAAAAGGGGAAGACACCCGTGGGTGCCCTCCCCTTTGAACCACCCCCTGCTACGAAGATATTATAGCAGTTTTTCAGGGCTTTTGCAATGCTGCCAGTCTCGGTTGGTTTCTAGTCCAACTTCCTCACCTGCAACCTGAAACCTTTCATGGCTGTTACCTGCACCCGTTCACCAGCCTCTATCCGTTGACCATCACTCTCTGCCTCCCACAGCTCCCCTTGCACGAGGATAGTGCCCGTAGGGTCAATTGAAGTGCGGGCTACAGCCATCTGGCCTATTAACCCTTCCCAGCCGGTGGTTGGACGGCGACGTTGGGCCATCAGGGCGGCCCGTACCACGAAAGCGAAGAACCCCCCGGTGCCCAGTGCCACACCGATGACCAAGCTGCGTGAAATTGCGTAGAAGGGGGAGTTAAAAAGGATAAGGGTACCCAGGGTGAAGGAGATGATACCACCAGCCGTCAGAGCACCGTGGGTCGGCGCCTTTATGTCCATGATGAAGAGGATGATGGCCAGGACGATGAAAAGCAAGCCGGTGTAGTCCACAGATAAGATTCCCATAGCGTAGAGGGCCAGGAGCAGACAGATGCCGCCAACGGTACCGGCCAGCCATCCCCCAGGACTCGATAACTCGAAGAGAATGCCGTTGATGCCTAAGGTCAGTAGGATAAAGGCGATGTTGGGGTCGGTGATGGTATGCAACAGGTTTTCGACCAGGGTCATGGGCAGGCGGTTGACGGTGGCCCCTTCGGTGTTCAAGACCACTGTCTGGCCTGCCACCTCCACTTCGTGACCGTTGAGCTGAGATAGAAGGTCATCGAGATCGTCAGCCAGGAAGTCAACCACCCCCAGTTCAAAGGCTTCCTGTTCCGTAGCCGACACGCTTTGGCGTACTGCTTTCTCTGCCCACTCAACCGCTTTCTCCCCTCGACGCCTGGCATGGCTCTTGATGGAGGCTACCAGATCGTTCACTACCTTTTTCTCGGCTGTCTCGGATATCTCTTCCCCCTGAGGGCCTACCGGATGCGCGGCCCCGATAGTGGTTCTGGGGGCCATAGCCGCCAGGTGTCCGGCCAGGGTGATGAAGGTGCCAGCCGAGGCTGCTCTGGCTCCCTGGGGTGAAACGTAGACAACGACAGGCACCCTGGCATTATCCAGGGCCCTGACGATCCGCCCTGTTATCTCCACGGCCCCACCGGGAGTGTCCAGTTGGATGATCAAAACCTCCGCCCCCTCCCGCTGGGCCAGGTCAATGCCCCTTTCGATGTAGCCAGCCACGATGGGCGTTATGGCCCCTTTGACGGTGAGGACATCCACACGGGAGGTCCCCTGGGCCCGGGCCTGGGAGAGGAGCAAGGAGGGGAGGAGGGTAACTATCAAGAATATGGCCCTGAAGAGAGCTAAACCACGCTTCATCACCGCATCCTACTGCTCATTGCACCATCAGATGGTTGGAGCCATCTATCCTCCCGCAGGTTACAGAGCCAAGCTTTTGGCACGACAGGTTTGCCAGGTCTAGAGAGACCTCAGGGTTATAGCTCCCCAAACCTGCGGGAGGATTTAACATTCTAAGGTAATTATAACCCACTTTCAGCAGGTATCCAAAAGGTTTGAAGCCTAAGAACCTATCCGAAAAACGTTCGTAGTAGCGGCTTCCCCTGGCACCTGTGCGCCAGGACAGGTGAGCCGCTTCAGCGACTAAGAGCCTATCCGAAAACCCAGCAGCGGGGGCTCCCATGCCCCCACTGGGCGGGCGTGGGAGCCAGCCCAGCTAGTTTTCGGATAGGTACTAAAGTCACCACTATCAGCGATTTTTCGGCTCTAGACAAGGCGGTGAAGTCCCTTGAGCTGGACGATGAGCTCGTCCACAGAGCGACCGGGCCGTGGAGCAGGTCCCAAAGGATCCTCAGTCTCCGCCCGGCCCAGCAGCACTTGACAGGTGGCCAGGATGGAGTAGGCCAGAACCTCCAGATGGTACCCACCCTCCAGAGTGAAAACCAGGCGCCCTTGACACAAGTCCTCAGCCATAGACTTGAGAACCCGCGCCAGGTTGGCATGTCCCGCAATGGAGAGCTGCATCGAAGCCAAAGGGTCCGACCAGTGAGCATCGTATCCGGCCGACACCAGGATCAGTTGGGGGCGATAGCGTTCGGCCAGAGGATAGAGTAGCTCATCAAATATACTTTGATAGCCCTCATCCCCCACTCCGGCCGAAAGCGGGACGTTGACGGTAAGGCCTTCTCCCCGGCCTCGACCAATTTCCCTCCAGTGGCCTGTGCCGGGATAGTGAGGATATTGATGGGTGGAGAAGTACAGGACCTGATCATCTTCGTAGAAGATCTCCTGGGTGCCGTTGCCATGATGCACGTCGAAATCAACGATGAGCACACGTTCAAGACCACCCTGGTCGAGGGCATAGCGAGCGGCCAAAGCGACGTTGTTGAATAGACAGAACCCCATCCCTCGATTGGCCAAGGCGTGGTGACCTGGGGGACGCACCAGAGCGAAGCCATTTTCAACCTCACCACCCAGCACTGCGGCCACAAGATTGACCATCCCCCCAGCGGCCATCAAAGCCACGTCATACGAGCGAGGGCCGACGTAGGTATCCATATCGAGATGACCCCCACCTGATTCGGCCACCCGATGCAAACCCTCCATGTAGGAGGGATCGTGAACGAGGGCCAGTTGTTCCTGAGGGATGGGAGTGGCTTCCACTTCCCTCAACTGTTCCCAGACCCCGCTCTCTTTCAGAAGCTGAGTGGTCCTCTCCAGCCGCTCCTTCCGTTCAGGATGGCCAGGCAGATTATGTTCCAGGTAGATGGGGTGAAAAACGTAAGCAGTGGTCATGTCGCCACCTCCTCATATGCAGCCAGGGTCTGGCGGGCAGTCCTCTCCCAACTGAACTCTCCTGCCCGTTCCAACCCCTTTCTCCCCAACTCACGCTGCATCTCCTCGTCGTTGAGCAGTTCTATCATGGCTTGAGCCAACTGGTCTGGCTCTTGAGGGTCAATGGTTAACCCCGATGGTCCCACTATCTCCGGCAGGGAGGAGAGGTTGGAGGTTATGACCGGTGCTCCACAGGCCAGGGCCTCCAGAACCGGCAGGCCGAACCCTTCGTAGAGGGAGGGGAAGACAAAGGCCCGTGCCCCGCTGTAGAGGGCCGCTTTATCTTCCTCGGCCACCCAGCCGATGAATATCACCTCCTGTTCCACCCCGGTCTCTCGGGCCAGTCGCCGTGGATCAGGGAAAAAGGGAGTGTCACGTTCCGGCAGGCGGCCGGCGATGACCAGCCGATGACATCCACCCGGTTCCTGGGCGACCCTGGCAAAAGCACGGAGCAAGGCAGCCAGGTTCTTGCGGCAATCGAAGCCACCCAGATAGAGGAGGTAGTCATCGGGCAAGCCATACTTATCCTTTGTCCCTTTGAGGTGTTCTGCATCCTCGACGGGGTGAAAGCGCTCCTCGGCGGCCAGGGGGATGACCCGCACTCGCTCCCCGGGTAGCCCCAGCAGACGGAGGATGTCCCGCTTCGACGCCTGCGAATCAGTGAGGATCAGTTCGGCTCTGAGCGCGGCCGCAGCCACCAGGTGCGTGTAGAGCCTGACTAGCGGAGAACCACGGTAGGCTGGCAGCACCATCGGGATCAGGTCGTGGATGGTGACCACCGTGGGGAGTAAGGGCCTCAAGGGTGGAGCGAAATAGGGTACATGGGCCAGGTCCATCCGCTCACGGCGGCAGAAGGCTGGGAAGGAGATCTGCTCGAACCACACTTTGGCCAGGTCACTGTTCAACCGGTCAAAGGGCGTGGTAGTGGCCCGATAGGCCGTTTTCTGGGGTCGAGCAGTTGTTATCCGCTGGTCAGCGTTGCTGTGATGGTACAGAATGGAATACTCGTTCGCCGCGCCAACTTTGGCCAAGGCCTGCCACAGATTTCGCGTATATTGCCCGCTGCCGGTGGTTGGCTGATCAAGGAAATGGCCGTTGATGGCGATGTGCAACAGAACCTCCCTTGGCTCATGGCCCGATCATCGTTTCCCACATCTTGTAGAAAGCGTAGGCCAACACAAGCCCCAGGGCAATGCCCACGATGG
This sequence comes from Anaerolineae bacterium, assembly GCA_046760185.1. GTDB lineage: Bacteria > Chloroflexota > Anaerolineae > JBHIDP01 > JBHIDP01 > JBHIDP01. The sequence goes on from JBHIDP010000049.1 coordinate 11,817, forward strand.
CCGGGACTGCGCCGGGAAAGAGGGGACCGAGGATGTCAACCAGACGTAGTGTGGATTTGGTCTCCGCAGGGGCAGTCCGCCAGGTCAAGGCGATGACGGTGATCACACCCATGAGCAAAAGGGACAAGCCCAAAGCTATGCGCAGGGGGAGGGAGACAGGTGACCTCTGGGCCTTCTTCGGCGTGGGAACTGTGTGGGAAGGAAAGGTGTCTGTTCGCAGGGCACCCGGTTCAGTCCCCCTGGTGGGCTCCAAGAAACCGTGGGTGCGGTCGTAGGTGGCCCGCTTGAGCGGATCGCGCAGCACTTCGTAGGCCTCGTTGAGCAGGCGCATCTGTCTGGCAGCCCGCTCTTTTCCGGCAGCCGGATTGGCATCAGGATGGTATTGACGTGCCAATCGCCGATAAGCACGACCGATCTCCGCGGCGCTGGCATTGGGCCTCAGTTGCAAGGTCTTATAGTGGTTCCATTCAGCCATCTTCACGTAGTCGTGATCACCCACTTCACGCCGGCCTATCTCTGAAGTACTGCACTGTCTTTCTCAAACCCTCAATCAGTTCAACTTCCGCCCGCCATCCCAGATCCCTTTCCACTTTTCTGGAATCCAGGTATATCTTGAACACTTCACCCTGCTTTGGAGGGCCGTGGACGGGGCCCAAGGGGTAGCCGGTGATCTCCTTCAACCTGGCGAAGATCTGATTGACAGATGTACCCTCGCCGCTGCCGATGTTGTAGATGCCCACCGCTTCCCTGTCCAGGGTCAATGTGTTGACCCGGGCCACATCGGATACATAGACGAAATCACGTTGCTGTTCCCCGCTGCCGTTGATCACGGCCTGCTCTCCAGCCAGCATCTGGGCGGTGAAGATGGCCACTACCCCTGCCTCGCCGTAAGGGTCCTGACGAGGACCATAGACGTTGGGATAACGGAGGGAGATGCAGGGAAGACCGTAGTTGACCTGATAGAGGTACAGGTAGTGTTCCACATGGTGTTTGCTGGCTCCGTAGGGATCCAGGGGGTTGACCGGATGTTCCTCGTCAGCGGGGAGATATTGGGGTTCGCCGTAGACCGCTCCTCCAGTGGAAGCATAGATGAATCTACCGACCTCATATTGTCTACTCAGTTCCAACAGGGTTAACGAACCGATGATGTTGACATCGGCGTACAGGACAGGTTCTATCATGGATTCCCGCACATTGGCCCGTGCCGCCTGATGGCATACCACCTGGGGCCGTTCAAGGGCAAATACCTCCTCCAGCCTGTCCCTGGCGCGGATGTCCAGCTCATAGAAAGTTGCTTTGGGGTGCACATTCTCACGACGGCCAGTGGAGAGGTCGTCCACCACCACCACTTCGTGCCCTTCCTCCAGGAAGGCATCAACCACATGGGAACCGATGAAGCCCGCTCCACCGGTGACCAGTACTTTCATTGGTGCTCCTTCTTTGCTTGCCACTTCACAGGGAGCATCCTCAGGCGTTTGAACGGGGGCTTGGCACTCAACCTCATTATACCGCTTTTCACCGATAACTCAAGTCAGGGGTTGTTCTATGAAGCCAAAGGAAGAAGGGCAGCTACATTGTAGCTGCCCTTCTTATCACAAGGGGAGTAGGAGGAGAGAGTAGATGAAGAAGCTGGCATGGTCTACAAACCAGCGAAGTATTTGGCCCAGGCTTCGTTCCTCTGCGCTTTGCTCAATAGAACTACAGCAATGTAGCGTGGTTTTCCAGGGTTAGCCCGCAAAGTCATCCCGACTTCCTGCGGGGTGCGGTCTCCTTTGCGTTGGTTGCAGGTGGCACAGGCTGTAGCCACGTTCTCCCAAACGGTGGCCCCACCTCTGGTTCGCGGCACAATGTGATCCAGGGTCAACAGAGCCTTTCCGGGCTGGCTGCCGCAATACTGACAGGTGTACATGTCTCGGGCCAACACCGTCCTGTGGGTCAAAGGCAGGGGGAAATGGTATGGAACGCGCACATAGGTCACCAGACGGATGACCAGGGGCACATCAAGAGTCAACCGCTCCGACCGAAGCTTGGCCTCAGCCGCTTCAATGACCTCTGCCTTCTCTTTGAGGAGCAGCACAATGGCCCGCCGCACCGATACTATGTTCAACGGTTCATAGGTCGCGTTCAAAACCAACACGCTGCCCAGGTCCTTAGCTTTTGGTTCTACGTCCATAGACAAGTATCTTTACAGGTGGTGTTTGGCACTCGCTTTGATGACACCCTTGGTGCGCCAGGTGGGAGTCGAACCCACACGACCTTGCGGTCGAGGGATTTTAAGTCCCTTGCGTCTGCCATTCCGCCACTGGCGCAACGATCCTCCTACCAACTCTACACTCTACGCCGCCTCTTTACCTACTCTTGTCTTTGCTAGATATTTCTCGATGTCTGCCTTCGCCTTACGGAAGCGGCGTAGCAGCGTTGCATCGGACCACTTAATGCCACGGATAGTGCGCGTAGCACAGGCAGTACAACCCAAGGCCGCTTTGTAGCTGTCCGGGTTGCATTGTAGACAGCCACACAGCCTGATCATCATTAACGAAAAAGCGAGGCTATCCTCGTGAATCTCAGACAGCGAGGAGACATGTTCAACCAGCTCCCTCCACTTGGCATTCCTTAGATCCCTCAACGATGATACGCTTCGGTGAGGGAACAGCATCTCAGTTTTAGGATAGATGGAACCCATCCTCAAACACCTCTTTTCATTGGATGAATAACCTGGTACCGTACCTCCCAAGCAGAGGAGACAGGACTCGAACCTGCAACCTGCGGTTTTGGAGACCGCTGCTCTAGCCTATTGAGCTACCCCTCTTCGAAAAGGATAGAGGATCGAACAGCAAAAAAGGCGTGAAGCTCACCGCCTCACGCCTTTGCGGACTGTCTGGGCTTGTCCTTCAGTTAGACTCAATGACGGCGGGCCTTGTTAATGGCGTGAGGGGCAAAGATGTCTTCGCCCAGTGGCATGCCCTGGGCAAGGACCAGTTGATCACATGGGTATTTGCTAGCCACCTGCCAAACGCGTAGAAAGACATCCTAGCCGCTTCGTTCAATAAGAACATTTGCTATGCCCTAAACCGGATAATGCCCAGGGTCCTGCGAGAACAATCAAGGCCCGGACTTTGTATTTATTT
>JBHIDP010000050.1:0-14906 GCA_046760185.1 Anaerolineae bacterium
AGGCCTTCCTGGACAGCGAGCCGAACCGGTTGGGGGCAACCTTCCGGGAAACGCTCTACCGGCAAACCGGAGGGCACCCTTTGTTCACCGTCGAGTTGCTGCGCGGCATGCAGGAGCGCGGGGATTTGGTCCAGGACGAGGCCGGCCGCTGGATGGAGGGAGCGGCGTTGGACTGGGAGACCCTGCCGGCGCGGGTGGAGGCGGCGATTGCGGAGCGTATTGGCCGGCTGCCGGGGGAGTTGCAGGCCGTGTTGAGCGTGGCCAGTGTGGAGGGCGAGGAGTTCACCGCCGAGGTGCTGGCCCGAGTACGGGCCACCGACGAGCGGGAGATGGTGCAGCGCTTGAGCAGCGAGTTGGAAAAGCGGCATCGTCTGGTGGGCGCCCGGGACACCCGGCGTTTGGGTTCGCAGCGTCTATCCCACTACCGGTTCCGGCACTACCTGTTTCAGAAATATCTGTACAACAGCCTGGGCCAGGCGGAGCGGGTGTACCTCCACGAGGACGTGGGGAGCGTGCTGGAAACGCTGTACGGGGAGGGGGCGGAGGAAATCGCCGTCCAGTTGGCGCGACACTTTCAGGAAGCGGGGATCCCGGACAAGGCGATTGATTACCTGCGACAGGCGGGGAATAGGGCCGTGCGGCTGTCCGCCTATGAAGAGGCCATCGCTCACCTCACCAGGGGGCTGGGGTTGCTCAAGACCCTGGCGGAGACACCCGAGCGGGCACAACGAGAGCTCACGCTGCAAATCGCCCTGGGCACTTCGCTGATGGCGACCAGGGGACCTGCGGCCCCTGAGGTGGAAGACGCCTTCACGCGGGCGCGGGAGCTGTGCCAGCAGGCTTCGTCCCGAGGCTCAGCCCGAGGGGTGCAGGAAACCCCGCAACTCTTCCCGGTGCTGCGGGGACTGTGGGAGTTTCATCACGTGCGGGCGGAGTTGCAGACGGCCCGGGAGCTAGGGGAGCAGATCCTCGGCCTGGCCCAAAGGGTAGGAGACCCGGCACTCCTTGTGGAAGCCCACTGGGGGCTGGGGATCACCTTGCTCTTCCGGGGAGAGCTCACGCCAGCCCGAGAGCATTTGGAACAAGGGATTACCCTCTACGATCCCCAACAGCATCGCTCCCTGGCTTTCCTCTATGGGACTGACCCTGGGGTGTTTTGCCGGAGCGCTGCGGCAAAAACCCTGTGGATGCTTGGCTATCCGGACCAGTCCTTGAAGAGGAGCCACGACGCTTTGGCACTGGCCCAGGAGCTGTCTCACCCCTTTAGCTTGGCCATTGCCTTGCTCTTTGCTGCCGAACTCCATCAATACCGCCGCGAGGGGCAGGCAGCCCGAGCGCGGGCAGAGGCACTGATTGCGCTCTGTACTGAGCAGGGATTTCCGTACTGGTTGGCAGTGGGGACTGCCGTGCGGGGTTCGGTGTTGGCCAAACAGGGACAGGAAGAGGAGGGGATTGCGCGGATACGCCAGGGCCTGACCGCCTACCGGGCCACGGGGGCAGAGTTGGCACAGCCGTGGTTTCTTGCCATGCTGGCCGATGCGTATGGGAGAGCGGGGCAGACGGAGGAGGGGCTCACCGTGCTGGCCGAGGCACTGGCCCTGGTGGAGAAAACTGGTGAGCGCGATTACGAACCGGAGCTGCATCGGCTCAGAGGGGAGTTGCTGCTGCGGTGCATCGAGCCTGTCGAGATGATGCAGGGCGAATCTGAGGCCGAGCCCTTCGACTCCGCTCGCGTGGCTCGCTCCGCTCAGGATGTAGCCGAGGCGTGTTTTCGCCAGGCCATCGAGGTGGCTCGCCGGCAGCGCGCGAAGTCGTGGGAGCTGCGGGCGGTGATGAGCTTGAGCCGGCTGTGGCAGCAACAGGGCCGGCAAGAAAAAGCCCGACGATTGTTGGCGGAGATCTACGGCTGGTTCACCGAAGGGTTTGACACGCCAGACCTGCAAGAGGCCAGGGTGCTGCTTGAAGCGTTATCGTGTTAAGACGACCGCTGCTTGCCCTGAGCTCTGCCCTGAGCCGTCGCCCTGAGCTTGTCAAAGGGGTAGTCGAAGGGCTCAGTACAGGCCTGAGGGAAGCTTGTCCTGAGCTCTGTCGAAGGGTCGAAGGGACGGCCGAGTGCTGGACAACAGACTTGATCCCCACGGCGGCCCGTGGTCGAATGGGGTGAATGGGCAAGCGGTCAGCTACTTGTCCTCTGGGCCATTCTGAGTTACAATTAGGCTGCTCACCAAAGCGAAGCGTTGATTGGTCGAGGTGACTGAGAGGTGCCCAATGGCTTTCCCGTTTCCCGGCATGGACCCATATCTGGAAGCACCAGATATCTGGCCTGACTTCCACGATAGGCTAGCGACAGTGATCAGTGCTGACTTAAACACCACGCTACCCGAGCCTTACTACGCCCGGCTGGAGATGCGACCCGAGCTGGGCGTGGTGCTTGGCGAAGGAGTCCCGCGACGGATTGTGCCCGACGTCGTGGTGGTGCGCCGGCCTGAAGGAGTCGCAGTAACTGCACCCGTTCTCGACAGACCCCGCACTGAGATCAGCGAAGCGGTGCACCTTACGATCCGCACCGACCCCATCCGACATCACTTTGTGGAGATCCGGGACGCAGTCCGCGGCCACAAGCTGGTGACGCTGATCGAGATCGTCAGTCCCTCCAACAAGGGTCCTGGCCCCGACCGTCGGGCGTACGAGGAAAAGCAACGCGAGGTGCTGAACAGCGATGCCAGTCTGATCGAGCTGGATCTGCTGCGCACGGGCGATCGCATCCTGCCGTACGCTGAGTTGGGCGAAGCGGTGGAGCAACTGAACCCAGACTACTTGATCCTGATCAATCGCGCTGCTGGCCGGCGAGGGATGGTAACTGACTACGAGCTTTACCCGGTCGCACTGGCGGAACCTTTCCCCTGCATTCCGGTTCCGCTACGTGCTGGCGAGCAAGATGTACCGTTGGATCTCCAGGTCATGGTGAACCGCGCCTACGACGGTGGTCCTTATCGGCGCATGATTGATTACACCCAACCTCCCGATCCCCCACTGTCAGACAGAGAAGCGGCATGGGCCAACGCACTGTTGCGCGACGCTGGCCTGCGCTAGTCCCCAACCTCACTTTTGTGGGCCACCCTCCCGTTTCCTCAAGACCTTATAAGACCTGACAGGTTTTCAGGAGAAACCTGTCAGGTCTGAGGGTGCACACTGATATCGAGCGTCCGGTCTTGGCAGACCTGATGCGTGTTCTGCCCCCCGCCATGATGGTCAGTTCTATCATCAGCGCCATTACCGGCGTGGTGCTGGCGGGCATGATGCGCGGGTGGAGTCTCAACTGGGTCCTGGCGTCCGGCTGGGGTTTGGCCATACTGGTGGGATTCGTCGGGACGGCAGTTGCCCTTTTTGTGGGATTTGGGCTTTTGCCCCCTCTGACAATTCGCTTAGAGAAGTTGAGTCGTAGCATCGAAGGGCGCGCTCCCACCCCCGACGAAAGTCGTCAACTGCAGCAACTCACCGCCAGTGGTACGGCTCTGGCGCGCATCAACACCGTGCTTCTCATCATCGTGGTTATTGCAATGGCAGTCGCCCGATTTGTGTAGTACCCCTTCCTGCTGGATGCCCTTGTGCCAGGTCCCAGGCTTGCGGCGGTAAACCGGTTTCACCAATCCCCGCGCGATGCTCCTGCGCAAGACACCAGGATTCGGCTTGGTGATAGGGACAAAGAGTGGCTGAACTGCCTACTCTGTCCAGGAAAGGACGCGCTCGAAGACATTCTGGTAGGTCAGTTCCAGGCCATCCAGGGCGGTCTCAAACAGTCTGCGTTGCCGACTGCCATCAGCCTCCATGACGTAGATTTCCCAACGGCCGTTGCGGTTGGTGAGAAAGGCGATTTGCTGGCCGTCGGGTGACCAGGCGGGGGATACGTTGTGGATTGGTTCCTTGGCGAAAGGATCCTTGGCCGTCAGCCTGGTCTGGCCGCTGCCGTCGGCGTTCATGACGTAGATCTCCCAGTGGTCGTGCTGGTGGAACATGTAGGCCATGCGGCTGCCGTCGGGTGACCAGGCCGGGGAGGCCATACGCGGCTCGTCCACCACGTTCCAGGAAGGGCCTTCCCGGTCGTTGGTGATGCTGATGCCGCGGTCACCGTCGTAGGCGATCCTCTCCCCGTCGGGTGACCAGGCCGGGGAGAAACTGTGCGGATCGCAGGCAAGCTCCTTGGAGGTACCGTCTCGCAGGTCAACCATCACCAGCTTCCAGAGGCCCCCCTGCGGGGGGAAAGCCAGGTGCGTGAAGACCAGGCGGTTGCCGTCAGGGGACCAGGAAGGTGATTTGCCCTCCTGGGTGATGTAGACCGCTCGTTCGTTTTGTCCATCGGCGTCAATGACGTAGATGCCTCGTGGCTCACGCCAGCGGGCGAAGGCGACCCGCGTGCCGTCCGGGGACCAGGCCGGGTCGAGGCCATCGGTCAGGCGTCGGAGGCCGGTCCCGTCGGCGTTGATGATGTAGATATCGCCTCCACTGGCTACCTGGAACACCAGTTTACCTTTGGGGCCGGGGGTAGGCGTGGCTGTAGGGGTAGGGGGTACAGGCGTAGGGGTGGGGGGAAGGGTTGGGGTGTCTGTGGGTTCGGGGGTAGGTGTGGCGGTGGTTGTCGAGGTCGGTGTCGGCGGAAGGGGTGTAGGTGTGGAAGTTGGGGTTGGTGAAGCAGCAAGGGCCACACCTGTTGCTTCTTCCACTGTTGGTGAAGGGGCGGGGACCGCTGTGGCTCCAGGACGCAGGCCACAACCTATCGTCAGTAGGGCTATGGCTCCTATCACGGCTAGAGTAGTAACAATTCCTCTCACGCCATCATTCTCCTTTGATTATCTTCGTCCTCCAGTCGCATGGAGAGAACTTTGGAGACGCCGTCCTCTTCCATGGATATGCCGTAGATCGTTTCAGCAGCCTCAATGGTTCCCCGGTTGTGGGTGATGACGATAAACTGGATGTTATGAGCCAATTCCTCAAGGGTGCGCCGAAAGCGTCCGATATTGACCTCGTCCAGGGTGGCATCCACCTCATCCAAAAGACAGAAAGGTACCTCACTCACCTTCAGGATAGCGAAGATGAGAGCGACAGCGGTCAGGGCTCGCTCGCCACCCGACAAGGCTGACAAGGTTTGACGACGCTTTCCCGGCGGCTGGACGGTGATCTCAACCCCGGTGGTCAGTATGTCATGCGGTTCGGTCAGGACCAACTGAGCAGCACCACCGTCAAACAGGGCGGTGAAGTACGATTGGAATGTCTCATTGATGGCCTCGAACCTAGCTTTGAACCGTTCCTCCATCAGCCGGTCCAGTTCCCTGACCACCTCCTTCAGTGAGCGTGCCCCTTCCTCCAGGTCCTGCACCTGGCTGGTCAGGAACCTGTGTCGCTCCAGAGCCTCCTCATACTCGGCCGGGGCGTCTGGGTTCACTGGCCCGATGCTCCTCAAGCGCCGGCGAAGGCCCTTGATCCTCTCCCTCAAATCCCTCGGTATGACAGTCAGCGAAGGCAAATGGATGGATCGCCATTCTATGTTCAAAGGAAGCTGCTTGGGCAGATCGGTGGTTACTTCCACCAGGTCCAGGTCAGTCTCGATCTGCTGTTGTAGATTCATCAGGTGGTCTTGACTGCGCTCTAGCCGCAGGAGGGCATCCCTGTGTCGGGTTTCCTCCTTCTGCACCCTCTGCTGCTGTCGCCGCTGCTTCTCTTCCAGCTTCCTCCCCTTTTTCTCGAAGGCCATCAGTTCCTTCTCCCCTGTTTCAATCTGGTGAGCGATGGTGTGACAGGATTGAGTGAGGACCTCTAGCTCTTCCTCCAGTTCCGCTATCTGTGATGTCAGCCTGGCCGCCTCCTCCTCCAGTTCTGCCTTTTTCTCCTTCGTGGTCGCTAGCTGAGCCTGCAGATGGCCCAGGTCATCCTCCTGACTTTCCAGGACTGTCTTCTGATTAGCTATATTCTCCTGGAGGACCGCTTGGGCGGTGGTGATGCGGCCGATCTCCTCCCGCATCTCTTCCAGATCCAGGGCCTCGAGGGTGTGCTTGAGGTTGAGGACCTCCTCGGCCACGGTGGTCCTTTCCTGCTCCAGTCTCTCGATCTCAGCCTGAAAACCGGCCCTCTTTTCCTTCAAGACGCTCAGATCAGCTTTTATACGGTGCAGGATAGCGGTACGCCACTCTTCCTCCTGGGTTAACCTCCGGCCTTCCTGCTGCACAGCCTCAGATTCGACCAATTTCGCTCTTCTTATCTCGGCCAGCTCTTCCTCTTCTCGTCGCAGGTGGTCTCGCTCTTGCCGGAGCCGCTGTTCGCGTTCCCTCTCCTCCTCCAACTTGGTCAGGGTCTTCTCCTTTTTCTCTTGAGTGGCAGCTATCTTCTGCGGCAGCTCAGGCCACAACTTCTCCTGGGCCAAAACGCTTCCCCGGTATCCTCCTCTGCTTCCACCGGTGACCGCTCCGCCGGGCTCTACCACCTCGCCGCTCAGAGTGACGATCTTGCTGAAGGGGCATGGACTGGCCACAGAGACGCTTCGGGCCGTGGCCAGGTTGTCCACGACCAGGACCTCGCCCAGAAGGGTGGCGAAGAGCGGATCATACTTCCGATTGAACTTGACCAGGTCAAGGGCGAGGCCCACTACTCCCTCGTGCTCCTTAAGCTCTGCCTGAGGGGCGTGTGTCGCTTCTTCTCGATGCCGGGGAGCCAGACTGTCCAAGGGCACGAAGGTGGCCTGCCCACCTTCTGTGTCCTTCAGGTATTGTATCCCCCTTTCCACGTCCGGCCACCCTTCCACCACCACTGATTGCAGCCTGGGGCCCAGGGCCGCTCCGATGGCCGGCTCAAAGCGGGCCGGCACCTTCATCAAACTCTGCACAGTGCCTACTACGCCGGTCAGCTTGCCTTGGCTTGCTCCCTCCAGGATAGCCTGAGCACCGAGCTGGTGGGACCCCACCTCGTGGTGAACGGTCCTCATCACCTCGTAGCGGGCCTGCAACCCCTCCAGTTCCCTTTCAGCTTCCCTGAGGGATGATTCCAGCTTTCCTTGATTCTCCTGGTTGGTTAGGGTTGCCTTTTCGACCTTGCTTCGCTGACTTTGCAGGGTATCAATCCTGCTGGCCAAATCTTGCAGGTCCTGCTCTACCCTCTTCAGCCTTTGCTCAACCCGCTCCCTTTCGGCTCGGTGTTCCGTCAGCCAGTTGTTGTGCTCGCTCTCTTCGCGCTCAAGCTCCTGGCGTCGTTCGGCCAGTTGGGTCAGGCGGTTGCGAGCCTCAGCCAGGTTGGTTGCCGACTGGAAGGCCCGCTGCTGGGTTCTCTCCAACTCCTCCTGACCATCGTGTTTTCTCTTTTCGAGCTGAGCCAGCTCTGCTTGCCTGGTCTTGAGCTGTCCGGTGAGCTTCCTTGCTTCATTCTCCAATTGCTGCAGCTTCTTTCGCGACCCCTCCATCCGGGCCCGATGGCTCTCTTCCTCACCCTCCAGCCGGGCTAACTCGACCCCGATCTCTTCGCTCCATTGCTCATTGAGCCTCAACCTTTCCTGGCCTACCGCCAACTGCCGCCGTGCCGTCTCTCTTCGTTCGATCAACTGAGCGTTCTCCAGTCGCCACTGACCGAGGCTCTCCCTCAGCTCCGCCTCTTGTCGCTGGTTCTGGATCAGGTCCTCTTGCAGTTGGCACAGCTTTTCCCTTTGCCGGCTCAGGACCTGCTTTCGCTCTTCGACCAGCGATTCGGCCTGGGCACGGTTCTCCAGGCCCATCTGCCACTGGTAGCCGTACCAGGTCTGCAACAACTCTGCCAGCTTGTGGGTGACATCGGCATACTCCCTGGCCTTGGCTGCCTGTCCCTCCAGGCGTTTTAGCCGCGGAGCGATCTCGTTGATGATATCGTTGATCCGCAGGATGTTATCCTGAGTCTTCTGAAGTTTGGCCAGGGCAGAATCCCGCTTGGCCTGGTAGACGCTGATGCCCGCTGCTTCCTCAAACAGACGCCTCCGCTCAGTGGGGCGCAAGCTGAGGGCCACATCTACCAACCCCTGGCTGATGACGGTGTACATACTGCCATTGAGACCCCGGGCAGCTAACAGTTCGGTGATGTCCCGCAAGCGTACCCTGTTCCCGTTAAGCCAGTACTCGTTCTCCCCGGAGCGGTAGGCCCGCCGGGTGATGGTCACCTCGCTGTAGTCAACAGGTAGCCAGCCGCTGGTGTTGTCCAGGGTGATGGAAGCCTGGGCCAGGCCGACACGGGCGCGCTGGGGGCCACCGGCGAAGATCATGTCCTCGGTGCGTTTGGCACGGAGCGTGCTGTAGCTCTGCTCCCCCAGGACCCAGCGCACGGCGTCGGCGATGTTGCTCTTGCCGCTGCCATTGGGACCGACAATAGCGGTGATACCACAGTTGAACTCGAACTCGGTCTTCGTGGCGAAGCTCTTGTATCCCTGTAGACTAAGCTGTTTCAGATACACTACTGCGTTTCCTCCAGACACCACAACATCTAGTAGTTATTTTTTGAAAAACTACTAGATGTTGTATCCTAAGCTAGCTATAGTATACAATTTTTCTCTTACTCTGTCAACTATCCCTTGTACTGAGCTTGGTGGCGAAGTATCGGAGGGCTTCCAGAGCTTGCTTGGCTGCCTCCTGCTCGGCTGCCTGTTTACTGCGGCCGGTGCCTCGACCGTGCACCTTTTTGCCGATCAGCACTTCAACGGTGAACTCCCTGGCGTGGTCTGGACCACGCGCACTTACCGTGCGGTAGGTCGGTGTCAACTGATATCGCCCCTGGGCCAGCTCTTGCAGCAGACTCTTGGGGTCCTTGTCCAGTTGACATTGGATGATCAGGGTGATCTCCGGCCTGATCAGGTTAGCCCAGAACTCCTTTGTCAGCTCAAGTCCCTGATCCAGATAGAGAGCCCCGATCACGGCCTCGAAGGCAGCGCACAGGATGCCGCTTCGCTCCCGTCCGCCACCGGCTGCCTCTCCCTGACCCATGTAAAGATGCTGTCCTAGCTGCAACTGGGCAGCGAACTTGGCCAGGGTTTCGGTCCTGACCAGGGCAGCTCTCAGGCTGGTCAGTTCCCCTTCGTCCATCTCTGGGAAATGGTGGTAGAGGTACTCTCCGGTCAGAAAGTCCAGAACGGCATCCCCCAGGAACTCAAGCCGTTCGTTGTCGGGCAGGGGGTAGTCAGGGTTCTCGTTGAGGTATGAAGGGTGGGTTAAAGCCCTTTGCAGGAGGGACTTGTCATCAAAGGTGATACCAAGCCTCTGTTCGAATTGTCTGTAATCGTTCATGGTCTGCCAGAATCATGCAAGAGCTTTGAAGACTACGGTGGCGTTGTGGCCACCGAAGCCGGCTGAATTGGACAAAGCAACTTTTACCTTGGCCGGACGGGCCACGTTGGGCACATAGTCTAGGTCACATTCAGGGTCGGGATACTCGTAGTTGATGGTCGGATGGATGACCCCGTCCTCAATAGTTTTGACGCAAGCTAGAGCCTCCAGGACCCCGGCTGCCCCCAAAAGGTGACCGGTCATGGATTTAGTGGAGCTGACGGGGATACGGTAAGCGTAGTCGCCAAAGACAGATTTGATGGCTTCGGTCTCGTTCTTGTCATTGAGGATGGTGCTGGTGCCGTGAGCGTTGATGTAGTCCACCTCCTCCGGTCTCAGTCCAGCCTTGTCCAAAGCCTTCTTCATGGCCTTAGCCGTACCGCTGCCGCCCTCGGCCGGAGCGCTGATATGGTAGGCGTCGGCTGTGGCCCCATATCCTACCACCTCAGCCAAAGGGAGCGCTCCCCGTTTCTCCGCATATTCCAGGTTTTCCAGGATCAGCATCGCTGCCCCTTCAGCGAAGACGAACCCATCCCGTTTGGCGTCGAAGGGACGGCTGGCTTTCTGCGGTTCGTCGTTGCGTGTGGAAAGGGCCTGGGTACGATGGAAGGCGGCCAGGCCAAAGGGACAGATGGCTGCCTCGCTCCCCCCGGCCAGCATAACTTCGGCATCCCCCCGACGGATGGTCTCAAAGGCCTCCCCGATAACAGTGCTCCCCGTGGCGCAGGCGGAGACGATGCAGTAGTTTGGGCCCCGGGGACCGAAGGTGATAGCCACCTGCCCGGCGGCCATATCGGCGATCATCATGGGGCCGGTGAAGGGGCTGACCCGCATAGGACCTTTCTGAGCTAGGACCTGCTGTGACTTGATTATGGTAAGGAGGCCGCCGATGCCGGAACCGATGATGACACCGATGTCGTCGGCGTTGCTCTCGTCAATGGTCAGTTCGGCCTGGGTCAGGGTCTGGGCTGCGCAGGCTATGGCGAACTGGATGAATCTATCCAGGCGGCGAGCTTCCTTGAAGCTTATGAAGTCGCTGTAGTCCCGGATGTCGAAATGGTTGACCTCGCAGGCAATCTGGGTCAGGAACGGTGACGGATCGAAGCGGGTAATACGACCAGCCCCAGATTTGCCGGCCACCAGGTTTTGCCAGGTTGTCTCCACATCCAACCCCAGGGGGTTGACCGTACCCATACCAGTGACCACCACGCGCCTGTTGTAGTTTCTCATTGATTTCTCCTTGTTCAGATGACGAACATTATTTAAGGTATTGGCCCTAAACGACCTCGATTCCTTCCCCCTCAAGTACCTCACCGACAAGCCAACAGGGTTGATGGTTAGCGGTCAGGAGGGCAGTTAGTTGCTCGGCCCTGGAGCGGGGAAGGGAGATGAGGAGGCCCCCAGAGGTCTGGGGGTCGTGCAGAACCTCGTCCATCTCGGCGCTGACAGCGGGGCCGAATTGCACCTTACTCTCCGTATAGCGACGGTTGTGCCCGGCGCCGCCAGTAACCAGCTTTTGCCGCGCGTATTCCAGGGCTCCACTGAAGATGGGGATGTCCGCAGCCACGAAACGGAGTTGGACACGGCTTGATTGGGCCATCTCCAAAGCGTGCCCCAACAGGGCGAAACCGGTGATGTCGGTGGCGGCATTGACCCCTACCTCTTGCATCAACTGGGAAGCACGCCGGTTCAGCCTCAGCATGGCCTCTATCGCTTCCTGAAGGTGGGCTGGCTCAGCCCGGTCGGCCCGGGCGGCCGTGACCACTATGCCCCCGCCGAGAGGCTTGGTGAGGAGGAGGAGGTCCCCCGGCCTGGCTCCCTTTTTGGTGACCACCTTGTCCGGGTGGACGAAACCCATGACAGCCAGACCGTACTTGGGCTCATCGTCGGTGATGGTGTGACCACCGGCGATGACACCGCCTGCTTCGGCTACCTTATCCGCGCCGCCGCGGAAGATGTCGGTCATCATCTCCCTGGGGAGGTCCTCGGGTAAAGCGGCCAGGTTGAGGGCCAGGATGACCTCACCCCCCATAGCGTATACGTCGCTCATGGAGTTAGCGGCCGCAATAGCTCCGTAGGTATAGGGGTCATCCACGATGGGAGTGAAGAAATCCACCGTTTGGATGACGGCCAACTGATCATTGATGCGGTAGACGGCGGCATCATCCCCGCTCTTCAAACCTACTATGAGATTGGGATAGTCGTCATAGTTGAGCTTATCCAGCAGCGGGCGCAGGACCTGCGCCAGGGCCACAGGGCCCATCTTGGAAGCTCAACCGGCACACGAAGAGAGGTGAGTTAGGCGGATCTCTTCGCGTGTTGCAGACCTTGAAACCATATACGTTTTCTCCTCAAAGTCAGTAAAGTATGTCTGCGTTTCTTGGCTATGGTTAGTAGACTCACCACTTCATACGCGGAGCCCTTGGCCACGTTGTAGAAGTATCTTCTCTCTCTCGAACCGGCTCTTCCGCTACCTTCAGCTAGGTTGGTGGGTATGGGACTTGAGGCCGCTACCGGTCAGCGGTATCACGGTTATCTGACTGGCTTCGATCAAGTCATGCAACTGCCGCAAAGCGGCCACAGCCACGGCTGAGGTTGGCTCGACATAAAGCCCCTTTCGGGCCAGTCGGTCGCGGGTGTCCAGCGCTTCTTCATCCCCAACGGTTATGGCCGTACCCCCCGTTTCCCTGATGGCTTCCAGAACCTCCGCGGAGCGAACGGGGTGGGCGATGCTGATACCTTCGGCCACGGTGGAGGATGTTTCGATGGCTGGGGCACTCTTCAGGTTTTGTACGAAGGCGGCCTGGATAGGGGCGCATGGGCTGATCTGAGCGGCGATCAGGCGAGGCGGTCGGTTAACCAGTCCTACCTCGAGCAATTCCCGGAATCCCCGATAGGTGCCCAGCAGCAGAGTCCCATGTCCAACAGGGAAGATGATATTGTGCGGGGCCCGCCAGCCCAGTTGCTCACACACTTCGTAGGCGAAGGTCTTGAGCCCCTCCAGGCCGAAGGGGTTCCAGTAGTGGCTGGCGTAGTAGGTATGTCGGGCGGCCTCGGCCACCGCTTCGGCTGCCCTCTCTCTCGGCCCGTTGACGGTGGTCAACTTCGCTCCGTAGATGCCGAGCTGGGCCAACTTTGCTGGCGAGGCGTGGGCAGGTGTATAGATCTCGGCCTGGATGCCAGCTCGGGCACAGTAGGCGGCCAGACTGGCCCCAGCATTGCCGGAGGAATCCTCCACCACTTTGTTGATGCCCATCTCCCGCAGCTTGCTGACCAGGACTGTGGTGCCCCGGTCTTTGAAGGAGCCAGTAGGGGCCAGGTACTCCAGCTTGCAGAGAATCGGCAGGCCATAGATTTCGGTCTCCACCATCGGGGTAAACCCCTCACCGAGGGAAACGATGCTCTCATCCCGCTCAATGGGCAGCATGGCCCGATAACGCCACAATGTGAAGAGATTCGGACGGATCAAGTCCTGGCGGAATGGGGGAGTGCCCTCCAGGAGGAAGGGTCCACCACAGGTGCAGGTCCAGTGGTGGGTGTCTGGGGGGTAGGCTGCCTGGCATCTGGAACAGTGCAGTTTCATCGTTTCTACTCTAGAATGATCTCTCCGCTTTTACCGCCACTCTTGCGCACCAGGCGCACGTTTTGGATGCGCATGGCCCGGTCAACGGCTTTGGCCATGTCGTAGATGGTCAGGGCAGCCACGCTGACCGCTGTCAGGGCCTCCATCTCCACGCCGGTTTTGCCAGTGCTCCTCACTGTGGCGATGATGGCGATAGTTCCCCTGGGTTCCGCCGAGTCCCCTTGGGTTCCCTCAGCTTCTTCAGCTCCGTTCAACTCGAACTCAAGGGCAACATCGGTCAACAGCAGCGGGTGGCACATGGGGATCAGTTCATGGGTCCGTTTGGCGGCCATGACCCCGGCCACCTGGGCCACAGCCAGAACATCGCCTTTGGCTACCTGTCCCCCGCGTATCAGGTCCAGGGTCTGCGGCTGCATCACCACTTCGCCTTTGGCCACCGCTACCCGCTCGGTGTCCGGCTTCTGGCTCACGTCCACCATGCGCGCCCGCCCTTCCTTGTCCAGATGAGTTAACTTCATGACCCATTCTCCCTTTGAGAATCGTGCGGGTTCGTTTCTAACGGGGGTGAGAACCCTTCGAAAAAGCTCTTGGCGATCTCGAAGGACTCAGTCGCTCTTCGCAAAAGGTCCTCAGCCACCTCCCTTGTGCAAAGATCAACGGCAGCGGTCCAGATGCCGTTTTCGTCCTCTCCGCCGTAGGTTGACCAGCCATGCCAAGGTGCTGCTTCGTTCACATTCTCAACTAGGCGGAGAAGGGCTTTTATTATTTGAGCGTGGCCAAAACTTGTGGGAGTCGAGGCTTTCCCTGGCACCTGTGCGCCAGGACAGGTGAGCCGGTTTTATCCGCCTGAAGGCTCCACTCCTCCACAGATTTTAGCCAGACTCTTATTATTTCTTCTCCAAAAGTTTCTGATATCTTACCGCGGTGATCCTCCACGATTCCAACAAGTTGCTCGGACGGCCTATGTGTCCAAAGGGGCTCCTCGAAATAGGCGATCACCGCCTTTGCTGATAGCTCTATGCAGAGCTGAGCACTTTGGACGACCACCCTGTAATCCTCTAAAGGGAAGTTCCTCTCGGCACTCTTCAGAGAGCTTTCAGCATCCTTCAGCCTTAGCTCAACTTCGGTGAAGTTTCTCATTCTACCTGGAACTCCAGCACCTCTCCTAGCTTTAGTTCAGGTGCACTCCACACCCAAGAATCCCCGACCCTTCGCTGAACCAGTCCCGCCTGTTTAGCCGCTTCCACAATCCTGTTGAAGAGCTCGGCTATGTCTCCCTTGTCAAATACCAGGATTCCCTCGGTAGCCAGACGTAGGACATACCAGTTGGAGATCCGTCGCAGGCCCTTGACTGTGTACACCAGGACAGTGATGTCCCTTCCAAAATTCCTGAGCGTGGTGTTAATGCGGTTCCACCATATCCTGTCAGCATCAGGCCCTTTCTTTTTGAGGACGACGAAGATGTCTATATCGCTCCTCTCCGAGGATAAGCGCCCTTCCCTGGCCAGGGAACCGCAGATGCCTATGGCTTCCGTTTCTTCCAGGTAGTCCCCTAATGTCAAGAGGACTGCCCTCACCTCTTCTATTGTTGGACCCGATTCTCGACTTGTGTCTGTGCTGCTCATCTTGTGGTGACCAATAGATACTGTCATCTAAATGAACCGAAGCAATTCATGCCGGAATGGCAAAGCGATTTCCCCGAGAAATTAGCCGTTGAATTCAGCAGTTCTTGCCTCGGTTCATTTAGGCCAAAAGCAACCTGAATTATAGCACGGGAGAGGCGTTTGCTCAAACAGTGGCAACTTTCTTTTGAAGCCGGTTTGTAGTATAATAAGTTGAACCAATCTAGCAAGTGCGCTTAGAGCCTATCCGAAAACCCAGCAGCGGGGGCTCCCATGCCCTCACTGGGCGGGCGTGGGAGCCAGCCCAGCTAGTTTTCGGATAGGTACTTAGCTCGACTTTGTACAAAACTTGATAAGTGAGCGCAGGTAAGGTAAGCT
>JBHIDP010000051.1:0-14902 GCA_046760185.1 Anaerolineae bacterium
CCTGCCAGAAGTGACGTTGACAGCAACGTCTCAATATGGTATCCTTTGGAAGAGGAGGCAAATAGGGAGGGGGCTAGCCCCTCCCCTATCGAGTGGGAGGTGATAAAGATGGTCTGGTTAGAAAAGGAAGGGGAGCGTCTCATTCAGATGCCAGAGGAGTGGGGAGGCATCGTTCCCTCCGAGGTCTTCCTGCAAGAGGCTCAGGACATCGTGAAGAAAGGAGAGGAGCTGAACCTGACCCTTCGCATCATGGGGGGAGTGGGGATCAGGCTTCATACCATGGAGTATGAAGATGTGGCACGCCGGCTCGGCCGCCTCGGAGAAGAGAAGCAGGAGTTTACAGACCTGGACTTCATGTCGTACAAGAAGCAACGCAAGAGGATGAATGACCTGTTTGTGGATACTCTTGGCTATGGCTGGCGGCGCCCCACTTTATCTACGGCTGCCTCAGAGAGGCGCATCTACTTTCATCCAAAAGGTTGGTTCTTCGTTGATGTCTTCTTTGACGAGTTGCGGGTGGCCAACCACCCTCTGGACTTTCGTGACCGACTGGAGCTGGATTCCCCCACTCTGACTGCAACCGACTTCCTGCTGGAGAAGTTACAAATAGTCAACTTCGCAGACAAGGACCTGAAGGACACAATCATCCTCCTCCTGGCCCACGACGTCGGTGAGAGGGATGCTCCTGAGACCATCAATGGGCGTTACATTGCTGGATTGTTGGCCAACGACTGGGGCTTTTGGTATACTTTGACCACCAACCTGGGCGGTATCAAGCAAGTAGTGCCCGGCATGTCTCAACTCAGCGGGGATGAGAAGAGCAAAATCCTGGCCAGGCTCGAACACCTTATGGACCTCATTGAGCAACAGCCGAAGAGCACAAAGTGGAAGCTGCGGTCCAGAATAGGTACCAAGAAGAGATGGTACGAACCGGTAGAGACTATGGATACCACCGGTGGCTTCGGTATCTGGCGCTTGAGAGACGAGTATCAGAAAAAATAGAGGCTCCAGTAAAGGGGGGTGGAATCAGAGCTCAATCTCTTGCATGGGCGGCAAGCCATAGGCTGAAACGCCCGGCGCTCTTATGAGCAGGATGGGAATAGCTGTGCCGCGCAATACCTTTTCGGCAACACTGCCGAAAACCCAACGGCTGACCCCGCCACGACCGTGGGTGGACATAGCTATCAGGTCAATGCTGTTCACCCCGGCATAGTCAAGGATCTCCTCCGCCGCCTGCCCATATCTAACTACGGACGAAGTTTTGATTCCTTTCTGGCGCAGACCAGCGGCAACTTTGTCGAGGTAGCTCCTGGCTTCGATATCTTCCTCCTGAACCGTGGTCGGTGAGACTCCGCTAGGGGGAACCACTCGCAGGAGGATGATCTCGGCCTGCAGAGGGGTAGCAACCGCCTCCACATGGGGAACTATGGCCTCGGCTACCTCTGAGCCGTCCAAAGGAACGAGAATCTTCTTGTACATGATTGCACCTTTCTGCCTTGTTAAAAAGTTGAATGGAAATAAATATTATATGTATGCTCGCTTGTTTGTCAAAAGGACGCTTATCAGTGCACACAGTATTCAAAGTTGAGGAGGCTAATCAAACCAATGGCTAGGACTAAGTTTATGTTCTCGACCGATTTTCATGGGTCGGAGAGAGTGTGGCGGAAGTTTCTGAACAGCGCCAAGTATTTCGAGCTGGATGCGCTGGTGATGAGTGGAGACATGACTGGGAAGGTCATAGTGCCCATTATTAACCAAGGAGGTGGGAAATATGAGGCCCACCTTATGGGCAATGAGCGCGTGCTCGAAAAAGAGGATATCCCAGGGTTTGAGAAGGAATGTTGGGATATCGCCTATATGCCCTACGTGACCACGCCGGAGGAGGCGGTCAGGATTGCTGAAGATGAGGAATACAGGGAGAATCTCTTCGAGACGATGGAGTGCCAAACAATAGAGAGATGGCTGTCCCTTATCCCTGATCGCGTTCCAGACCATGTGAAGATCATCATCAGCCCCGGCAATGACGACAAGTTCGCCATAGACGATGTGATCCGACGAGACAAGAGGATTATATTCGGCGAGGAAGAGGTAGTATCTCTGGATGAGGATCACGAGGTACTATGCTTCGGCTGGACCAATCCCACACCGTTTAATTCCCCACGGGAGTGCTCTGAGGAGGAAATGGAGTACCGGCTGGAAGCAACGGTGGCCAAAGTTCAGAACCTCCACACGGCTGTGTTCTGCATCCATGCCCCCCCGTTCGAATCATTGATAGACGAAGCACCGGCTGTGGATGATGAACTGCGTCCCATTGTCAGAGGGGGACGCCAGGTAATGCTCCCCGTCGGCTCCACAGCGGTGCGGAAGATCATTGAGAAGTACCAGCCCCTGATAGCCTTGCACGGACACATACATGAGAGTGCAGGCTTCGTCAGAATCGGGCGCACTCAGTGCTTAAACCCCGGTAGCGAATACAATGAAGGCATCTTCAGGGGATACCTGGTGGAAATTGACGGGGACAAGATTGTGCAGTTGAGACGGGTTGAAGCATAGCCTCTTGTAAACATTGAAAAGGGGCATGGGAGAGCTTGTGGCTTTCCTATGCCCCTTTTTCATTGTGAAAGACCGCCCATCGCGGGCCCAGCCACGGGGTTGATTACTCCTTCGTTGTCTCCTCCGGCTTGGCTATCTCATCCGGCAATTCATACCAGCGTCTCTTCTCGCCGATCCTGGCCCGCATCTTCCATTTGAAAGATTTCGGCGCCTTCTCGATCAACTCTCTCAGTTGCCGCAATTGCCCCGAAACCTTCTCCTTGTCCTCCCCCTGCAAGTAGTCGTCAGCCATTTCCTCACATTTCTCGATGGTGAGTGTCACCGTCTTGTACCAGCCCCAATCATCGCCACAGATCTTGGCGATGTACTTCTGGTCTATCACCTCCTGGTCGCCAGGTGGCCCCAGTTCGTGGTCGGTCAGGATGGAGTAGATATCCTTGAGATCCTTCTCATTCATCTGAACCACCTGCAACTTCGACAGCAATAACTCGGCCATAGGGATGCTATAATCATGCAGGTGGAGTCGCCCTTCGAAATTCAGGGCGTGGCACATCTCGAAAACATCGAGAAAGACATCAACATCACACTTCCCTTCCGGGTGGAAGTACATCAAGCGTTTGCGGCCCTGCAAGGCATTGAACCGACGATTGGGGACGTACCCCAGGTCCTCAAAGAGGCGGCGGATATCCTTGCTCTGGCTATAGTAGCCAACGTAGTCAATATCCCCGTATTCGCGGCTCAAAGCCCGGTAGTCAGCGCTGGGGCAACACATCTTCACGGCCAGTCCTCCGATGACCCGTAAGTATATCTCCCTTTCGCGAGCCACGTCAATCACCCGCCGGGCTTCCTCTTCCTTAAAACTCATCAATTTCTCCTCTCAGCCACGTCGTTCGAGTGCAACCAAAGGCAAGCACCTCCCTGAGGAGCTTTAACGCCTTGCAGATCCTACCTATAATTATACCACTCTAAACCGAAATAGCAAGTCTCGTGTCAGTCCGTCAGTCCCGGGTCAGTCCCCTTAACGTTTCGCTCAAAAACAGGCGCTGTGGAAGCCCCTTTCACCAGCTTCATGGCTTTGAATCGAAACTCCGAGGGGTTCAACTTCAGTGTAGAGACTGGAATTTCTAGGAAGCTATCGTCGTCTTTGTACAACCTGACGACGTACTGTTCAGCCCCCAGGTGGAATAAAGATACCTTGTAGAAGTCACTCCAGTTCCTTTCGATCTTCTCCCGACCCTTCTGTAACTTAAAGCGGAACTCGTCGTAGGAGAGGGTGGTGTGGTAATAATTCTTATAGAAGATCCAGGCCAGGAAAGCAGACAGGATCACCATGAAGGCCACAAATGCCAGACGGAGTCCGAGGGCGGTGGGCATCAGAATATCGCCGCTAGCCCATATGCCATATCCCGACCAGACGACCAAAATGCCCAGCAAGAAAAACAGAAAGGATTTGAGCAGATTGCCGATTTGGAGGGGCGCAATCTCTTTCATCGAAAACACTTGAGATGTTGAGGCAACTTCTTTCCCAGATAGGATGAGCTGCCAATGATCTCTTGAGAGCTTACATCTACCAGGGCCAGTCCGATATCGCGCTGGCGATGGTTGGCCACCAGCTTCTTGACCTTGCTGGAGAAGGAACCCTCCTTGACGATGACCAGCCAACACCAGTTCAGTTCCTTGTCATCCATGTACTTCGACACTACACGCAGCAACGAATGAACGCTATGCTGGCCAAGATCCCCGCTGAAGACAAAACAGGCCACCAGCCAGTTGGGCAGGATAAAGTAGGACATAATGTTGGAGAGGAAGAAACCCTTGACCCTTGTCTTACCTGTCACAAGCATATCGAACCTGATGCCGCCGACGACCTCATCCCGAAAGGACTCATTGAAGCCGGTCACCCAACGAGCGCTACCGGCCATGAGATTTCTTTCCAGCTTGGTTAAGTACTCCTCCTTGTCCATTATACCCATCCTCTTCCTTGGTTATGATAGCCTGAACGCTTCCCCATGTCAAGAAATGCCAAACAAAAAAGTTGGCTCTTCACGGAACGATCCCGTGAAGAGCCAACTGACGAACTGCTACCTACCTAACTAGGGCCTATTCAGGCGGGATTTCGGCGAAGATAGTGGTCAAGTCCACACCTGTCACCCTGGCCCGGTTCGAGTAGTAGAGGTACAGCCCGATCCAGATCAGGATGATGACCCCGCCACCGATGAGCGGAGGCGTCAAACCAGCCCCGATATCCCACCCGTGCGGGTCGAACAGGTAGGAGTACAGGAAGAACAGCGCAAACAGGACTCCTAGGACGCCCAGGACCTGGGCAACGGCCGCGCCGTGCTGCCATGGCCCCCTCTCAAACAGTTGCGACATCCTGATGGGGAAGAGGATCAAGGCGATCGGTATAGCCAGGTCCCAGATGCCACCCCAGACGTCGGTCGCGGCCAGGATGCTACCGGGGTTGATCCACTGGCCCACAAATCCCGGCCCTGCCAGGACACCGGACTCACCGAGCGCGCCCAGCACGGACACGATGCTGCACGCAATGATGGCGTTCACCGGTGAGTGGTATTCCTCGTGGATCTCGCCCAACCCCTCAGGCAGCAACCGGTCGAAGGCCATAGCGAAGAGGGTGCGGGAAGTGACCAGGATGAAGGGCGGGATGTCGTTGGCCAGCCACAGGACAGCGAAGAACATGATGCAGAACAGAACTAGCTTGCCCAGGGCTCCTGTCCCAAACATGCCTGCAGCCCCGATGCCGGCAAAAACGGTCATCCAGGCGCCCACAGGCGGCAAGCCAGCGTCAGCAAAGCTTCCTGCCCCGTCCCTCATGTAGGCTACGGCATGGATGAAGGAGAAGTCACCCACACGGCCAGCCATGCCCCCCGCCCTGGTCAGCAGCGTGGAGATGATGAGGTAGAGGACGATGATCAGGATGTTGGCCGTGAACAGGATCCTGGGTACACTGCGGGTGGCCTCCTTGACCTCACCAGCGATGAAGGTGGTAGCCGCCCAGCCACCGTAGGCCCAGACGGCCCCGATCAGGCCGGTCATCACCGCTCCCCAGTAGGTGTTCTTAGCCGCTTCCTCGGCCAGGCCCTGCTCTAGAGCAGCCTTGGTGTACTCTATCGGCGCAACGCCGTAGAGGTTCTGTACTCCCGCCGTCATCATGGCTTCATTGGCTGAGAGGAAGATGATGAACACCAGGGCCAGAATGGCCACGGGGATCCAGAAGATGACATGGAGGAAGGTCCCCCACTGTCTCACACCCAGGGCACCGATCCAACTGAAGATGACCATCACCACCAGGCCGCCCACAAACAGGCCAGCGGAACTGGTCATAAAGGCCGGTAGGGTAAAACCGGTCAGCTCAGAGAAGATACCGACCGCCTCCCAAACCAGCACGGCAATCAGGCCGTAGGAAACAGCGGTTGACATGAAAGCCAGCCCAGCGCAGACGAACCCGACACCCGGACTAAGGATTCGGGTAAGGAATACATATCCTCCCCCCGACCGGGGCATGGCCGTAGTCATAACCGAATAGGCGTAGGTGAACAACAAGACACCGATGCCGCCGACGATGAAGGCCATCACCACCGGGTGCAGGCCCAGGAAATACTGGCTCTCTCCTAGCGGGGCCCAACCGGTGACCTGGAAGACACGCCGCTGCCAGCCACCGCCGATCACGTGGGCAAGGATGATGATCACGCCCGTCGTGAAGCCAACTTCCCTGACTAGGCCGGTAGCCTTTCTCAGGAACAATCTCTCTTCTGCCATTTAGAGAACCTCCTAATTCCTTCCTTAAGCGATGGAATTTCCAAACACTAACTACCGGAAACAGTTATTAGGTTTTTTCCGTTTCATCACCTCCTCATGATTGGAGTTCAACCCCGTCTATTCGGTTTGCTTGAGATTGTGTAAAGCACCCTTTATCTATCACCTCCCTTCACTTGGAATCCAGATGAAATAGATAAACTGACAATAATTACTGCCCTCACCACTTTGACGGAGAAACATGGGCTCAGACTGTCTATAGTTTACCACAAAAAGGGGGCAATTGTCAATACCCTTTTGCAAACAAATTTGAGCCAGGAAGACCACCGTTTAGAATCTATAACACCGGAAAGCAGGAAAAGATGCGCTCAAGCAGCTCAGAAGGTTCCGTTCCCTCAGCACAAGCACAAGTCCCTCCCCTTGTCCTTTGAGAGCGTATGTGTTATAATCTCATATGTGCAGAAGTGAGGCTGGAGAGCCTCGAAGAGATGACAGGAGGAAGAAAATGGCTCGCCGCAGGAAAAGGAAAAGACGCGATAGGAGACAGATCCTCTTCTGGATCCTGAGCTTGATCGTCGTGCTGAGTATGGTTTTCGGTTTCCTGATGATTGCCATACCACCAGGCAGGTAGTCTTTACTGCTGAGTATGAACGAAGACAAAAAAGCCGCCCTGAGGCAAGCAGAGGACGGCTTTTTCGTTTGAGTCTGGCTAAAATCTGTGGAGGAGTGGAGCCTTCAGGCGGATAAAACCGGCTCACCTGTCCTGGCGCACAGGTGCCAGGGAAAGCCTCGACTCCCACAAGTTTTGGCCACGCTCTTTTCGTTTGATGAAGGGCCTGGAAACGTCAATAGTGAGTCACAACTGGTGTGCCCAGAGAACTCCAATCAAAGAGCCACTTGGCATCGGCCTTGCTCAGGTTTATGCAGCCATGGCTCATGGGCCGGCCGAAGTTGTTGTGCCAATAGGTTCCGTGCAGGGCGTAGCCACGGTAAAAATACATCACGTGCGGAACGTTGGGGAGGTAGTAGCCAGGGCCACGCATGGTCTGAGAACGCAGTTTGTGGTAGATAGCGAAGCGGCCCGTCACAGTGGGGTACCGGGCTACCCCGGTAGACACCCTAGCCGTATAGACAGAGGTCTGCCCCTGGTAGGCTGTCAAAGTCTGAGTACTGATATTTACGTCAATCCACTTCTTGCCAGAAGCTGTGCTCTTGGGCGGAGAGGGTGGGCTGGCTGGAGCGGCCGTGGGAGAGGCACTCGGCGCAGAAGCTGGGGTTGAGCTTGCCCCGGAACCTTGACCCGAGGCGGGGATGGTCAGCCGCTGGCCAGCATAGATGCGGTTGGCGCTACGGAGCCCGTTGGCCTGCACGATGGCAGTCATCGAGACTCCGTACCGCACGGCGATCTGGTACAGGGTTTCACCTCTGCGGACGACATGGACACGCGGGGAAGAGTTGGCTTCCCGACCCCGGCCCGGTATGGTCAGGCGCTGGCCAACGTATATCAAGTTTGCATTGCGCAGGCCATTGGCGCGCATGATGGCCGACACACTGGTGCCATAGCGGTTGGCGATTGATTGGAGGTTCTGCCCCCTGGCTACAATGTGGACGGCGGGCGACCCAGATGAGGTCGCTGCCGTTCCCTGAGTGGGGATCACCAGACGCTGACCGCTGTAAATCCAATTGCGGTTGGTCAGGCCATTGACCTGCATGATGGCTGATATGGTTGTGCCATAGGCCCGGGCGATACTGTAGAGGGTTTGTCCTCTGGATACCACGTGGATGCGGGAACCACCGGATGATACGGCTGGTGCTCCTGGCGTGGGGATGATCAGACGCTGACCGGCGTAGAGTCGGTTGGGGTTGCTGATACCGTTCGCCTGCATGATCGCCGTCACGGTCGTACCGTAGCGGCGGGCGATAGAATAGAGTGTCTCCCCTCTGGCCACCACGTGAACTGTGGGCGAGGCCGAGGGGGATGATTCCGAGGGTGCAGCCAACGCCCCATCTGTCCCCAAGGCCAGTTGGGCGACCAGCAAGATAGCCACAATGAAGCCGCACAAGATCCTTCGCATCGTGGGTAATATTATATCACTTCTCAGCCAACAACACAATACACGGGGGCAGAGTACCTGTTATGTGAAACAAATTTGCCTATTGCCTTTGAGCGCAGTTGCTGGTATAATGACGTTACCCCTTATCAACTTCGGTGGTGGCAATGGTCTGAAAAGTCGGTGGGAGAGTCGGAGGTAATGTACAGCCTTGAGGATACTATTGCCGCTGTCTCTACCCCTTTGGGGGAAGGTGGGATCGGCATCGTCAGGATGAGTGGCAGCAGGGCCCTTTCTATCCTGCAGAAGCTCTTCGCCCCTGGAAGAGATGCTCTTCCACCCTCCAGCCCTCCCCCCCTTGTCCCCAAACGATTGTACTACGGCCGCATCGTTGACCCGGTCAGCAGAGAGGCGGTTGATGAGGTTCTGGTCAGCTACATGAAAGCTCCCCATACCTACACCCGTGAGGATGTGGTGGAAATCAACTGTCACGGTGGCATCGTCCCCTTGAGGCGCGTCCTGGAGCTTACTCTGCATCACGGGGCTCGTCTGGCCCAACCGGGGGAGATGACGCTCAGGGCTTTTCTTAACGGCCGCCTGGACCTGGCTCAGGCTGAGGCCGTGCTGGATATCGTCCGGGCCAAGACCGAGGCCGGCCTGCGGGTGGCGGTTGAGCAATTGGGGGGACGTCTCTCCGAGGAGGTTCGTTCCGTTCGTCAGGGGTTAGTGAACGTACTGGCCTACCTGGAAGCTTCCATTGACTTTACTGAGGACGAAATCCCGGAGCAGGACATCGGCCCGGACCTGGAGCGAGCCTGTCTGGGGCTGGAGAGGCTGCTGGCACACGCTGACCGGGGGATCATCTACCGGCAAGGAATACGTACGGCCATTGTGGGCCGACCCAATGTAGGCAAGTCCAGCCTGCTCAACGCCCTGCTCAGGTTCAGCCGAGCCATTGTCACCCCTGTCCCCGGCACCACCCGCGACACCCTGGAGGAGACAGTGAACCTGAGGGGTATCCCCCTAGTGCTGGTGGACACGGCCGGGATCGCTGCCAGTGAGAATATGGTGGAGCGGTTGGGTATCGAACGCAGCCGGCAGGCCCTGGAACAGGCAGACCTGGTGCTGATGATGGTTGATGGCAGCGAACCGTTGACTTCAGCCGATGAGGAGATCGCGGCCCTGGTGGGGAACAGGCCAGCCATCCTGACTATCAACAAAATTGACCGGCCGCAGGCGGTGAACTCTCTCACCCTTTTGCCGGATGCACCGCGGGTCAAGATCTCAGCCCTGAGCGGTGAGGGGCTCGACACCCTGGAAACGATTATTGTGGAGACCATCTTCTCCGGCCAGATAGTATCATCCGATGAGCCTTTGGTCAGCAATCCTCGCCACAAAGAGATCCTGCAGCGAGCTTTGGGCCACGTCCGAGCGGCGCTGGAAACGCACAGCAGTGGTATGGCTGCCGACTTCGTATCCATTGATGTGGTGGCTGCCGTCAATGCCTTGGGGGAGATCACCGGAGAGACGGCCAGCGAAGACCTCCTGGAGACCATTTTCAGCAATTTCTGCATCGGGAAGTAGAATGACCTATCGTCAGTTCGCCCTCTTCTGCCTCTTCGTCCTGATCAATGAGATCATCTACTCAAGCGTCGTTGTTCTGCTGGTGGATGAACTCTGGCCCATCGCCACCCCCATCCCCCAGGCAGAGATAGTTATGGTCTCTTCCCATCCCCCCCAGTCCCCTCCTTCAGTCATGGTAGCCATGGCCCCCACCACTTCGGGAAACCCAGCTACACCTACCACCACCCCACTTCCCTCCCCTACTCCCACACCCACAGCCACTCCATCCTTCACCCCTACCATCACTCCCACCATTACGCCTACACCTACATCCACCCCCACGCCAGCCTTCCCGGCCGAAACGATCAACGTCGTCTTACTGGGCATTGACCGCCGCTCGGAGAAAGCGACCTGGCGCACTGACAGCATGATAGTGGCCTCGATCAACCGGCCGGCCAAAACGGTGGGGCTCCTCTCCATCCCTCGTGATCTGTGGGTTTCCATCTCTGGCCATGGCCAAGGACGCATCAATACGGCCGACTACCTGGGCGAGCGAACGGGCTATGAGGGGGGAGGTTCAGCCCTGGTGAAGAAAACTATCGAGGACAACCTGGGCATCCCCGTGCACTATTACGTGCGTGTGGATTTCCAGGGGTTCGTCAACATCGTTGATACCCTGGGTGGGGTGACGGTTGACGTGGATTGTGCCGTCAACGATTGGTTTCTTGATTCAACCTCATCAACTGGCTACACCCTTCTGAAACTGCCTGTTGGCATCTACCATATGGATGGAAAGACGGCCCTGATGTACAGTCGCTCCCGTCGTGGCGGCAGTGACTTTGACCGAATACGTCGCCAACAAAAAGTGCTGAGGGGGCTCTGGGAAGGGCTGATGAAGCCTGACATCCTGCCCAAAATACCCCAGTTGGTGGCAATGTTGAGCGACAGTTTCCAGACCGACCTGGGGCTAAATGAGATATTGTCTTTGGCCTATCTGGGAGTTCAGCTTGAACCCTATCGTATCAGGAGTCGGTTCATTGACCGCTCGATGGTTTCGGGGTGGACAACCCCTGAAGGGGCACAGGTACTGCTACCCAATCAGGAAAGGATAAATCAAGCCGTAGCTGAGTTCTTGACCATGCCTGGTAATGAGGGGGAGAGGCTGGCCGAGGAGGGAGCACAGATCTTCGTCTGGAACGGGACCACGAGCCCCCATTTGGTAGAGGTAGTAGCCACTCGCCTGACACGGGAGGGCTTTCAGGTTGCGGGCACCGGCCCGGCCGACCGGCTAGACTATGCCACAACCATCATCATTGACTACACAGGCAAACAGTACACCTTGGAGGTACTGAGCAGGACCCTGGGGGTGAAACAGGCCAACGTCAGGCCATACCAGGACCCGGCCAGCCCGATTGACATCGGGGTCATCCTCGGCCGTGACTTCAAAGCCTGCTCGTACTGAGTCGGCCTCATTTCGGGCATGATAGGGGGAGGAGAGCTATGTCATCAAAGGAAGAAGGAGCGATTGTCACAGGATACCAGGCCAGAGCAGTCTTCTTCCGCAAGAGCCTGCTTAAGATGGAAGTGCTCAAGCTAATACAACAGGTTGAAAAGATTGAAGAAGAAGCGGCTGCCTTGGACTGGAGCAATCTGGACGAGCTGGGCATCTCGCCAGAAGCATGGAAATATGTCGAGTCCAACCACTTGCCACGGTTAAGCTATTTTTGCCACCCAGCTATTTTGACCAGGAAACCCCGACTGATCGCCTATTATCGTATGGCCGCCACACTCTCGCAAAAGGCTGTTCAACGAATTATAGCTGATGTATCCAGATTTGAAGACGGTGCCAGAACAAGGATATCGTCTACGAAAGTCACACAACTGACCCAACTCTTCAACAGCACGATGAGTCGCCTGATTTCTCAAGGACCTCTCCCTCCGACCGAATTGCACGCGTTACTCTTTATGGCCGCAGGCACGCAGGTAGACGGCTCCTGGCGAAACGAAATCGGCCAGGGGGCAGAGGCAACAGTGCGCCGCTTGCTGATAGAGCACTTTTTCGAAAGTGGCCAGGTAAAGCACCTGGTACGTCGAAGAGATGAAGGAATTGAAACGATTGATGATCTCGCCCGGACCTTGAGTGCGGTTGGGAGGTACAGGGCCTGCGTGATCCACAACGATGGACAGTTATTGTTCGGCAGTGAACCGGATATAACTTTGGTGGATCCTAGCGGCGAAGTAGCTGGAGCGATCGAGGTTAAGGGAGGAACCGATCCCGCCGGAGCTCTGGAAAGGCTGGGGGCCGCTGGCAAGTCCTTTGAGAATACACTTGCTCAGAATCCAAGGGCTCGCACTATCTATGTGGCTGGCATCATCACGCCGGAAGTAGAAAACCGCCTGTCTCGAGATAGGCGGTTTCGATCCTACTATAACTTAACTCAAGTCCTGACAGATGATAAGGAGAGAGAAAGATTTCTGGAAGAGGTCGGAAGGGCTCTATGGGTTCTACCTACTTCTGCCAGAGAATGATACTTTCCCGCACCGGACGGCGTCCATACCTCCCCATCTGTTGAGAGCTATTGCCTTTGTACCGGGTAACCCAGATCGCATCAGTTCTAAAGCCAGCTTCCTCAGCCAGCTTGGATAGCATCATATCAACTGGGACAACTTCGCCCGCGAACCGCGCATTTCCCACCACCAGGGCAACTCTGCCTCCTGTCCTCATCACCCGGTACATCTCCTTGATAGCTATGAACATGTCCTCGAAATAGCCCTTGATCATCACGGGAATACGGTTGTTGTTCAGTTTCCGGTCCTCCAGATTTGCCAGTATCTCATCGAGGGCGGGCATCTTCACGTCATTCGTGTCTGCTGGACGAACTTCGATATGAGAGCGAAGCAAGCTATGACGCACCTCCTTCAATTCCTCAAAACTATCAACAAAATGTAAGGCCAGTTCTAGGGTATAAATGCGGGAGTAATCATAGCGATTTAAATAGGGGGGTGAGGTAATAACTATGTCAACCATCTCGGGTTTTAATGGCAATTCCCGAGCGTCGCCGCACAGAACCGCTGCCTTTATGCTGCCATCCATTGAATTGTCGAAGAGGGACGGCTGACTGCCATTGTGGACCAAGTCAACGCACATTGATTCTAACTTCCTGGCCAACACCTGACGTACAGGGGGAATCTCCCTGTCTACCAATCGCAAAAACTGGCCATCCTTCGAAGTAAAACTTACATCCTCAAGTATGCTAATCAAACCTAGCAAGAGAAAATCTCTTGTCGCCTGATCTGCTTCATTCGAGATGAGCTCTTTAAAGAAAACTATCTCCTGAATGGTTTGAGGAGTGAAAGCACGGGGAATGATACGGATATCCGGCAAAGCCCCTTCAGGATCATTGAAGGGGGTTCTAATTAGGCGTTCTATGCTCTCTTGCAACAGTTGAGTATCGTACTCTTGACGACGGCGCAATTTTACACGAGTTGCAAATATCGCTACCTCTAGGATATCCACACCGATTGCAGGAACGCCCACTTGCTGACAGGCAAGAGGAGTAGTGCCACAACCACAAAAAGGGTCCAGCACCAACGTCTCTGCCGTAGCCTTGAATTCGTTCAGCATGGCCTCCACAAGCCTTCGGGAAAATGCCTCCTTGTAGGCAAACCAACTATGAATGGGCTCCATCTTGTTGGGTACATAGGTAACCAATTGACGAAATGCAGGTTTGTCCACCAACCTCTCGCGATATTCATGATGCAAAGCCTCTCGCGTCTGCGATCTCGCCTCCGCATCTGGAAAAGCAGAGAAGTTGTTGCCAGTCATACCTTCCAATGCGCCTGAACTTCTGGTCGCCGGTTCAGCCATGTGTAGCTGTAGCCCTTGTTCACCTACTGCCAATCTCTATCTCCTCACCAAGGGAATAACCCTGAAGACTCTCCCGCAGGATTCGAAGATATTCATGATCACCCGTTTTACGAGCTTCGATCTCCAATATCCACTCGAGATCATCAATCGAAACAATGGCCGCTTTCGGTGTCCCAAAGCGTTTGACTATATACCGGGTCCTATTCTCTGACACATCATCGAGCAATCTTCCAAAGTTGTTTTGAGCGGTAGTGGAGATGATGAACCTGGTATTGGGTTTATCTTCCATTATCCTCTCTGCCCCTCCCTCGCTAGCTTAGCTAAGTTGGCTAACCTATACAACATTCTAACATAAAAATCATGGCTTGTCAAGGGGGCTTACCTTAAAATTTGGTTTCGTTGTCCCGAGGAAAGGATAGAAAATCGCGGAAACTGACAGATCGTATCTACTCCCCCCCTCCCAGGTAGCGCAGGGCCCCCAGTACTCTGTCCTCCAGGCTCATTTCTTCAGCCGGCAACGAGGCCAGGGCCTCTCGGGCCTCGGACACGCTGTAGCCTAGCGCGGTCAGAGCCGAAATAGCTTCCGCGTCGGCGGGGGCAAAGACAGGAGCCGGCTCCAGGTGGCTGATATCTACCTTCTCCTTCAGGTCGAGGATAAGGCGCTGTGCCATTTTGCGCCCTATGCCCGGCACCTGGGTCAAGACCTCCACGTTCCCCTGAGCTATAGCCAGGCGCAACTGGTCCGGGGAGACGGCCGCCAGGATGGCCAAGGCTACTCGGGGACCTATACCAGCTACCCCCAGGAGCAATTCAAAGAGTGCCAGTTCGTCCATGCTGCCGCAGCCGTAAAGGGCTAACTCGGGCTCCCTCACGTGAAGGTGTGTGAACAGTTCCACCTCCTGGCCGACCGACCCCAGTTGAGCCAGCAGAGGAGTGGGCACCCGCACCTTGTAGCCCACCCCGCCCACATCAAGGACCACGTAGTCCTCACCCTTGGCTTCCAAACGCCCCCGCAGACTGGATATCATGGCATCCCCCTCTCAGAGTTGATTATAACCGTTTTCGAGCCCCTTGTCCACCGAGAGCGTATCAC
>JBHIDP010000052.1:0-14797 GCA_046760185.1 Anaerolineae bacterium
CCTCCGGCGGTGGAGGGATGAACGACTCTTTCATCAGGAGTTGGACCATCTCCCGGGCGCGACGGATGATGGAGGAGGCATGCTCGTACAGAGTTTCCTCGCTTACCTTCAGCCGGGCGATGCCCTGCTCCTGGGCTTTCATCCCCACTGCCACCGCCTCCCGGGGGAAGACCTCCCAGTCCTCCATAGTGGGCAGGATATGCTCTTCGTCCAGGCCCCGCTCCTCAGCCATGCCGGCCAGGGCACCGGCCGCTGCGTGGCACATCTCATCGGTGATAGTCTTGGCCCGCACGTCCAGCGTGCCTCGGAAGATGCCTGGAAAACCCAGCGAGTTGTTCACCTGATTGTCGAAGTCTGACCGACCGGTGGCCACGATCCGCGCCCCAGCCTCCTTGGCCTCCGAGGGCAAGATCTCAGGGTCGGGGTTGGCACAGGCGAAGACGATGGCGTCCTTGGCCATGCCAGCCACCCATTCTTTCAAGATTATGCCCGGCCCTGGCCTGGAGAGGGCGATGCACACGTCGGCCCCGCGCAGGGCCTCTTCGATGCCGCCGGTGCGTCCCTCGGCGTTGGTGATCTGGCAGTAGCGCCACTTGTCTGCGAACTCGGTCCGCACCTGGTAGATATCTTTCCGATCCTGGTGCAGGGTGCCCTTACTGTCTACGAAGATGGCCAGCTCTGGGTTGGCCCCAGCCGAGAAGATGAGGCGGGAGACAGCCACATTGGAGGCACCACAGCCGACAAAGGTGATGTGCACCTCGTCCAGCTTCTTGCCCACGATCTTCAAGGCGTTCACCAACCCGGCCAAAGTCACAGTGGCCGTCCCCTGCTGGTCGTCGTGCCACACCGGAATCTCGGCCGTTTGGCGCAGGGTGTCTAGGATGCGAAAGCACTTGGGCTGTGCGATGTCCTCCAGGTTAATCCCGCCGAAGGAGGGCTGCAGCCACTGGACGGCGGTGATTATCTCGTCGGGGTCCTTGGTCCCCAGGCAGATCGGTACGGCATCCACGCCACCCAGATACTTGTAAAGGAGGGCCTTCCCCTCCATCACCGGCATGCCAGCCTTGGGTCCGATGTCTCCCAAACCCAGTACCCGGGTTCCATCGCTTACCACAGCCACGGTGTTCCACTTGTTGGTGAGCTCGTAGACAAGCTCTTTATCCTCGGCGATGGCCCGGCAGGGCTCGGCCACTCCCGGGGTGTACCAGATGGCGAAATCCTCGAGGCCCCGGATCACACACTTGGGGATCATCTCCACTTTGCCCCGGTAAAAGCGATGCAGCCGCATAGCATCCTGGGCCGGGTTCTTCGCCTTGGCCAACGGTTCTTCTTCGGTAGGTCTCTTTTTCTTCTTCTTGGGCATTTTCGCTCCTCCCTGCTATCTTTGCAGTTGTCCCATGTTTTCGATCATAGCGGTGGCAAACTCTGACATCTAGTTAAATGTCAAACACAGACGCCTACAATTCCAGGTAGGAATCGGTGTAGATGACTTTGTTCTCCAGGATTTGAACCGTTTTGTAGATAGCGGCCTGCTCAGGATCGTCCATGTCTACCTCATCGGGGGTTAGCTCCTCCATGACGGCCACAGCGTCGTGCAGTTTGAGAAGAAGCCGTCCCACCGGGCTGCTATCGTCTCGCTCCTCAACGATGCGGATGGTTTCCTTCAGTTCCTTGTCCAGGGGGTCGGCGATGGCGGCATCCAGCCCGGCGGCCATAAGCATGACCATGTAGGTACGGTTGATGAGGCTGCGGTTGGCCTCGGGCACGCGGTTGGAGGTGTTGGACAGGCCGATGGACACCATGGGCGGTGGATCCCAGGCGAATTTGAGGGTGCGAACGGCCTCGATACACTCCGGGCAGTACTCCTGACAACCTGACACCGTCAGGGCCAGCGGATCCAGGATCAGATCCTCTATGGGGAGGTTGACCTCCAGGGCGCGGGGGATGAGTTGCTCCAGGGCGATGGTTACTCGCTCATCGGCCCCCACCGCAATGCCAGCCTTGCCCATAGTCAAGGCGATCAGCTTGGCCCCATACTTGGCCGCCAGCGGGGGAACCTTCTCCAGGCGCTCCGGCTCGGCCGAGGTGGAGTTGACAATGGCCTGTTGCTTGGCCTTCTTCAGACCGGCCTCGATAGCGGCCAGGTTGGTGGTGTCGAAGGAGAGGGTGACATCCACCACTTCCTGGACGGCGTCCACGAGCCATTCCATGATCTCAACCCCCGCCTTCTTCTGAGGGCCGATGTTGAGGTCCAGGGCCTGGGCTCCTGCTTCAACCTGCTTCACAGCCAGTTCTTGGAAGAACCTGGCATCCTTGTTGGCAATCGCTTTCTTGACTCTGGGCGAGACGATGTGGATACATTCTCCGATCAGATACATGTTCACCTCCCGCTGGTAGTGGCGACTTTAGTCGCTCCGAAGCCGCCACTACCAACACTTTTCGGTTCTTAGGTCGCTGTTTTCACTCTCTGGTTCTCTTCCAGCACCTTCTTCACCGAGGGGAACTGGTCCATATCGGTGTGGGGCAGGAAGAGGGCCGAAGTGAACTCGTTGTAGAACTTGTTGTCGGCGGAGAGTTCCTGATAGGTCATCTTGTTGGCAATCTCCACCATTTTCTGCCGCATGTCGCGGCTGAGGAGAGCGATGTACGCTCCCAGCACCGAGGTGTTGCCCAGGAACTTAAACCGCTCCCAGGGCATGTCAGGCAAGAGGCCAATCTGGATCGCTTTCTCTATATTGATGTACTGACCAAAAGCTCCCCCGATGAGAATCTGCTCCACGTCGGCCAGATCAACCCCCACGCTGCGGGTCAGAACTGAGAATCCGGCGTAGATGGCGGCCTTGGCCCGGATCAGATTATCAATGTCAACCTCACTGATGGCAATATCTTCGCCTGTAGCCGTCTCATCGGCCCAGGCTACGACATATCCAGGGCCGTGCTTTCCCTCCTGTACCCGGGCCGTACCCAGGTCCGTGCGGAGGTTCCCTCCTTTGTCTATGACACCGGTGACGAACATCTCGGCCAGGAGGGAGATGAGGCCTGAGCCGCACAAGCCTCGTGGTCGTTCATTGCCGATGACCCGGTAGGTCGGTTCGTAGGTGAGGCTGTTGATCCACACCTCCTCAATAGCGCCGGCCGTGGCGCGCATGCCGTGCTCCACCCCCGCACCCTCAAAGGCGGGCCCGGCCGAACAGGCACAGGAGATGAGCCAATCAGCAGTGCCTAACACCGTCTCGCCGTTGGTGCCGATGTCCATGAAGAGGGTCAGTTTGTCCGTGGCGTACAGCCCAGAACTGAGGACACCGGAGGTGATATCGGCCCCCATGTAGCTGGCCACGGCTGGCAAGCAGTCAACGGAAGCCT
Organism: Anaerolineae bacterium; assembly: GCA_046760185.1. Taxonomy (GTDB): domain Bacteria; phylum Chloroflexota; class Anaerolineae; order JBHIDP01; family JBHIDP01; genus JBHIDP01. Next base: position 3,364 of record JBHIDP010000052.1, read on the forward strand.
GGGGGTTGATATCCACCCCGATTTGATCAGCAGTGAGGGGCGGGGGGTTGTTGACGGTGGTGATGTAGGGCTCCAGTCGAATTGACTCAGGGGGCAGGCCCAGGAAGAGGTGAATCATGGTGCTGTTACCGGCTACCACCATCTTGTTGATCTCTTTGGTCTCGATTCGGTAACGTTTGGCCACCCTGCGCAACAGTTTGTTGATGGTGCCCAGCACCAGTTCCTGCAATTCTCGAAGACCCTGGCCGTCGGCCCGGGTAGCGTAGATGATGCGGGAGATGATATCCTCCCCCCGGGCAATCTGCGCATTGTAGTCGACGGCCATGCCCACCACCTCACCGCTCAGGAGATCAACCAGGTAGACCACGTTACTGGTGGTACCGATGTCCACCGCTACCCCCCAGGAGCTTCCCGTTTGATCCCCTGGCAGCAGATCAATGAGCCGTGGTGGCCCATCCGGAGAGAGCCAGGTATCCATCTCCAATACGGCTGTAACCTGCCAGTCAGCCTCTCGCAGGACACCGCTGATTTTCCTGAGGGTTGGTATGGTTGTAGTTATGCCTTTCACTCCATGCTGGCGAGCCAAAGCCCGACGTATACGGGCCAGGTCATCGGTGTTATCGGCCAGACTAGGGGGGGTGATGGAGAGGAGATACTTGTGGATGGACTGATCCCTCTGCCAGTCATATTCGAAGGGAACGGCTACTTTGGCCGCCGTCTTGTCTGTCGTCAGCCTCCGTTCGATCTTCTCCTGGGGTGGTACGAAAACAACCGTATCCCCTTGAATGACAGTTTGGCAGGCCAGGGCGTATCCCTGCTCTACATCCGCCGCCGACAGGCGTAGGGTGGAGCGGCGGCGTACATTCCCGCTCTCCACCACTACAGCGCAACGGCCGCACCGCCCCTGCCCGCCACAGGGGATGTTGAGGTCAATACCAGCCTGTCTGGCCGCTTCTTGTATCAAGCTGCCAGTCTGTACCTGGGCCGCTCTATCCTCAGGTTTGAAAAGGACTGTATAGGTGCTGATAGGATATCTCCCTCCTTTGTTTGCGAAGAGGGATTACTTCCACAGCTTCAGGAAAGCTGGCAGGTCTACGGCCTCGCGGGGACCCACCAGGATTTCCCAACCAGGCAACTCCTCCTCCAACTCTCCGGAGAGGACAGCTACGTGGCCGGGGATGACTATTTTCTGATGGCTGATCTTGTCCGTCAGACCGGTGCTGTTGACCGATTTGGCAATCTTCTCGGCGTCGAATTTCCCGGCCGCCCAGGCGGTAAGGACGCTCATCCCCTCAGCGTCGGCAATCAGGAGCCAGGCCGGGTTGCCGCTTCCTTCCACCTCGTTGGCCACACTGAAGTAGGTGATGGAGAAGTTAGTGGTGACCAGCACTGGGGAATCTGGTTGGGGATTGTTGATCTCGTAGATGCCCGGCTGGACCTGTATCGGTTTCTGCGGATCGGTGAAGATGTTCTGGCGAAGGACCAGGAGCGGATAGACGGTGGCCGGATTGAAGTGGTCCAGGACGACGAAGCCACTGTACTTGCTGATGTGCTGCGCGGCCAGGAGCGACTCCTCGCTAGGAGAAGAAGCTCCCTCGCCGGGAAAGGTGATGATCGGGTATCCCAGAGGGCGGAAGTTCTTCTTCAGCGCCAGGCGTCTGATCTGGGTCAAGGCCGCCAGCGAGTCCTGAAAATCCCGCGTACCGGGATCAAGGACCAGGTCTTCCACCCCATCTTCCTTGATCTGCTCGGTTAGGGTGGCCAGGGATTCGAGCCCCTCCGCAGTGTGGACAGCCAGGGGCACCTTGTGTTTCTGGGCCAGTTCGGCCATGGCTTGCCAGTTGTTGGCGTTGGCTGAGTAGATGAGGGGAGTGAGGCCATCAGTCTTTTGCAGCCCAGCCTCCATAATCTCAGGGTCCTGACTCATCAGGATGAGAGGCAGGTCTGTTTCGGCCCGCACAGCAGCCACACAGTCAGCAAAGGCACTGCCGTCGCCGGAGGCGCTCTCTATGGCCAGACCATCAAGCCTCAAGTTCAGACCGACATACTCTACAGAGTACCCATCCACGGCGGCGGCGATGGCCTTAACCTCCTCCACCGGCTGAGTGTCCTTAACCCGTACCATCAGGCCGGGAGGGTGGTAGAAGGTCTTCTCATGGCGGAAGAGAACAGTCTCGTTGCCCACTTCTATCTTCCTTGTATCACCACCGATGGCAACCAGACGAATGGGTGGGGCCGAAGCAGCGGCCAACTGAGCTTTGGATTCCTCACTGACGTAAGGGCAGGCGGCCAGCTCCGCCTGCTTGACCGCCAGCTTCATGGCGAAGGCGAGACAAGTCGGAAATCCGCATTCCCGACAATTCGTGCCGGGCAACATCTTATAAATCTGCAGTCCGGTGAGAGCCATTTCTCTAACTCCTCTGCTTGACACACTAGAAAATCTGTGCTACCTTTTTTCACCGAAGAATCTACTAGCATCTATTGTTCGAAAACCTTCAGGGGCGAGAACGGTCGCCGACCTATTCAGGAGAGGTAACAAGATGAGCAAGGGGAAACGTCGCACAAAAGACCAGTATCTGCCTAACGGTAGTGTGATTTGCTGGTCCCGCCGCCAGGGGAAGTACGTTCCCGTCCGTTGCGGAGTCTGCGGCTCCGAGCGCATGCTCGTTAGCACCTTCGATTGGCGAGGTTTCACTGGCTTATGTCAGAAATGCGCTTATGTCGCCAAACGCAAGTACACCAAGACGGGCACCGAAACCTTGCCGACCGGCAGTATTATCTACTGGGCGGAAGAACAGCAAGTGAATGGGAGACGAAAAGATGACAACCGCCCTGAAAACCTAGAACTCCTCACCGGGCCACCTCACCACCCTGGTTATTATTCTGTTCGGGAGTAAGGACCCCGCATGCAGGGCACTCCTCAATAACTAACCCCCAATTGGTCACTGGTCATTAACTGGCCGATCATGCCCTTCACGCGGCGCACAGCCTCAGGATGGCGCATGACCAGGACATCCGCGCCTGATTCGACCAGGGCGGCAGCGGTCAGAGTCTCCCAGGTGATGGCACGCTCCTCCCATTCTCCCCAAACCTCAGGCACCCCCTCGCCGACCTTTGCCTCCTTAACCCTCCAGGCTTCCTCGCCAGGGGTGACCAGTATCGGCTGCTGGGTCATGCTGTCACCCTGAAGGGCGGCGATGCGCAGCCGTTCCATAACCGAATAACCGTACTCTATACCATAGCCAAGAGCGCCTGTGCTGGGGTCCATGAGGATGCGGTGTAAATCAAGACCCATGTCGTGGATGAGGATGATGAGCTGTTTGGCCAGGTTGACATCCATGGGGGTACGGGAGTCAACCAGATGGCCATGGGCCAGGGCAGCGGCGACGATGGTGCGGTAGTTCTTATCCTCGCAGATTCCCAGAACCAACCGTTCCCCTTTTGCTTCCTCAGCCACGGCTACGATAAGCTCGTTGTCCAGTTCTGCCTGGCCAGGGCCGAAGACTATGAGAGGCAGGCCAGTGGCCTCCAACGCCTTTCTGACCGTAGCCTTGGCGTTCTCGGCCGTATTCTCTTTCCCCTTGCTGTCGGTGAGGCTGAGCCTGAGAAGGACTATGTCGGCTCCCTGCTCCTCAGCGGCCTTGGCCCACTCGGCTGGGTCATCTACGATATCACCCCACACCTCGAGCAGAAGTGGCGACCAGTCCTCTGGTCTCTTGTCTTTGATCTCGATGGCCAGTGCTGGAGGGTGGGGGATGGCTCCCTCGAAGTGCAGAAAAGGGAGTGTCGTCTCACCACCGACGGTTACCGTCTTGGCCCGGGTGCCTCCCTCAGCCGAGGTGGCCCCCAGGGTCACTTCCCGCACTTGGCCTACCCAACTCTCTTTAGGGATCTCAACAGTAACAGGCATCGTTGTCTCCTTCTACTGCTCATCGCATTATCTTTGTTCTTTGTTCAACCGATGGTCAGCCGCCTGGCCTCCTTGGTCTCGATCACCACCCTGGTCATACCCAGACGGGTCAAAAGGGGGAAGAGGAGGCTCAGGCATGAAGACTTGATCGCCGCTCCAAAATCGCATAGCTGAATTGCCGAGACGCTGGTGATCATGGATGCGAGAACCCTTCGGGCTGAGTCCCTCAGGGGCGAACGCCTTGTTCTCGGCGCTTTTCGGCAACCCCAGTGCCGTCCCGGCACCGGGACGGTGCGAGTTGCCGCCTCCACACGTTCAGTTGTGCTGTTTTGGGCGTCGTTCAAGGGTCAGGCTAGAAGAGGGGAGGCATGGTCAGAGCGGGATGCCCTTTCTCCTCCAGGAAAGGCAGCAACTCCTCAACGGTTGTGGCTACACGCTCATCGGCAATCTTATCAATCAGGTCCGGGTCGCCCTCCCGCTCCGCCACGGCCTTCAATTCCTCGGCCATGGTCTCTTTGAGGAAGGAGGACATCCAGACCACTCGCTTGAACCCCCCATCAGGGGCAATGAACTTGGGGCTGACAAGATAGTATTTCCCCACCCCCATCACACCAGGGGTCTGCAATCCCCCACCAGCCACACCGGCCAGGGTAGAGAAGGTCATGCCGGCTGGGGTCATGCTGGGATCCTCACGGCTGACCACCATGATGCCGTTGGCCTCCGGTATGACCATGGCGATGCACTCGAAGCAGCCGCAGGCGGTCATGGGGTTCTCCATGATGGAGTACATGGAGACCTTTTCAACCTGCTGGTTGGAATGTTGATAGACGAACTGTATGGGGCCTTCCCAGTATCCCTTAGCCTCGTTAATGGCGCCATCCTTGGAGACCGGCTGGTTGGGGCCGGTGGGATTGATCTGGTGGGATGCTTTGCAGTCGAGCCAGTTATAGGCCCCACACAGTCCCAGCCGCTGGGGGCTGATGACGCAGACGTGGTTCGGGGCGAAGGACTGGCACAGGGTGCAGCTATAGAACTCATCCACCGACTCATCGGTCATGTCGGCTAGACGCTTGTTGCGCTCATCGTAGGCAGCGCGCGCTGTCTTCAGCCATTTCTTCAGCTCCTTCTTCTCGGTGTAGATGGTGACCTGGACCTTGTCCACTATGGCCCCAAAGTCGGAATGGAAGCGAGCATACAAAATGTCACCGAAGTGCCTCAAAGTGAAGCCGCTGTTGGCCGCTGCCTTGCTGATACGGATCCAAGCTATGTCGCGCTGGCCTATGTGTTGCACCCCAGAGGCGCCGTTGATGAAGTAGTGAATCTGCCGTTCCAGCACCGGCTCGAAGTCCTTCTGCATCTTCCGGCCAGCCACCTCGACCACGATACCCAGGTCCATGGCCCCTTGCTCTTCCATATCCTCAAAGCCGTGGCCGACTACGGTTATCTTGCCGTCCTCGACCTCATCCAGGTCTACCATGCGCAGATACTCGAAGGCGCGGGAGTACTTACCGCCAAACTCAATGCGCATATCTGCCTTCCGGACCCGCTCCCCCTCGAAGGCTGAACCGTAGGGTACCGGAATCGGTACCTCGGCCACGCGGATCTTGACCCCCCGTACCTCGATAGCCTTCTGTACCAGGCGCTCAGCTCGCTCCAGATCATCCTTCCCCTCGATCTCATCGAAGGGCATGGATATGACGTGCTCGTACTGGGTGACGCCGGTAGGGAGTATCTGGGGGATGACGGTGTCGGCGATGACCGGGAACCCGTAGCTGATGGCCCCCGCTGCGGTGGCGTACTTCAGATCATCCACCTCGCCCAGGGCCAGGACGAAGGCGAAGACACGGTACTTGTTGTAGAGGAGGATGTCTCGTGCCTGACCACCCTTCATACCCCCGAAGGTCAAGGCCGAGCGGGTGGCGAATCCTAAAGCATAGATGGCGCTCAGAGTGTCAGTACCAAAGGGTACGGTGTACGTGTCGTAGCCCAGTTCCACCCCTTCCTCCATCAGTTGGTGGATGATGCTGCGCCCGCTCACGTTGCCCGAGAGGAAGACCAGGATGTTGCGACGCTGAAGTTCACGCACGATCTTGACCGCCACCTCGTTGGACTTGGCACAACCGACAATGGCCGCGAAGCCCGGCATGCGCCCGTCTACGAGCTGGATACCCCAGCTTCTGAGCTGGATATCGTCAATGGGGCCGTTCAAGTGCCCGTCGCCGGTGCCCCCTTCGAAGTCGGGGCTGGTGAAGCTGGAAGTGGCCAAGCGGAAACCGGGTAGTGATTCCGGTTGTTCCCCATAGACGAAGCGAATGCCCATGATGGCTTCTTCGGCCAGAAGGGTGGCTATGCCGCAGTCAAGGGTCTCTCCAAGATAGGGCCTCCACCGCTGGTCACTGGGGACCGGATGCAACAGCGACTTGGCATATTCAATGACCGGTACCAGCTCCCCCACCTTCGACACCTCCCGGCCAGTCAGGCCGAGGATGACCGGTAGATAGTAGGCCGTATTGGTGAAGGCCACCGGCGTGTCGGGCCCCTTTTCCTCCAGGGCCTTGTTCAACAGGCTTTCAGCCTCCTGGACGATGTTGTTAGCTCCTCGAATGGCCGCAGTTGCGATATATCTAGACATTTAGTTCCTCCTTCTACCTTACGCCGTTGTTGTTCGTTTATTCACTCGATAAATCCTCCCGCAGGTTTAAGGAGTGATAACCCTGCCCCAGAAGCTTCGCTGTAACCTGCGGGAGGATAGATGGCCCCAACCATCTGTGGTTTCACCTTCCACATTAGCCTTGACCAAAGAAGTGTTCGTAAACGCCTGTGGCAACGGCCAGGCAACGACGGGCATCCTCTACTGCCTGACGGGCCTCTTTTTCCCCAAAGATGGCCCAGGGGGTGAGAAAAGCCTCTTCTTCGCCATAGGTGGCCTGGATATGCTTCTTTCTACCATACTCCCTGGCTATGGGGATGACGGCCTCGATCTGGCCGACTATTTCCCGGGGTAGTTCCGTGCCCGTAAGCAACTGGAGCACCTCAGCGGTGTCATGGGTCTTGGGCACCGGACCAAAGCAGGCACAGATGGCCTTGGCTGCGTTCTCGACAACCAATTGCGCGTTGGCCACCGCAGAGGGCCAGAAGTCGGGCTTCAGATTTTCCTCGGCCATGAGGAGAGGCCGCCTGGCCAGCTCCAGCCGGTAGGCTCCACCTTCCCTGGGGTTCATGACTTGAACCCCTCCCAGGTGAGTGACCAGCAATCTGGACGAGGCGGAGGCCCCTTCCACCACCACCACCACCCGCTCTCACCGTGTCGCCGTTCCAGGCCCGCCTCCTCGATTAGCTCTCGCACCCGCTGGAGCTTAACGGTCAGAAAGTCCTGAGGATCGTGAATGATACGGGCATCCTCCGCCAGATCCAGGTGCAAAGGGGTGACATCGGCGCTGAACTCTTCCTCGGTCCGGGCCAGGACAGAGATGCGTCCTTCTCCCTTCAAGCCAGAGAGAGGTTCATAGCTCACTCGATTTCGCTCGAAAGGGTCCCGGGGGAGATGACGGGCAATGAGGAGCACATCTACGTCACTGCCCTCATCCGCCTCGCCTCGTGCCCAGGAGCCGAAGAAGGCCAGGGCAACGAGTTTCGGGCCCAAGGTCTCGGTATACCTTCGCCTGATCTCTGGCGCCAGTTTCTCCAAAGCCTTTCTTTCCATCATGTACCCGCTCAGGTCAGGCAGAAACCTCTCTCATCAGACCTAGCGCCCCGGTCACAAAACAGCCTGCTCCCAGCAGGCACCGCTCAGCGGTCTTCTGTCAGGTATATTCCAAGGCTTGAGGAATCTTTCCCAGGTTCGAGGCAAGAGCATCTGCTCCGCTTGTGAGTTTCCTCCTCTCTTCCGGGGCCAGGCCCGAACCTTCAATATCCATAGACAGCCTCTTCAGTCGCTTAGCCACCTTGGTCAGGACCCCTTCCAGCATGATGCATTCTACACAGATGTCCTCGGTGACTGCTTGCAGGGCCCCGATCACCACGTGGTACCCTCTAAGCTGATTTTCCAATTCTTCCCCAGACATCTCACTGCCTCCCCTCAAGCTCCTGGAGCACCTCATCAATCTCCCATTCTTCCACCTCTTGGGGCTTAGTGATCCGCCAAGTTAGCTTCGTGCTGATGGCTGGTTCGGGATAGGCGCCCGGATCGTGTAGGGTGTACCCCTGGAATTCCGTCGGTTCCTCCTGGTAGCAAGACCAGACCCCCCTTCCCACCACCTGGGGGTCGGTCTCCATGAGCAGATTCACCAGGATCAGTTGTTGCCTGAATCTTTGGATGGCCTCCAAAGGGATATTGAAGAGGTAAGCCGTGGGCGCCTTCGTCCCGACAATCACCCGCCTTTGGTCAATTCCCTCCTCCAGCAAGGCCCGAAGAGCATCGCCAGCCATATGGCCTGCCACCTCGGTCCCGCAAAGGACCAAATAGCGGATGTTGGGGTTAGCCACCACGTTGGCCACGATCTTCTCGATCCCGATGTTGGCAGTCTGCAAGGTTCCGGCCAAGGCAGCACCCTTCTCAATAGCCGCCCTCACCAGTCCCTCGACGGCTGGGGGGACATTCTCATAATCCCCGTTCAACGTCACAACTACCGCTACTGGTGAATAATCGTTACCTCGGAGGTAATGACCCTCTTCCGGTGGGTAGCTCGCTGGCGGTTTCACTTTCAACATCCTGTCATCCCCCAGCTTTCTCTTTCTCAGAGGGAGCACGCAGCCCCGCTCAGCAGATACTCAGCCAGAAGGTCGGCCGGCGGGCAGGGATCGCAACCCAGGCAACCATGCATCTCTGACCGGGCTACCTGCAAACTCTCGATCTCAGCTTGTAGCCCTTCATCCTCGCTCTCAAGAGACAACTGCACCAGGGCCCCCTGCAAGCACTCGCACTCTCGGCATCTCTCCAGGCGATAGTAGGCTGCTAGAGAGGTCAAAACGGACTGCGTTGTCTCACCCGCTACCGTCATGATGCCGCTACCGGTACCCGGCCGTACAAGGCTCTCTGCCGCTCCTGCGGTGATAGCGCCAAGAGCTCCTCCATCCGCCAGTCGCCGCTCAGACCGAAGCGGTCCGGATCGTGGGCCGGCAGTTTAAGGGCGGCGCGCTTCTTGTCAATGTGGGCCAGCGACTTCGCCACGATCTCCTCCGGGTCAGGCACGAATTCCATCTTGCCGCCCACCTTCTCTTCCCAACCCTCAGTCATGAGGCGGGTCACCTCTTCACTCGCTCCGATCGGCGATTCGATGCCGAAGATGACGTAGGCACCCGAGGCGGCAGCGTAGGCACCGATGGCCAGGGCCTTCTCGCTCATCCACTCCGGAGCGATGCCCACCGCTGGGATGTCGGAGATGTCGTTGCCCAATCCCCCCTCGGTCGCCATCTGGGTCAGCACGGTCAAGATGCGGGTGTTGTCTACACAGGAGCCCAGGTGGAGTACTGGTGGGATGCCAATGGCCTCGCAGACCTCCCTCAGGCCGGGCCCGGCGTATTCCATGGCTTCGCCCAGGAGGAGGCCGTACTTGGCGTTGGCCAGAGCCCCACAACCGGTCTGGGCTACGAGAACGTCATTCTTCAAGAACTCCTTGACGATATAGTGGTGGGCTGCATCCTGGGTGGTACGGGGGTTATTGCATCCGACCACTGCTGCCACGCCCCGTAGCCGGCCGGCGATGACAGCATCGTTCAGCGGGCGGAAGGAGGAGCGGTAATAGCCACCTTGCATGTAGCCGATGTACTCGTGGGAGAAGCCAGGGATCAGGTCTTCGCTGAAGTTTGGGATGCGGATCTCCCCCCGGTTCGGGTAGTTCTCGATGGCCAGTTTGACAATGTCCCTGGCGATGTCCAGGGCCCGGGTCTCGTCGAACTCCACGTGAGTGGCTCCCTGGATCTTCACCTTGGGAGAGGTGGTAATGAGCTTGGTGTGGAACTTGTTGGAAAGGTCCGACAGGGCCTGCATAATGCACTGCACATCCACCACCATGGCCTCTACCGCTCCGGTGAGGATAGCCAGTTCCTGGTTCAAGAAGTTCCCGGCGGACGGCACACCCTGTCGGATCAGGATTTCATTGGAGGTGCAGCAGATACCGCACAGGTTGATCCCTTTGGCCCCCTTGGATTTGGCCAGTTCGATCAATTCGGGATCGTGGGCTGCGGTCACAATCATCTCCGAAAGGGTCGGCTGGTGGCCGTGCACCACGATGTTGACCTCATCATCCTTGAGCACCCCCAGGTTTACCTTGGCCACGCGTGGGCTGGGAGTGCCGAAGAGGATATCGGATATATCGGTGGCCAGCATGGACCCGCCCCAGCCATCGGCCAAGGCCGTTCTCACCGCTTGCATCAGGATGTGCTCCGGATCCTGATCATCACCCATGTGGGTGCGGTGCAGGACATCCACCACCTCTCGATCAATGCCGCGCGGGACGATACCCAACTTGTGCCATATCTCCTGGCGCTTTTTCGGGGCGCGGGAGAGGTAGATCAACTCTCCTCTCTGCTTGCTGAACTCACCGATGGCCTTCTCAGCCACATCGAGGGCAATCTCATCCTTGGTCCGTCCCTCAACGGCGATGCCCATGTACCCGGCCACCGTTCTCAGTTTGGCTTCATCCCTGATCTGGTATCCCTGAGCTTCACCCCTGGCTACAGCTTCGAGGGTGAAGGCCAGGTCACGTCCGTGATCTGAGTGGGCAGCCGTGCCAGCAGCGATAGCCCGCGCCAGGTTCCTGGCGGCGACGGTATCCAGAGTAGCCCCGCAGATGCCCGTTTGCCCTTCCTTGACCAGGCGACAGGGCCCCATGAAACAGTTCTTACAGCAGCGACCATCCGCGCCGATGGGACAGGCCTTCATAGCCTCAGCCCGGCTGAAAGCGGTGGAATACCCCTCCGCTTCAGCCCATTCCAGCACGGTCTTAGCCGCAGGATCAATGGTCCTTACCTCAGCCATATAAATCTCCTTTGTTCAATCAGTATCTCCGGAATTCCCCGGACATTTCCAGGTCAGTGGGATTGGTCGTAGTCACACGCAGCCCTAGAGCTTTCCAGGCCGGGTCCGATTCTTTCACCTCGCTCTCGGACATCGCCTTCTCGTCCTGGACAGGATAGCCCGCTTCTTCGAGGGCTGCGGTCAGGTCCTTGACTGAGACCGAAGATGGTTCGTAGTCAACGATCACCTGTTTGAAAGCGGCGCTGGCTGTGACTTCGACCACACCGGACAGGCCCGACAGGGCATCCTTGACCCGAGTGACATGGTGATCAGCGTACATAGCTGGTACGCTCAGAATTGTCCTTTCCATGATCTCATCTCCTAACAATTTATTTCGGTGTCATCGTTTAGCCATCAACGCAGCACTGTATAAGTATACTACCAGAAGGTCAAAGTTCAGTCAAAGTCTGGTCTGAATCTGGTCTTATTTAGTCCTATTTCAAAAGTAGCACTATCTTTGCACTTTGGCAATTCCAAGATGCCAGAACGGCTCGACTGAGCCTGTC
>JBHIDP010000053.1:0-14752 GCA_046760185.1 Anaerolineae bacterium
ACCAGGCTGGTGGCCGACCGACCGATCATCGTGGAGCGGGCCATGTACTTCTCCAACGGTGGTCACAACACCATCGGTGTGACAGCGCCCAGCACGGTGTGGTATCTGGCGGAGGGCTATACTGGCGGTGGATTTGGCACCTACATCTTGATCCAGAATGCCAACGATGAAGCGACCACCGTCCAGGTGACGTACATGGTGCAAGGGGGGTCGAACATCAGTCGGGAGCACAGGGTAGGGGCCAACAGCCGGTACACCATCGTAGCTGGGGCGGAGAGCGAAGTTGGGCCGGACCGGGCCTTTGCCACCAGGCTGGTGGCCGACCGACCGATCATCGTGGAGCGGGCCATGTACTTCTCCAGTGGTGGCCATAACACGGTGGGTTTTGGCGTGCGCTAGACCAAAGACGATGCAGCGCCCTTGTTATTACCTTGAGTATGGGCACAAGGCGTCACGAAGCACTCGTGCAGAAATAGTATTTCTATTGCGTCCTGACCTTGCCCTTGAAAAGTGGATCAAAAGCGGAAAGTTATTTTTGCACGAGTACAAAGCAAAGGTAGAGGTTAAACCATTCTACAACTCTTTAGATACCAACTCCCACTGAGGGTAGTCTTAGCTATAGGGGTCTGTACCATCCTGGCTGTAGGGTCGGTTGCCTTAGCGACAGTTGTAGGACTTCAGCCCCCGCCAACGAGCCTACCTGGTGGACTCTACTACGGACCCTTCATACCAATAGCCACGGAGATACAGATCCCCTATTCTCCTCCAGGTGCGACTCAGACAACTGTACCATATCAACCGATCTACTTCCCACGATGAGGCACGGGTTGGAGGTTAAGTAATTGGGAACTGTGCTTGACAGAATATCCATCCAGATGGCAAATGTCGCAAAGTTGAACATAGCCAGACTTCTTCTATCTCCATCTGTTCGGTCGTTAGCGCTTTTCTTTTTGACCTTTGCTGTTTACTTGAAGACTCTATGCCCTACAGTGTACGGCTTCGATAGTGCCGAGTTAGTCACGGGGGCCTATTCTCTTGGCATTGTCCATGCCACTGGCTATCCTCTTTATCTTCTTTTGGGCAAGTTGTTCACCTATGTCCCCTGGGGAGATGTGGCGTACGGCCTTAACCTGATGTCCGCCACCTTCGCTGCGCTGACTGTTGTGGTAGTGTACCACATCATGCTATTGCTGACAGGAAATTCCTTCCTTTCCTTGGCCTCAGTCATGCTTTTCTCCTTCTCCTACTACTATTGGCACGTTGCTGTTGTGGCCGAGGTGTACACCCTTCACTTATTCTTACTCGCGGTGCTGATCCTCATCTTGCTTGTTTGGGAAAGGGACAGAACTCCCTGGCTTCTTCCCGCTTTCATGCTCGTGTATGGTTTGAGCTTGGGTAATCATATGTCCGGAATCCTTTCCAGCTTTGGTTTTGTCTATTTCATTCTGAGGGTTGACGCACGACAATTCTTAACTCTAAAAACCTTGACTCTGATGCTCTTTGCTTTTCTGCTGGGGCTTTCAGTATACCTCTATCTGCCCCTTCGTTATGCTGCTGAGCCACCTCTGAACTACGTGAAAGCTTATTATGGCGTTGATCTGCGGAGTCCGAAGGGTCTATTTTGGATGATCTCGGGCCAGATGTATCGCTTCTTCGCCTTTGGCTATGACTGGTCTGGTTTCCTCTCCGAGGTTGGCCGCTATTTCTCTTATCTCTGGAGAAACTACCTGGGCATCGGTGTCATAATTGGGCTTGTAGGAGGCTTTCGTCAATTCAGGGATGACCGTAAGACATTCTTCTTTCTGTGGTTGATATTCGCTACTAATGCTCTCTTTTTCATTAACTACGCTGTGGTGGACAAGGATACGATGTTTCTACCTACCTACCTGGTTTGGGTCTTATGGATTGCGATTGGTTTCCAAGAGAGTATACAGTGGATAGGGCATTGGGTGACGGATGTTACTCATAGATGGGCAGGGTCATGCCTGACCTGGATCCCGTTAAGTACAGCACTGCTAATAGGACTGTTGGCCTTGGTTCTCAATTACCGCTGGGTGGATCAAAGTCAGAATCGCACCGCCCAAGAATTCGCTGACCGAGTCTTCGCCACAGCGGAACCAGATTCCCTGGTTCTGGCTCGATGGTCATCGGCCGTTGTTTTGGAATACTTTCAGGTGGTGGAGGGACAGCGGCCAGATCTAACTGTTTTCAATCGCTCCAGGTTCAATGTAGCTTCTTACTACAAGTTGTGGAGCCAAGGAGCTAGTACTCCCGAGATTCTGGCGGATATTGAGCATGAAGAAATTAGCCTTGTGGATCGAGCTAGTGAAACGCGCCCAGTATACTTAATTGAGTATGATCCCGTCTTTGCTCAACAATACGAGTATCGGCCCATTGGTGGATATTACAAGCTTCAGAGAAAGCCCTGAGGGTTTTGCGCAAGTATCCAGACGGGGCCTCAAATGAGAGAGCCACTGGCAAACGCTCAGTGGCTCTTTTCATTAGAGCCTGGCCAAAACTTGTGGGAGTCGAGGCTTCAGCCGGTCTTATCCGCCTGAAGGCGCCGTCCTGAGCTCCGTCGAAGGGCTCCACTCCTCCACAGATTTTAGCCTGGCTCTTTTCATTACCAGGAATTTGCCGGAACAGCTTCAACATGATACCATTTGTGCGGTATCTTCCACGGATCTCTATTAACGAGGCAGGATTCGGATTGAACGAGAAGTTGTCACCGGTCAGAGCTAGAAAGGCGTATTCAAAGAGATCTGGGGCTGCCATTCCCTGGATTTTGCTGGTCATCATCTTGCTGGGTTTTGCCCTGCGCCTCTACCGCCTGGGCTTTCAAAGCCTGTGGTACGACGAGACAGTGAGCCTCCTCCTGGCGCAGAAGGATGTGGTCTCCCTTACGAGCCACACGGCGGGCGACATCCATCCTCCCTTCTACTACTACCTCCTCCACTTCTGGATAGGCCTGGTGGGGAAAACAGAGTTTGCGGCAGCCTTCTTGTCCCTTGCCTTCGGTATCCTCTTGATCCCTCTGGTCCAGAGGGTTGGGAAAGCGTTTTTCAACTCCACGGTCGGTCTCATCGCCGCCGGTCTGGTAGCTGTGTCTCCCTATAACCTCTGGTACTCCCAGGAAGTTCGCATGTACACCCTTGGTGCTTTTCTGGGTCTGGCATCGGTCTATTTCATGATGCGGCTGCGGCCAGGAACGAGGCTGGGTGCAGACCGTGGCCTGGGTTTGAAACTGGCATCTAACATATGGCCGTGGATGGGATATGTCCTCACTGCTGTCCTTGGCCTTTACACTCTATACTACTTCTTCTTCCTGATCTTGTTTCAGAATCTCTACGTCTTTGCCCGGTGGCTCTTGACCAGACGGATCGAGACAAGAGCCGTGCCGGAAATGTTCTTTCGACCTCCTATCCCTCGCTGGCTCGCCGGGCAGGCAGCTATCTTCGTTCTCTACCTCCCCTGGCTGCCCATCGCCTACCGTCAGGCCACCGAGCCTCCCGTTCCTCCCTGGCGCAGCTTTGTCCTTTTGGGCCAGGTTCTCCTTGAGTCCTGGACAGCTCTTTCTCTGGGCCAGTCGGCCGATCCCTACATTGTGTGGCCCATCCTGCTTCTCATGGCTGCCCTCTACGTTGCCGGTCTCTTGTCGAAGAGAAACCGCGATTCCCAGTCCCCAACGCCCGGTTCCCTTCTTCTTGGCTACACCTTCGTTCCCCTCATGGCTATCTACCTCTTTTCCCTGTGGAAACCTCTTTACCATGTCCGCTACATCTTTACTTACTCACCTGCCTTCTATCTGCTTCTGGCCGCTGGTCTGGCCCGCCTTGGTCGCTCCTCCATTGTGGCCGCAACGGTCTGCCTGGGAGTGATAGTGGGGGGCTCGGCCTACTCAGTTTACAATTTCCACTTTGATCCGGCCTATGCAGCTGATGACCTGCGAGGGGCAGTGAGCCATATCGAGGAGCGTTGGCGACCGGGCGATGCGGTCCTGATAAATGCCGGCTACGCCTATCCCGCCTTTCTTTACTACTACGACGGTCCCATCGCCTGGCGGGGACGGTTGGTCGAATACACGCCGGCTAGGAGCCAGCAGGTAGAGGGACCGGTGGTCCTGCAGACGGGCACTATTGGGGGGAGCAGCAACCTGGGATGGGGCAATCCCGCCTCCGATTTCTATGCCACCACCGAGACGCAGACAGCCCAGGCTTTAGAGGAGGTCTTTGCCGTAAATCCGCGCCTCTGGGTCCTACGGGCCTATGACACCGTGACCGACCCTGAGGGGTTCATCCGCCGCTGGCTTGAGGAACATGGCCGCCAGTTCGATGAGGTCACTGTCGCCGGGGAGAGTAACATCAGGGTGCAGGGATATTTGACCAGCGGAGAGCCGGTCACCTCCATCCCAGCCGTGGACCACCCCCTGGCTGTATCCCTGGGGGATAGCCTGGATTTGTTGGGGTTCGATGGGGGCCTGGAGTCTGTCGAGGCCGGGAGGGGGATTGACCTGATCCTCTACTGGCGACCTCGCCAGCCGATGTCAGCGAACTATAGAGTTTCGATGGGGCTCAAGGATGGGCACGGGCACAGTTGGACCGTTTTCGATGGTCAACCCATTGGTCCTCTTTATCCCACCTCCCAATGGGTTCCCGGGGAGGTGCTTCGTGATCCCTGGCGTTTGATAGTGCCGCCGGGCACACCGCCTGGGGAGTACACTCTGGAGCTGGGGATGTATGAGCCAGCGACCGGCAAAGAGCTTGAGGTGAAAGACAGCCGTAGCGTTTCGCCGGGGGTAAGGGTGCATCTGGGCTCGGTAAGGGTGGTTCGGCCGGAAGTGGTGGTCACGGAGCCTCTGCCGGCCATGGGGCGGGTTGTCGGTGCCAACTTTGCGGACAGGATCAAGCTGTTGGGCTACAGTTTGGGGATGGAACAGTTACGGCCAGGGGATGTACTGCACGTGGACCTCTTCTGGCAGGCATGGGCCGAATTAAAGGATGACTATGTGATCAACTTGCAGTTGCGGGATAGGCAGGGGCAGGTCTGGGTGGACCGACAAGGGTTTCCGGTGGATGGTACCTATCCGACCTGGCGATGGATGGTCAAGGAGCTGGTGCGAGATCAATGGGACCTGGTCCTGCCCGCTGACATTCCTGATGGACGCTATCAATTGCAAGTGGCCTTGTTCAGCTCCGCTAACGGTCAGCCCCTCCCTCTCAAGAGGTGGTTCCTTACTGTGGGAGATAAGCTGACTCTGGGAAGCGTCCTGGTTCAAGGTCGGCCCCACTCTTTCACCGTACCGGCTGGTATCGAGCATCCAATGGAGGCCAGACTGGGGGAGACAGTGCAGTTCCTGGGATACGATTTGGATGTTGACTCGATCCAAGCGGGAGGGACCTTGCGCTTGACCCTCTACTGGCGAGCTCTGAGGGAGATGGACGTGTCTTACAAAGTCTTCACCCACCTCATTGACGGGCAGGATGGAATCTGGGGACAGAAGGACAGCGTGCCCGGGGGAGGAACCCGGCCTACCACCGGGTGGGTGGAGGGTGAGGTCCTGGTGGATACCTACGACATCGTTGCCAAGCCGGAGACCCGGCCGGGGCATTATCAACTGGCTATTGGCATGTATGAGGAGAGGACAGGGCAACGGCTGCCCATATTCGATGCCGATGGTCAACTGCTGGGGGATAGATTGTTGCTGGCAGAAATCTGGGTCGAGGAGCGATAGGGGCTGCTTCTTCACCAGAATAAGGCGGCAGGCTTCAACCCCTCTCCCACAACTGCTTGGCCCAATCAGCTACTGTAGCGTCCTCGATTGAATCTCCTTTGGTCAGATAGGGCTTGATGTCCAGGACGGGAGTTCCATCGTAGGCATCCAACCCCAGAACTTTGAGCCTGTTACCCTGCCGCTCGAGCAGTTTCACCGCCGTTATTCCAATAGGATTCGGACGCACGGGTGATCGGGTGGCGAAGATGCCGACCAGCGGCAACTCCTCCTTCTGCTCCGGATGTGTTTGAAGCACGGTTCCTCTCTCATCCTCCAGGTAGCTGATCCACCACACGACGATGATGTGGGAGAAATCCTCAAGCCCCTCCAGGGCCAGCCCCCATTTCTCCTCAACGACTATTTCTGACGTTATCTCCTCCCATATGACCTCAGCCAGCGGCTCGATCCCATTTCTGACCCAACCTATGGGCTCCACGACCATGGATTTCCTTGCCATCTCGTGCTCCATTCATCTGATGACCACGTACGCTTCTAACAAGCCTGAAAGGAGGAAGAGGGCCGCTATCATCAAGTAGAGGGAGACCATCAACCGCAAGTTTCTCATCCCCTTGCTGTCGTAGCGTATGGGGATCCATAGACCGGTCTTCCCTGCTTGCCGCGCCAGGAAGAAGGCCAGAACATAAGCCTGTTGCTCCAGCAGGATGAAAGCCCAGCGCAGACTGTTGATCCAGGTCGCCCCGCTGGAACTACCAGGAGCCGAAAAGGATGCGGCCAGGAAAAGGAGCAGGGCTAGCCAGAAGGATCGCGGGAAGAGGCCGGTCAGCAGGATAACGACTGTCCCGATGGCCAGGTTCCCGAGGGCCAGAGCGAAACCAATGAGCCCCATGTTCTTTGTGGCCATGAGCGCCACTGGTGGCCAGATCAGGAAGCTGTGGCTGCTGACCAGGTCTAGGGTCTGCTCGGCGCTGATAGGCCGGCCAGTGCCACCTCGGGTGACCAGGTTGAGCAGGAGGCTGCCGTAGATCAACAGGTTCAGGAAGAGGTAACGTTTGCGGTTGGCCTGAAGGAATTGGACAAGGTCTCGTCCCATGTAGCGCTGCTATCCTGCCCTTGCTCTTTCCAGATGGACCATCAGGAGGGAGACATCAGAGGGGTTGATGCCGTAGATGCGGGAGGCTTGGCCAAGGGTCACCGGGCGGAACTTGCTCAATTTCTCCTTTGCCTCCTTGCGGACCCCGCTCAGAGAGTCGTAGTCGAAGTCGGATGGTATCGGCCAATTCTCCAACCTCTGCATCCTTTCCACCTGCCGGCGCTGCTTCTCGATGTAGCCAGCGTATTTGGCTTCAATCTCTACCTGCTCGATGGCCGATACGCTCAACGGGTGAGGCGAAGGGGTCAAAGTGGCTATAATCTCGTAGCTTGTCTCTGGCCGACGCAGGAATTGCAGAGCATTGACACCGTCGTCAAACAGGGGTAGCCCCAGCTCGGTCAGCTTCTCATTGGCCTCTTTGGGGCTGAGCCATTTGGCGGCCAGCCTGGTCAGCTCCGCTTCAATAGCTTTTCTCTTTCTCTCCACTGCCTCATATCGCCACCGGTCGGCCAGGCCCATTTCGTACCCAATCGGCGTAAGACGTAGATCGGCGTTGTCCTGGCGCAAGAGCAGACGGTACTCGGCTCGCGAGGTCATGTGCCGATAGGGCTCGTTGATCTCCTTGGTGACCAGATCGTCAATGAGGACACCGATGTAGGCTTGATCGCGGCCCAGGATGAGAGGATCTTTGCCCAGCACCTTCCGGGCAGCGTTGATACCGGCCATCAGGCCCTGGGCTGCTGCCTCCTCGTACCCGGTGGTGCCGTTGATCTGTCCGGCGTGGAAAAGCCCCTCTACCAGCTTGGTCTCCAGGGAGGCGCTGATCTGACTGGGCGGCACGTAGTCGTACTCGACCGCGTACCCCACCCGCATCATCTCCACCTTTTCCAGAGCGGGGATACTGCGCAGCATGGCCAACTGCACGTCTTCGGGCAGGGAGGTGTTGGCTCCCTGGACGTAGACCTCTGTGGTCCGCCAGCCCTCAGGCTCAAGGAACAATTGGTGGGAGTCCTTGTGGGCGAAACGCACAATTTTGTCCTCGATGCTGGGGCAGTAACGAGGCCCGATACCTTCGATGATGCCGGTGAAGAGGGGGGCGCGATCAAGGTTGTCGCGGATGATCTGGTGAGTGACCTCGTTGGTGCAGACCAGGTAGCATGGTAGTTGGGGGCGCCACTCCGTTTGCCTGGGGATGGGGTAGACCGGGTTGGGCTCCTGGTCCAGAATCCAGGGGGAGGGCTCAGCACGTTCTGAGTCGAGCCAGGCGAAACTGAAGTGGAGTAGCTCCTCGCTCCCTGGCTGTACCTCAGTTTTGCTGAAATCTACGGTGTTGGCGTCAATGCGTGGCGGCGTGCCCGTCTTGAGGCGACCCAGGGTGAAACCTAGCTCTCGCAGGGACTGGGAAAGCCCCTTGGCCGGAGGTTCGCCGGCCCGACCGCCGGGATAGATCCGGTCCCCGGTGATCAGCCTGCCGTTCAAGAAGGTGCCTGTGGTCAGGATCACCGTTCGGCCATAGAAAGTCTGCCCGAAGTGGGTCACCACTCCCTTAACCCGATCTCCTTCGACCAGGAGCGAATCCACCATTGCCTGTTTGAGGACCAGATCAGGCGTCCTCTCCAGGGTGTGCTTCATGGTCAGGGAGTAGAGGCGCTTGTCGGCCTGGGCGCGGAGAGCCTGTACAGCCGGGCCTTTGGAGGAATTGAGGAGGCGGACCTGGATGAAGGTCCTGTCAATGTTGCGGGCCATCTCGCCTCCCAGGGCATCTATCTCACGAACCAGGTGCCCTTTGGCCGGCCCCCCGATGCTGGGGTTGCAGCTCATCAGGCAGATGGTGTCCAGGAGGTTGGTCAGGAGCAGCGTGCGGCAGCCGATGCGGGCCGCGGCCAGAGCCGCCTCGGCCCCGGCGTGTCCACCTCCCACCACGATCACGTCGTACATTTGATCAACCGGCATCTTCTCCGTTCCTCTCGTAATCAAGTCTACCACATCTCTGCCAGAGTGGCAAAGACCGTTCCCTCGTTGACTTTTAACATCTGCTCGTGTAGAATGGGGTCAGGAGTGGCGGACCTGAAGAACTGGGGGAGGGGAAAAATGGAGCCTGAGGACAGGGAGACAAAAGTGATCCAGGAGGGCAGGACGACGGCCCTGAGCCATATCGAATACCACCCCACTATCAAGGAGATGCCGGTCAGTGAGCGGCCCAGAGAGCGGCTACAACACTATGGTTCCGGTTCTCTCTCTACAACGGAGTTGTTGGCCATCATCCTTCGCACCGGGGTGGGAGGGCAGAGCGTCATTGACCTGGCCAAGGGTCTTCTGGCTCAGTTTGGGGGACTGACGGGATTGGCTCGCGCCAGTTTCTCTGAGCTGTGTGCCAAACATGGCCTGGGGGTGGCCAAGGCTGCTCAGCTCAAAGCTGCCCTTGAACTGGGACGGCGTCTATTGATCGAAAGCCCAGGAGAGCGACAGCAGGTAAAATCGCCGGCTGACGTGGCCAACCTCTACCTGCTTGAAATGGGTGTCCTGGAACAGGAGGAGTTGAGAGTTATCCTGCTGGATACCAAGAACCGTCTCTTAGCTGCTCATACAGTCTATCGGGGGAGCCTTAACACTTCCCTCATCCGGGTGGGGGAGCTCTTCCGCGAGGCTATCAAGGCCAACTGCGCAGCCATAATCGTGGTCCATAACCATCCCAGTGGTGACCCCACCCCTTCGCCAGAGGATGTGAAGGTTACGGAGCAGATTGTGCAGGCGGGCAAGATGTTGGACATTGAGGTCCTCGACCATCTGGTAATTGGTCAACAACGGTACGTGAGCCTGAAGGAGCGAGGGTTGGGGTTCGGATGAAGGACAATGATGGGAAAGAGTAAAACACCTGCCCCGGTCAAACTTGTGGTCGGTATGTTCACGGCGCAGGTTGAGCTGTTCGAGACGGTTGAGGAGTGGCTGGGCCATGAGTTCGGCCCCATAGATTACAGGACCGAGCTTTTACCTTTCGACCACACCACCTACTACGCGGCGGAGTTCGGGGAGAACCTGGTGCGTAAATTTGTGACCTTTGCTCAACTCATTGATGCGGGGCGTCTGGCAGAGATCAAGCGATTTACCAATGACCTGGAGATGAGGTTGGCCGCTGAGGGCAAACGGCGCATCAATCTCGATCCCGGTTATATTTCCCTGGCCAAGCTGGTCCTGGCCAGCACCAAGGATCACCAGCACCGGCTCTACCTCGGCCAGGAGATCTATGGTGAGGTAACCTTACGCTTCGTCAAGGGTAGTTTCAGGCCCTGGGACTGGACCTATCCTGACTATGGCACGGAGGAGTACATTGCCATCTTCAACCACATCCGCCAACTGTACCTGGCCCAACTGCGGGAGGCCGAAGGAAAGGTGACGCACTCTCTCGCATCAATGTGAGAGAGTGCGCAAAGGAGAGTTTCGATGCACTCCTCTTACTCTCCCCTAAAGCAGGGAGCCTGCGATGACGCGCAGGCACACGCTGGCGCTCTTTCGGAGCCACGTGTCTGCCTGAAGGCGTGTGCCAGCGCGTCAGAGAGAGTGCGTCAGGCCAAAGAGATGCACGGGTAGCTGGGGCCAAAATCTGTGAAGCGCCATTCTTCTACTGATCTACAACCTGGAGCAGGAGGAAGATGGTCCGGCCATCGGGTTGAAAGAAACGCTTTGCTGTCACCACTGCTTTACCCAGTTCCGATACCGCCTGCTCAAAGGCTTGACGGCGAGGGAAAACGGTCTCCTCAGGCGAGTGGAAGATGTAAATGTTGTCAGGATCATCCAGGAAGGGAGCCAGGCGGGCTCTGAAATCCCGACCTGTTTCCCATTCGTAGCCAAATATCTCTATCGGGTTTACCCGACCGTGGGTCAGAAATTGGATGTTGGCCTTGATGCCCCAGTCCACAGCGACGGGGGTGACAAGGCTTTTTTGGTCCAGATAGTCAGCCAGTTGATAGATAACCGCGGAATGAGCAGCCTGGCCACCACTGCGGCTCAGAGCCTGGTGGTACCGTAGATCTACCCAAAGGTCGCCACCGATCAGAACAGCAGTGGCCAGAGCCACCACGGCCAGGCCAGTTCTGGGTGCGAAAGGCCAGGAGGGCAGGCGCAAGCCTGCCCCCAAATAGCGGGCTCGCGCCCGCACTCCACCGACTTTTACACCAGAAACTAAGCTAGGCTTGCCCCAAGGGCTGCGTCGGGTCACCAGGTCCAGGGCCACGGCCACGACCAACTGGGGCCAGGGCAGGAGGATGGCGTAGTGGGTGACCCACAGGGCGGAGACGGTGAAGCAGCTTTGCAGTACCAGTAGGAGGACGAAAAGAATAGGGAAGGCTGCCCAGCGTTCTTCCTCACCTCGGCGCGCGACGAAAAGGCCGATAACAATCAGGCTGAAGGTCGTGAATAAGAGGAGATAGAGATCGTTGACATAAATTCCTCCAAGATACCAGAAGTGTCCACCGTTCAGGAAGACGCGCAGGTGATCGAGGCGGGTCCCCAGGTTGCTGGCAAGAGCCAGGTTGCTGGTGCCATAGTAGGAGGTAACGAGGTTGTTCAGGATAGTGCCGACCGTGCCGCTGGTTTGGATGTTGAAGAGGATCAGCATGGATGCCCCAAGGAGGAAGGCAGCGGTGAAAGCGGCAACGCGAGCAATGTTCAGACGGGGAAGGCCTTGTCCTGCTTGACGTAGCCAAACCAATACACGGTCCATGTTCAGGATAGTCCATGCCCCCCCTGCGGCTAATATGAACCACAGGAACAGAAACTTGGCGTAGAGGCCCAGGCCCAGGAGAAAGGCTGTCAGATAGAGATAGCGGTCCTTGCCCTGGCGTCGCCATCGAAGTAGACTGACCAGACTGCCAAGGGTGAAGCAGGTGGTGATCAGGGTCACGAACACCCCCTGGCGAGCCCAGAAGACAAAGGAGGGATGAACAGCCAGCAACAGGTAGGCGACCGTGGCCACCCTTCTGTTGTACATTTTCCTGGCAAGGCGGTAAGTGAGGAGAAGGGTCAGGGAGGCAATCGTGATTGACATCAGGCGCAGGGAGAAGACGCTGATGCCGAAGAAGGCGAAAAAGGGTATGACCAGATAGGTGTTGAGGGCTCCGATGTAATCTACCACCATCAGGGGAAAAGTCCGGCCAGCGAGGTTGAGCCCTGCTCCGCGAAAAGGTTCGGTCGGTTGCCCCAGGAGAATCTGCATGGCCGGTACCACTTCGACAGCCTCATCGTAGTGAATGCCCGGCAGTGTGATCTGGTAGAAGGCCAGGGCCCAGAATAGGAGAAGCCCGGCCATGATGAGTAGGGCCTCTGTTAAAGCAACTTTCCTCTGATCCGGCAAACTGTAGAGTGGCACACTATTCAACGATGAGGGCTATCTCGGAGACCATGGCCTCGTAGTCCCAGCCGGAGGCATAGATACGGATGGAGATAATGTAGAAGGGCCGTGGATCGAGGCTCTCCAGGAGGTCATCCTTCTCGTAAGGGAACCAAACGAAACGCGGTATCTCTTCGCCATTTTGGATTGGTAAATTGTCGCGGTTCTGGTAGTAGAAACCGTGAGTCCAGTGTGCTTCGCTTCCATACACATCTTTGTAGTCAATGCGGATAATGATCGGAAACTCAGTGCTCAGGTACCCACCCCCGGACAGACTCTGATAGGTCAGTTTGACGTCGGCCCGAAGCTTCAGCGAGGTGTAATCCGACAGGTCCCTGTTGATCCTCTGAACTACCCCTGTCTCGCAGTGGTTGCCACTCTCACCCAGGCGGCGAAACCTCACCGCCTGACGACCATCCTCGGAAATGATCTCTGCGCTGCCGTCCACCAACCCTCCATCCACCCCCTGGTCATTGTAGGCTTCCCACCCTACCGGCAGAGGTTCACGAAAGTCCCCGTTGACGATCAGGTTACGTGCTGCCGGCAGTGGTGAGGAGGGCTCTTTCCCTAAAGGGACAATGCTCCTCTCCCTTGCCTTCAGGGAAACCGTCTGCCCGGCCGCGCTGACTATGGCCCTGCCATCGCGCACAACGATTTCCGTGGCCTCGTTGGAGACCTCTACCGAGTAGCTCCCCTCTTCCAGTTGAGCTAACATGTGCGGTGAACGCACCTCGAAGTGGAGGGGGGCCTCTACCGGTTGGGCAGCACCGACGCGAATCCTCCCCCCTTTTTGTGAAAGGATGAAAACATTGGGCCTTGGACTCCAGGAGAACCGGGGTGAACGTGTTCGAAGCAGTGTCACCTCTGTTTCCGGAAAGATGACGACGGTGCTCTTATCAAAAAGGGTGATGATGGCTTTGGCGTTAGCATCAGTTGTGATGCTGCTTCCCTCACGGATTCTGCGGGAGCTTTGCACACCAATCGGGGCCGCAACCCCTGGCTCTTCCACCAGCACTGTCCCACTTATGGTTTCTATGGTTGCCTCTTCGGTATCGGTGGCATTGATGATGTACCAGCGGACGCTCAGGGGGATGCTGATGCAGAGGAAGCAGAAAACAGCAAATGAAACCCAGAGGACCAACCAGGCCAATCTCTCGGGGTCACGACGCATTAAAAACGAACCTCAAAATGTCTGAACTCGCCGATGAACTCTTCCCACTCAAGGTCAATGTCATTAACCCTGGCTGATCGAGGGCCAACTCTGAGCTTGTCCAGCAGGTTTTCAAGGCCCTGGCGTTCACCTTCAGCCACAACTTCAACGGTGCCGTCGAACTTATTGCGGACAAAGCCTGTTATGCCCAGACTGGAAGCGTGACGTTGGGTGAAGTCGCGAAAATAGACACCCTGGACACGGCCATGGATGATGGCCCGAAAACGGCCAACGCCTGACATCTGACCTCGCCTCCTTTCCCACCATCTCTATGTGGAAAACCCTCAGAGAAACCATACCAGCCGCATCCGCCGT
This sequence comes from Anaerolineae bacterium, assembly GCA_046760185.1. Taxonomy (GTDB): domain Bacteria; phylum Chloroflexota; class Anaerolineae; order JBHIDP01; family JBHIDP01; genus JBHIDP01. The sequence continues at coordinate 13,733 of JBHIDP010000053.1, forward strand.
CGGTCGTCCAGACGGTGTAGGCCAGCCTCCTGGGCCAGGTGGACAGCCTTTTGGTATTCTTCGGCGGTTATGCGGCGGTTTACCTCCGGAATATCATATCCTTTATAGCAGGGCCGATACTGATCCATGACGTTCAGGTAAGTATCCTTGGAGACCTCCTCAGCCAGGAAGCGTACGATTTCGGCCGTGCCAGCCAGGTTATTTGGTAGCACGAGATGGCGTACAAGGAGCCCGCGTTGAGCCACACCCCGCTCGTCTAGCACCAGATCCCCAACCTGGCGGTGCATCTCCTTAACCGCGGCCTGGTTGACGGCCGGGTAGTCCCTGATTTTGGAGTACCGGCGGGCAATATCCTTATCGGCATACTTCATGTCGGGCATGTAGATGTCAACGATGCCGTCCAGAAGGGCCAGAGTCTTCAGGGAATCGTAGCCCCCCGTGTTGTACACCAGGGGAATACGCAACCCGGCCTCGACCGCGATAAGGAGACCGGCCAGGATTTGGGGCACGACGTGGCTGGGAGAGACGAAATTGATGTTGTGGCAGCCCATGGCTTGCAGCCGCAGCATCATCACCGCCAGGTCCTCTGGCTCCACCTCATTTCCCTGTCCCATCTGGCTGATCTCATAGTTCTGGCAGAACTGGCAGCGCAGGTTGCACCAGGAGAAGAAGATGGTGCCCGAACCGTGAAGACCGACCAGGGGCGACTCCTCGCCAAAATGGGGATTGCAACTGGACACCACTGCGCGCTCCCCGGTGCGGCAGACAGCCCCTTTGATACCTTCCCGACGGTTGACCTCACACTCGCGGGCGCAGATATCACAGGCCTCCAGACGGGCGTAACCCTCTTTTACCCGCTCTTTCAGTTCTCCACTGCGGTAGAGCGCCAGATAGACTGGCTCGAAACCCTTGCTCATCACATATGGCCTTGCTTGAACAACTCTCCTCAACGCCAATTATATCATCTTCGTCCGAAATTTCCAATCTCAGCCTTCACCCTCGCCTATCCTCCCGCAGGTT
>JBHIDP010000054.1:0-14462 GCA_046760185.1 Anaerolineae bacterium
ACGAGATAAAGCGCTGAGTCCTGCCACACGGGGAAGCTCAATCTCTGTGACTTTTCTTCTCCTCTACCCCAAGCGTTTGGTTAGTTTAGAGGCTTTGGAAAGGATGAGGCAAGTTTTTGAAGAAGGGGTGACCTTGGACGATCTGCTCGAAGGCCTCGATGAAGTGAGGCAGAAGATATACGATGAGAGGTATGTAAATTGACGATCCAAACACCTGGTGAGTTCATCCAGGAGATCAGGAGGGTCTTGGCTGCTGCATACGGCAGTGTCGAGGAAGGAGGAAGATAGATGGATGCCTACAAAGTTGAAGATCTCACGACCAAGGCCCCTGCCAGCGATTTGGTGGCCGTGGTCTACTATGAGAGACTGGGCGGCTACGTTGAGGTGTACAAGGACGGCTCCGTCAAACTCATATCGCCGGCAGGGACCGTTAGCGCTAAGTTCCGAGAGCTAGAAAAGCGAGATTTGTTACGGGAAAACTACATCCAAACCCTGATCGTCAGTGGGGTTCGAGGCGCAGAGCTGGAGAAGGCTCTAGAAGCCATCGCCCGGGTTGACAAACGTCTGGCTGAAGAGCCCGAAATAGGGAAGGGGATCGAGGATTTAGAGGGGAGGACCGAGGCGCACTTGCGGCAGTGGTGTGCAGCGCGGGGGGTCGACTACAGCAGCCTTTCGGAGGAGGAGTTGACGAAGCTTGTCAGCGAAGGGGTTAAGGCAGTGCGGGAGCGAAAGCGATGACACGGGCCGTTCCCGATACATCTGGGTGGCCAGTATCCTGTGGCGGGGGAACCCGTACCGAATCCGGAAATTAGGCGAGAAGCGCAAAGTGGTCTTGATTACCTCGCTAGCGATCCTTGCCGAGATCACTCGGGTTTTGCGGGAGTATTTTGACTTCTCTGATGAGGAGGCCTACGAATGGCACCAGCGTATTGGTGAGAACACGGAGGTTGTCCGTCCGACGCGTTTGGTGAACGCTGTTCCCGATGACCCAGACGACAACAAGTTTGTGGAATGTGCCCTTGAGGGTAGGGCGCAGTACATCATCTCCCGCGATAATGACTTGTTAAGAATAGGGCAATACGAGGGTATTCTTATCGTGGACGATGGAGAATTTCTGAGAGGCGTGTAGCCTTGAGGGAATGCCAAACTTTCTACTTGGCTGAGGGCCGCTACCGCTGAGAGCTGAGAGGCCAATACAACCTCTACCTGCATGACAGCTTGTCGCTGATGGAGTGGGTGGTGGTGAAATCTGTCAGCGGATGAAGGGAACGGATTAACAGATGCAACGCCTGGGTCTATCCGCTAATCCGCTAAGAATCCGCTAGCAGATCACTTGGATTGTCGCTGAAAGCTGAGAACAGGCTATCCAAGGATTGCCTGTTCTTTTTGGTAGAGTTTCGTTGACGTTCGTGAGCCGTTCGGGCGAGCCTCATGATCGAGCCCTCAGTCGAACGAGGTAGCACTTGTCTCAAACACGGATCAAGTCAATCACCTTGATCGCCATCCTATGGGTGGCCTTCTTCCTGCGGGTTCACAGATTTCTGGACTATCCGCTTACCGAAGATGAGGTTCACACCGGCGACATAGCGCTGGAGATCCTTGAGGGCAACCACAGACTTTTCTACCCGCAAGGGTACGGACGAGAACCCCTCTACTTCTATCTGCAAGCGATTAGCTTTTCCCTCTTGGGCGACAATGAACTGGCAACCCGTTGGCCATCCGTCTTCTGTGGTTTGGTCCTGGTAGCCCTCAGCTACCTTTGGGGCCGGACTCTGTTCCGTAGCCGATGGATCGGTTTGGCTACGGCCGCCAGTGCCGCCCTTCTTTGGTGGCCGACCCTTTTCTCACGGCTGGGCCTTCGACCCATCACCTTCCCTATTTTCATCATGGCCGCCTTGCTCGGACTGTGGGTCGGTTTGAAGGCTACCTCAAGGCCACAGAGCAATATGGCCTTCGCTCTGGGAGGGATAGTCGGTGGTCTGACCGCCTACACCTATACAGCCGGTCGTGGCTTCTTGATCGTGGTGGCACTCTTCGTCCTTTACCTGTGGTTCACCCGTCGCAAGGCGCTTCAGGAGCGCTGGCCTGGTGTCCTGATCTATCTGGCCCTCACGGTATTGATTGCGGCCCCGCTCTTTCTGTACCTGCACACCCATCCCGAACTTGATCAGCGCATAGAGCAGGTGAACGATCCCTTGCTTCAACTTCAGGCTGGCAATTTTCTTCCCCTTCTGGATGGGGTAAAGGCCACGTTGAAGATGTTCAGTCTTCAGGGAGATGCTAATCGCTTCTTCAACATACCAGGCCGTCCCGTCTTCCCCAGACTAGGTGCCGTACTGTTCTACCTGGGGCTGTTGATTTGTGTTGCACGCTGGCGAGAGCCGCCCTACATGCTCCAACTCCTGCTGGGACTTATCATGCTCGTACCAAGCGCCATTACCGAGTTCCCGCCCAGCATGGTTCGCTCTGTTGGCGCCCTGCCGGCTGTGTTTGTGCTGCCAGCTCTACCGATAGACCTGGCCTGGTCAAGCCTTGTCCGCTATCGGACAGGGATGATCCGGGTGGCCTATGTGGTTATCCTGGCTGGGCTGGGTACCCATGTCGGCTGGCACACTGGTTCTGACATGTTCACCAACTGGATCGAACATCCTGAAAACTATTGGAATACCTGGGCCTTCTACACCGAAACGGCCGACTATATCAATCACACTGACGACACTACTCCAGTGGTGGTCACCACAGACCTGTACCTGCCGCTGCGAGAGCGCATGTTGCGACGTCAAGTCTGGCGAGATGATATCGCCATCTACTGGGTGAAGGACACGGCGCTTGTTTTTCCCTCTAAAGCCTCAGCCATACGGCTGGTCTTTCCAGGCCAGTGGCTGACCAGGGAGCTGCGAGCCTCATTTGTGCAGGATGTGGAATTAGAGCATGTTGGCCCACGGGAAGACAATTTCGGCAAACACGTGGTCTACATCTACCGTGTGCCGCGCGCCATTTTGGATACCCACCTTTCCAGGCTGGAGGAGTGGCCTCTGTTTAAGCCTGATAGCGGTGTGGAACTGAAAAGATCGGTACCCCTCGGCCAACACCTTTCCTTTGTGGGCTATGAGATTGTCACTCCCCGCGCTCGGCCAGGGGACGATTTGGTAGTCTTCACCTACTGGCAGGTGAGGGAAAGGCCCCCCGACATAGCCGCCTTTGTTCACCTGCTCGATCAATCAGGGCAGTTGGTGGCAGGGTATGATCGTTTCGATGTGAATGTGTCGAACCTGGGAGAAGGGGACATCATCGTCCAACTGCACAGACTGCCTCTTCCTGAAGACCTGGCTACGGATGAGGAGTATCGTCTGGAAGTGGGAGCCTATACCCGTGCCGATCTTGCCCGTATCCCCTTCTACATTGAGGCCGAGGGTATCACTACAGACCGTCTGTGGTTGACTACCTGGAAGCCTGGGACAGGCTGAAGGTTGGTTAGAAACCGCATGAGCAGAGTGATGACGGGTTGTTTTGATGTAGTGGGGAAGTTTGAACACAGGCTTGTCGGCCGCTTTTGGTTGTGGTATACTGCATCGGGGGGTATGGCAGCAAGGAGTGAAAACCCTTGGGGTGTTTGTTGACGCCAGACACAGGAGGAGGAATGATGAGTTCAAGAATGGCAGCCCTGGAACGGCCCACACTGGCTGAACGCCGTATTAGCCCCGATGAAGCCATGCGCAAGGCCGAGGGATTCCTCACTCGCCATCTTGGGCATCTGCTGGCGGCTGGTACGCCCTGGCGAGTGCTGTTCCCCCTGCGATCCGCCTGGGTTGTGCCAGTGCAGCTTACTTATCCTGGCTACGGAACAGTGGGCGAAGTGGGGATAGTGATCGTAGATGAAGGAACGGGGGACGTGGTGGCTTGGACCTCGCCAGAGGAGATGAAGCAGGCAACGGAGCGACTCTACCATGAACACGAGGCGGAGATAGGGGTAGCTTTCCAGGCTATACAAAGAGAAGAAGGTTGATCATGACGCCGACGTTACCAGTCTATCAGCAGGAGACACCTTATTCATGCGTTGCAGCCTGCCTGCGGATGGTCTTGGCCTATTTCGGCGTCGAGGTGGACGAAGATGCGCTTCGCTAGCGTTCCTACACCACCCTGTGGGGCACTTCAACCACCGATGCGGTAGCCTGTGCTCGGGCCTATGGCTTGACAGCGGCGTGTGCCGAAGAGGCTAGCGGTGACGTCTTGCCCGTTGGATCGAAAGTGGTTTGTTTCCGGTTTTAGTGGTCCGGCTAGTCCATTTGCGACAACAGAGTAAGCATGCGGTGGTTGTTGAGGAAATGGTTGGTGATCAGGTGACTTACATTGACCCAGCAGATGGCCGTCACTACACTGTCGAGCGAGCAACGCTGGAGCGGGCCTGGCAACTGGCTGGTGGTGAAGCAATCCTAATTGCCCCGGCGGGTGAGAGTATCGAAGTCTGAGTGGAGAACATTGATAGCGAGAGTCTAAGGAGTTGGAATATGGACCGCATTACGGTTCCGCGTGAGATCAGCTATGGTGCTGGGGCTCTCCGCTCTCTGCGATATATTGATTGCGAGCGAGCTTTGATCATCACCGATGCCACGCTGCGCAGACTGCGATGGGCCGAGAAGGTGGAAAGAATCTTCCAGGACAATGGGGTCGAGACCCGGGTCTTTTCCGAGGTGGAGCCTGATCCTTCGACAGCCAATTGCGACCAGGGAGCGGAGGTGGCTCGCCAGTTTGAGCCGGACCTCATCGTTGGGCTGGGTGGGGGCTCGGCTATGGACGCTGGCAAGGCTGTCTGGGTCCTTTACGAATACCCCGAGGCCACCTGGGATTGGATCTTCAGCCGGCCCCGCTTGACCAACCTGCGGCAACGGGCTCGCTATGTGGCTATCCCCACCACCAGCGGCACCGGCTCAGAGGTGACCTTCTTCGCCGTCATCACCGACCACAGAAGCACACCCCCGGTCAAAAGAGGGTTCGGTTCCCGTGAGATGGCCCCTGATGTGGCCATCGTGGACCCCGAGTTGACTGTCACCATGCCGCCTTCTGTCACGGCCGACACTGGGTTCGATGTCCTGGTACACGCCGTCGAGGCCTACGTCTCTGTGGCGGCCAACGATTTCAGCGATCCTCTGGCCCTCCAGGCCATCAAGACGGTCTTCACCTGGTTGCCCAGGGCCGTCGCTCACGGTGACGACCTGAAAGCCAGGGAGAAGATGCACTTTGCCTCCACCACGGCCGGTATCGGCTTCACCAACGCCGACCTCGGTCTTGTGCACGCTCTGGCCCACCAGTTAGGTGCCGTCTTCGGCGTGCCCCACGGCCGGGCCAACGCCTTGATGCTGGCCCCTGTCGTTCGCTACAACGCCCCGGTAGCCAAGGAGCGCTACGCTGAGATCGCCCGGGCCATCGGCCTCCAGGTGGAAAAGGACGAAGAGGCCACAGCCATCCTGGCCGAGGCCATCGTTGACCTGCAAGAGAAGGTGGGTATTCCTACCACCCTCCGCGAACTGGGCCTTGAGCAGAGCGAGTTCCTGCTCCAATTGGAGGCTATGGCCGAGAATGCCTACCTGGACGGCTGTCGCCCCGGCAACCCCCGCCCGGCGGAGGAAGAGGATCTCAAAGAGCTCCTACTGGGAGCCTGGAGGTAACACCCTACCACTGAAAGAAAGGAAGTTAGCGTGAAAGAACAAATCCTTGACGAGTTCTCCATTGATCGAGCCTGGGAACATGTCCTTTGGCTCACCGAGAATGCTCCACAGCGCATCTCGGGCAGCGAGGACGAGCGGACGGCGGCCAGCTACTTCAAAGAGAAGATGGATGAGTACGGCCTCGTCACCCAGGTGGATGTCTTCGATGGTTACAATAGCTTCCCGGTGGGGGCGGAGTTGAAGATAACCTCCCCGCAGGAGAGAGAGATTGATTGCGCCGTCTGCTGCCACATCGCCTCCACTCCCCCTCAGGGCATCCAGGCGGAGCTGGTCTACGTCGGGGCGGGGGGAGTGGACGACTACGTGGGCAAGGATGTGCAGGGCAAGGCTGTGCTGGCGGAGATCTCCTACGCGCCACCGCGTCCCGAGAAGGCCCGCATTGCCGCCGCCCATGGAGCTGTGGCTCTCATCCTGATGAACTGGGGCTTGCCCGAACATGGCACCATGCCCCTGGGGGCTATCAAGGGGGTCTGGGGTAATCCCACGCCCGAAACGATGAAACAGATCCCCCGCATGGCCGCTTTGGGGATCACCCGTAGGGATGGGGAATATCTACGCGATCTGTGCCAGCAGGCCGAAGTAAGGGTCTGGCTGCGGGCCGAGGCTACCCAGGAATGGGGACCTCTTCACCAACCGTGGGGACACATCCCTGGAGCCGTTGAGCCGGAGAAGTATCTGTTAGTGGCTGGACACTTTGACGCCTGGAGACCGGGGGTCACCGACAACGCCACCGGGAATGCGACCAAGTTAGAGTTGGCCCGGATCTTCGCCCAGCACCGCTCCGAGCTTCGCCGTGGCATTTTGTTCGCTTTCTGGACCGGGCACGAAATCGGCGATATGGAGGGCTCCACCTGGTTCCTGGATAATAACTGGGAAGATCTAAACCAGAACTGCACCGCCTACTTCAACGTGGATACTGTAGGGATGAAGGGTACCACTCGCTATATTGTGACCTCATCGGCTGAGTTGATCCGTTTCCATCAAGGGGTCGAGCGCGAGCTCTTTGGGAAAGCCAGCACCCGGAGGCGATTGTCCCGCACCGGTGACCAATCATTCCTGGGGATCGGTATTCCTTCCCTCTACGGACAGATCCATCACACGCCGGAGGAGATTGAGCGCTGGCACAATGCCACCCTGGGCTGGTGGTGGCACAGTTCAGAGGACACCCTGGACAAAGTGGACAAGGAGCTGTTCGCCAGGGTGATGCGAACCTACGCGGCCTACATCTCGGCCTTCTGCACCGCTCCTTTCTTGCCGGTCGAATTCATGAGTGTGGCTGATGAGCTCGAGGGTCGGCTGAAGGAGCTTCAGTCCCAGGCAGGCCATGCTCTGGACCTCTCCGCAGTCGTCACCAAAGCTCAGGAACTGCGTGAGGCCGCCAGCCGCCTGGATCAGTTTGTCGTCCAGGAGGAGGCAGCCGCGGCCGAGGAGGATATCCAGCCTGTGAACGAATGCTTGATGCGCTTGAGTCGCATTCTGACACCTGTCTCCACCACCGTGGTTGGCAAATATGGCCAGGATAGCTATGGCCTGACCGCCATGACGAAGCCAATCCCTGGCCTGTACGAGGCAGGTGAACTGGGCACCCTGGACAGCGCGGAGGAAGCTCACAAGCTTCTGCTGACCAAGCTGGTCAGGGAGCGCAATAAGGTCTCCGATGCCCTCAGCGAGGCACGTTGGCATATTGATAACCTGCTCCGTCAGGGGTCATGAGATAGAAGGCTGGGAGGATGAAGCCGTGAGCGGGCAAGGAAGAAGAAAGATCGAGTGGAATGCCAAGACGGTTAAGGCTCTACGTGAGCACATGGGCCTCACCCAAAAGAAACTCTCCGAGCAGTTGGGCACTCGTCAGCAAACCATCAGCGAGTGGGAAACAGGGATGTACAAGCCTCGCGGGGCGACGGTGACCTTGCTCAACATCATCGCTGAGCGGGCCGATTTCATCTATGAGACGGAAGGGGAGAAAGAGGAGAGCGCCAAGGAGCAACCTTAAAATTTAGAAATTTTGTTCTAAAACCCTTGACTTTTACACGTTTTCGTGTTAGAATAATAAGGAGAGAGCCGGGAGGCTCTCAAATTTTGACCGGCGATACACGCTAGCGTGTGAACAAGGGGAGAAAGTGATGGGAGTCTACATCCTGGAGGAGCTCATCCGCAAATGGGCAAGGGGGGAATTGACCGTTGAACAGGCCATCGGTCAAATCCTTCTGATCATTCAGACACTGGAGGGACGCATTAGCAAGGTGGAAGGTAAAGAGGGAACGAGGTGATTTGTCAATGAGCTGGGGACAGGGTGTCTGGGCTTGTATCGGCCTGCCACTCGTTGTATAATAGCGAGCATCGGGTAGTCTCCCTGTTGGGTGCTGGTAGTAAGATAGAAGCAAACAGAGAACATGTCCCAGAAGATAAGGTGTCGTCATTGCCACGGAGTCCTCACTACGCCCATCTCTACTTGTCCTCATTGTGACCGGGAGATCATGGCTATCTGTCCCAACTGCAAACGCTACACCGATAACCTGGCCTCATCTTGTTCCTTCTGCGGGACATCTTTGATGGGGACAGAGAGCCTGGCTGCTAAGGTGCGTCGCAAGGTAAAGCTGAGACGGGCCTATCCTGACAAAGCCACCCGGCCACAGATTGCGGGAAGGGGAGGAGGGCCGGAAGTTTGCCCCACTGGTGACGGTGAATTACCGGCCAGCGTTGTAGTTTATCACTGCGCCGAACAATTCTTCAATGTGGAAGCCAGCGGCAGGCGTTCTGCCATCGCTCGCCTTTTCGGATCTTCCCTCAATCTGGCCTCTCTCAGCAGCGCCCTTCTCTTCGCCGCCTATGCCTACCTTCAGGAGAAGGGGTACGTCCTTCTGGAGATAGCAGCCGCTACTCCTGCTCCCATCCGTATATTTCCACCCTTCGACAGGCTCAGGGCACCGCTTCAATCTGAGTGGATAAAGATCCTCTTTAGCCCTACCAGCCTCTGGCATGGGCCCCCTCGCTGTCTGGAGCGCATGCTTCACGATCGGGCCAGTCGCCTTACGGCTGAGGTTACCCAACGGCTCATCGCTGATCTCATCGGTTGGCCCTATCTGCGCCATGAGGTCGAGTTGGAGTCGGAGAAGTCAGAAGAGTTTGGACAGGGCCATCGTCCCTGGAAAAGCCACTATGCTCAGGCCTTGACCAGCGTCATCCGTCAAGAATACTCAGCCCCTCTGCCCGAGCCCAAGATGGCCTATCATGAGGTAGAGGCCCTGTTGGAGGCTTTCTGCGCCAGGACCCCACAAGTGGCCACCAGCCTCAACCACGAGATCACCTTTATCATCAACTGGATCAGTGCCAAGCAGGATGTCCTCCTGGCGGGCGCTGAACTGGGGGAGAGGCCGGGACGATATGAACATACTCCTGGCGAGTTACCCCAGATGCTGTTCAACGAGCACTTTTGGGCGAGGTTGGGACGGCTTGTCTCTTGAAATCAGTCTGTCCCTTCTCGGCTTCATCTCCACCTTTGGCCTCTTCGTCATCTCCCCAACTCTCCCTCTCTACGTAGAGAGCTTCGGCGTTTCCTATGCCACCTTGGGCCTCTTCTTTTCCACCTACTCCCTCACCTGGACGGTGCTACAGTTGTATACCGGCCACCTGAGCGATCGCTATGGACGGCTGCGGTTCGTGGTGATAGGTCTGGTTGTTTATGGCCTCTTCGCTACTGCCAGTGGACTGGCTCAGGATTTCGCTCAGCTTTTCATCTTTCGTCTCCTGCAGGGGGTGGGTCTGGGCTTGTACGGGCCCGCTGCTTTGGGCCTGGCAGCCCAATCAGAGAGCAAGGGCAAGGTCTTCGCTTTCTATCGCTCGGCTCAGACAGCCGGCATCATCTTTGCCCCCATCGTCGGGGGCTGGCTGGGGCGCTGGAGTTTGGGTTATCCTTTCTTTGCCAGTGCTCTGACCTCAGGGCTGGCTATATTGGCTGTAGCGCCGCTCCGGGAACTGCCTCAGGGGGAGGGTTCGAGTGAGAGCTTTTTGACCTTGGCTCGGGCAGCCCTTTCTCGACCAAACTTCACTCTCCTCTGCCTGGCTGCCTTCCTGGCCGAGCTGACCTTTGTAGCCCTGGACATCGTGGTGCCCCTGGTGGGAGGGAGTTGGGGGCTTAGCACCCAGACTATCGGCCTCATCCTTTCTACCTACTTTATCGTCTTCACCCTCCTTCAGGTCCCTATTGGTTTCCTCTCAGAGCGTATGGAGCGGAGAAGAGTGCTCTTGACCTGCGCTTTCCTGGCGACCCTGACCTTCGTTGGCCTCTTCTTTGCCTCTACCTCCTGGCAGTTGGGCCTGGGGATGGCTGTCCTGGGAGCTACCTTGGGAGCTATCTTCGTCCAGACCGGTGCCTGGGTGGCAGAACTGGCCCCTGTGGAGCAGAAGAGTCTCTACATGGCCTTCTTCGATGCCATCATTGACTTCGCCTTCGTGGTCATGCCGGCCCTGGTCGGTCTGTTGGGTGGCTTCCAGATCGGTCTCTCTTTCCTGCTCTGCGCTTTCCTGGTCCTGGGGGCTGGAGGGGTGCTTGTTTTTGTCAGTCAAACTCCATCACACGGAAGGAGGGTAGGATGACGCAACGGTCGGAAACCTGGCGTGACAAGTGGGGCAGCTTCTGGTCTGCAATCAAGGAGGTATTGTACGGTATGGTTTTCCACGATGCCGTACGGTACTACATGCGACAACGGGGCTCCATGGAGCACCTCTTCCTCTTGATCACCTTTGGCGACATAGTGGGCCTGCCCATCCTCCCTCCCTACTACAATCTGCGTCTGCTGCCATACATAGTGCCCTCCATCCAGGGCTGGCGCCGTTCCCTTCTGCGTGAAAAGGATCTGACGGACCTGGTAGGTTAAAAAGGGGGTATGAGGTACGCGGTCTGGCCGCGCTCCTCACACCCCCTTTGAAATGCGAGAAAGCTCAGTTGGCTACGACGAATGCTATGGCGTATTCCTGTGAATGGGAGAGACTGATAGCCACCTCCTTCAAACCCATCTGCTGAGCACGCCATTGTGCTCCGCCGCGCAGGGATACCTGCGGTTTTCCCCAGCGATCGGGCAGGATCTCCACCTCAAGCCAACCGGCCTGACCGATGCCCGTTCCCAGGGCTTTGACCACCGCCTCCTTGCCAGCAAAACGGGCAGCGAGTTCCGCAGTCCGTCCGTGGCAATACTCTATCTCCGCCGGAGTGTACACCCTGCTCAGAAAACGCTCTCCCCAGCGCTCGATGGCTTTCTCCACCCGCCGGATTTCGACTATATCCACTCCAACGCTCAACATGGCTCCGTTTAGGGCCAAAAGCTAGTTTTCAGCCCTCTACCCCTTTCCCTCGTCCTGTTCGCACCCTCTGCCCATACCGCGGTAGATGAACCCCATCTCTCTCATCTTTTCCGGTTGATAGATGTTACGCCCGTCAATAAGCACTGGCTGACGCATGGTCTCCCGGATAGCGATCATATCCAGGTGTTTGAACTCGTTCCACTCGGTGATGACCACCAGGGCATCACACCCCTCAGCCAGGCTGTAGGGGTCCTGGCACAGGACCACGTCATGCAACATCCATCTGGCGTTCTCCATGGCGGCCGGGTCATATCCTTTGAGCAGCGCCCCCTCGCTTTGCAGCAGATGGGCTATCTCGATGGAGGGTGCTTCCCGCATATCGTCCGTATTCGGCTTGAAGGCCAGTCCCAGAAGACCGATAGTCTTATCCTGCAGGTTGCCCAGGATGTCGCGTACCTTCTGTATCACCTGACGACGCTGGTCACGGTTTATCTCCATCACCGCCCGCAGGAGTTGAGGGTGGCAGCCGTGAATGGAGGCCATGTGGGCCAGGGCCTTCACATCCTTGGGGAAGCAACTCCCCCCGTAGCCCACCCCGGCATCCAGGTACTGGTGGCCGATACGCTTGTCGTAACCCATACCGGCCGCTACCTCCTTGATGTCGGCCCCCAACCGCTCACAGATGGAGGCGATCTCGTTGATGAAAGAGATGCGGTTGGCCAGGTATGCGTTGGAGGCGTATTTGATCATCTCCGCCGTCCGCAGGTCGGTGATGAGGATGGGGGCACGCAGAGAGAGATAGAGTTGAGCTACCTTCTCCGCCGCAACCCGATCCAGCGAGCCCAGGACGATACGATCTGGGTTCAGGAAATCGTTGATCGCTGAACCCTCCCGCAGGAACTCAGGGTTGGAGACGACAGAAAAATCTACGTTGTTCGTCTTGTACTTCTCTATGATGTCCGCTACCCAGTCGCCGGTACCTACCGGCACAGTGCTCTTGTTGACGATGATGAGGGGACTGTCTATCGTTTGGGCGATGCTCCTGGCCGCCATGCGCACATATTTAAGGTCGGCCTCGCCGTTGACCCCCTCGGGAGTACCAACGGCGATAAAGACAAAGTCAGCGCCGGGCACCCCTTCCTCGTAGGACATGGTAAAACTCAAGCGGCCAGCCTTGACGTTGCGCCGCACGATCTCTTCCAGACCCGGTTCGAAGATGGGGATAGTGTTCGCCTTTAGTTTCCTTATCTTCTCCTGGTCAATGTCCAGGACGATCACGCTATTGCCCAGATCAGCCAGACAGGTACCGGTCACCAGGCCGACATAGCCAGCACCTATAACACATATCTCCTTCATCGCTCAATTAACCTCTCTGAGATGTTGGTAGTCTCCCTGCTGAGTGTTGCTGAGAAGACCATGCCCTTTTTGAACCGCAGAGCCCGCTGAGAAATCTAACAAAAACTCTGCGAACTTTGCGCTCTCGGCGGTCATTATCTCCAACAACACTTTACAGGGGGACCATCGAGATGTTCTACCAATGGGTTGACTGTCAGTCAGCATCCACCATGGAAGCGACCTTGCGCCCCAGCTCTACACTGTAGTTGGTTCCCCGGTCCCAGGGATAGACCTGACTCATGCTGGCCCAGAACAGGCCGGGGATGGGGGTTTGCAGATCCGGTATCTTCTGCGAGTGGTTCAGCAGGGGCACGGGCTGGGCATAATCCTCACGGAAGAGCCAGCTCTGACGCACCCAGGCCGGATCAAAGCCTGGGTTGAAACGGAGAAGATGGGGCAGGAATCTCTCCAGTAGTTCCTCTTTGCTCAACTGAAAGTACTCATGCCCTGGCGGGGGATAATCGCCCAGGTAGACCAGGTGATCGCCGCCGTAGTGCGCCGGGTCTATGTAGTTGGTGTGCTCCACCAGGGCCAGAAAGGGGAACCCCTCCTCCTTGGGCAGGTTGATCCAGTAGTGACCATGGGTCAGGGGCCGGTCCAGGGCAACGATCAGGGCCAAAGCTCCCAGCCAGCGCAGGTTTCGCAGTTGGGTCAGGTACCCTTCCGGCAAAGCGGGTGTTATCTGGGCCAGGAGGTCCGGCGACAGGGTGACCACCACCCGCTCGAAATCGTCCTCTCCCTTCGCCGTATGCAAGGTGAGGCTCTGCCCCGCAGCCCGTGGCACAATTTTCTGCACCGGCGTCTGAAAGAGGACCTTTCCCCCGTGCCTGTGGATATGCTCCACCAGGGTGTCGGCCAGGGCCTGGAAGCCGCCGGCGAAGTAGCCCAGGGACTTGCTCCGTTTGTGAATGCGGGCCCAGAACCAGGCCATATTGACCTCGGTGTATTCCCTGCTAAATTTCCCGACGAAGAGTGGCTCCCACACGATGCGATAGGCCCTCTCCCCCATGTACTTGGGCAGCCATTGGTGGGCCGTAGCGCGTTCCAGGGGTCGCCAGTTGTTTTGCAGTTTGAGGTACAGGACCACCAGGCCCATGCGCATCTTCTCCAAGAAGGACAGGTGGGGAAAACGCAGTACAGCCAGCGGGGTGTCAAGGGGGTAGGCCCGCCCCTTGTACCAGACGGCCGTCACCGGTTTTCGGAAGAAGAGGCTGGGTCCTAATCCGATCTCTTTAGCCAGGGCCATTGCTTCGTAGTCGCTGGCGAAGAGGTGATGGTAGAAGCGATCCAGCGGCCAGTCCCAGTTCCCTGCCTTGAACCCCGAGGCCAGTCCACCGGCCACGGCGGTAGCTTCGAAGAGGGTGACGGCGTGGCCCCTCCTGGTCAGTTCATAGGCTACCGTCAGCCCGGTGATCCCGGCGCCGATAATGCCGACCTTCAATCAGCTTCCTCCACCTGACCTGCTATGTCTGGTTGTTGTTCCAACCGCTCCAGATGCTGCTTTACGCTCTCCGCCTGTGGCACTCCCAACTGCCTGAATATGGCTTCTGCCTTGCCAAGCCGGATCAAGGCAGCTTTTATGTTGCCAGCTTTCTCTTCCAGTCCGCCCAATCCCCAATTGGCATAGCCAACCTGAAGGCGATCGACAAGCCTTTCAGCAATGGCCAGGCTCTCTCCAAGCCGCTCACGAGCTGCGTCAAAGTTGTCTTCTGCTAGGTCAATAATGCCTAGAGTGTTCAGCGTCTTGGCCATGCCGCTCTGGTCGCCCAGCCTCTCCTTGATAGCCAGGCTATCCCCGTAGAGGCGGCGGGCCTCATCATAATCACCCTGATCTTGGGCAATCATGCCCAGTTGGTGCAAGGTGTTGGCCATGCCGCTCTGGTCGCCCAGCTTCCTTGCGATCTCCAGGCTTTCCTGGTAGAGGCGGCGGGCCTCCTCGTAGTCTCCCCGGTCGTGGGCAATCATGCCCATCTGGTGCAAGGTGATGGCCATGCCGCTCTGGTCGCCCAGCCGACGACTGATCTCCAGGGCCCTGTGCCA
>JBHIDP010000055.1:0-14214 GCA_046760185.1 Anaerolineae bacterium
ATTTTCCCAGGGAAATCGTCTTGCCATTCGAACATGAATTGCCTCGGTTCATTTAGGATGGAAGAGGGACTGGCCGAATTTCTCCACCCCAAATTGGCCAATTTTCTTTTGAGTCCTCGTCGAGGTCAGCCATTGGATGAACTTCATCGCCAACTCGTAATTGACCCCGGGATGTCTGGCCGGGTTGACGGCGATGATGCCGTAAGGGTTGAAAAGCATTTGATCCTCGTTCTCGGCGATGCTCCCCCCGCCCACCATCAAGGCCAGGTTAGGCAGTTTAGCCCTCATGGACAGGTAGGTCCCTCGATCCGTCAGGGTATAGGCCCTCTTTTCGTTAACGAAGGCGAGGGTGCTTCCCATCCCCTGGCCCAGGGAGAAGTACCAGTCTCCCTTCGGCTCGACCCCTGTCTTCTTCCAGATAGCCTTCTCTTTGATCTCAGTGCCCGATCCATCGCCCCGGGAGGCGAAGGGGGCCTTGGCAGCGGCGATTTTGGCGAAAGCTTCGGCTGCCCTCTTCATCCCCTTGATCTCCGCCGGATCGTCGGGTGGCCCGACAACGATGAAGTCGTTGTACATCACGTCCCGTCGGTTGACCCCGTGGCCCTCGGCCACGAACTCGTTCTCCTTGGCCCGGGCATGGATCAGCACCACATCGGCGTCGCCCTTAGCCCCTATGGCCAGTGCCTGGCCAGTGCCCACAGCGATGACTTTAACCCTGGCGTTGTACCGGGCCTCGAAGTCCGGCAGGATGGCGTCCAGCAGCCCCGAGTCGTAGGTGCTGGTGGTGGTAGCCAGAACCAATTGTTGAGAGGGATGACCACAACTGGCCAATAGCAAGAGGATAAAGACTAACTTTAAAACGTTCAATTCCTCATTCCTCTATTGGAGATAAAACAGCCAGCGTCCCCAGAAAAAGAGACGCTGGCTGTTTTAAAGAGGTAAGCCACCGTTCTCCTTTCCAAACACGGGGGGCACAAGCGTTTCCACCAGCACCTTTGGGGTGAAGACAGGCATAAAAGGGCCCTATTCTCACCCACTGCGACCATGCGCCATGGGACTCCCTGCCCTTTAGGCTGCATGGTTCGGAGAACTATCACATTATATAATATACGCTTTGGCGGCAAAAGTCAAGGTCTGGTGTCACGTTACCGCCAAAAACTCATAGGGCGGAGCACGCAGACAGGCCTCCCACGTCACCGTTCGGCAGAGCCCTTCGGCTCGCAGTTCGTCCCGCTCACTGCGGGGCTCAGGACAGGCTCACGACGTAGCCTTGCGCCTCTCCTCCCTGATGAAGAGTTGCTTCAACAACTGGGGATCAACTTTGAGGCCAGGTCGGTAACAGTGGGCTGGCGTGCACCTCGTTGTCTCATTGACGTGGGTTTGATTGTAGAGTTGTCGCCAAACCTCACCTTTTTGGTTGAGATCGGGCAGGCTGGTGACTTGAAGGGAAACGCTAACGATGTTGATCAATTCCGGGTCACGGTTGAGCAACAACTGGAGAGCTTGCATCAATTCGTCAGCGATATCACCCATCTATCTCTCCGATGAGGATAGCTTCCACCTTCTGCCCAACGGCAAAATCTCCGTGCCCATGAGGTAGTCGCAAGAGCGCGTTGGCCCCTACCATCGAGAGAAGACGGCCTGACACCTGTGAGCCGGTTGTGGTGGCGTAGTATTGCCCATCACGGCTGGTGACCGCTGCCCGTTGATACTCCGTCCGGTCCCTGCTGTGTCGGATGTCGTGAGTCAGGATCACCTCCCGCCGTGGTCGCTGAAGGCGGGCATGGCCTGCCATCTTAAGCAGCGCCGGGCGGACGAACAACTCAAAAGCCACTTGCGAAGAGACGGGAAAGCCGGGGAGGGCGAAGACCAGGCGCTCCCCCACTGTGGCGAAAGTGACCGGTTTGCCGGGCTTCATGAACACCCGCCCAAAGTGGACCGTGCCCAGTCTCTCCAGAAGAGGCTTGACCAGGTCCAGTTTCCCCATTGATACACCACCAGAAGTAAGCAGAACATCCGCCTTGTCAAGCCCTTCCCTGACTTTCGCCTCTAACTCCTTGACCTCATCCCTGGCCATGCCGAGCGAGATTGATTCAGCACCAGCCCTCTCCACCGCGGCCAGCAGTGCGTAGCGGTTGCTGTCCCGGATCTCCCCTGGCCCAGGGGTTTGATGCGGTTCGACCAGTTCGTTCCCAGTACTGAGCACGGCTACCTTCGGATGGGGATAAACTTTGACCACAGTGTAACCAATGGTAGCCAAAAGGCCAACCTCAGCCGCCCCGAGAAGTGTGCCTCTCCTGAGGACCAACTCCCCCCGAGCAATGTCCTGCCCGGCTGGTCGCACGTCGTCGCCAGCCTTTACCCTCTTCCTTATAGCTACCTGATCACCGTACTCCTCGGTGAATTCGACCATGACTACCGCGTCAGCTCCAGGAGGAAGGGGAGCGCCAGTGGTAATACGGGCCGCTGTCCCCGGTTCCACCCGCAGATCGGCCACAAAGCCGGCTGTCTGCTCACCCACCAGACGGCGCATCGGGCTCCTGTCGGCGGCCACCACAGCGTAGCCATCCTTGGCCGAGGCGGGGAAGGGGGGCATGTCCTCATCAGCCCTGATATCCTCCGCCAACACCAAGCCAAGTGCTCTGTCGAAAGGCACCGCTCTCGGCTCCAGAACAGGGGTGTGCTCCAACACTATCCGCAGGGCCTCTTCCACCGGAATCATGGGATATTTGGATTCAACTACTGTCAACTCCATCTCCCTCCCAGGACATTTCTCCAATCAGAGAGCCTTACATGATTGCTCTCGAGGGGCGTCCCCGCCCCGTTCTGGGCCTTTGGGGGCACTCAGGGCGGGGCGAGGACGCCCCTTGGTAGCAAGAAAGGGCTCTCGGACTCACTGGAGCCGATTTATGCAAGGCTTTCCAATCACTGCCTTACTGATTAGCAGCTCGCCACTCCTCCGAATCGGGGATAAAGAGCTGTTGTCCGAATTCCTCCCGGCCAAACTGGGCGATCCTTTTCTGCGTCTCCAGAGAGGTCAACCAGGCCATGAACTTCTGGGCCAGATCATAGCGCACAGCGGGATACTTCTCCGGATTGACAGCTATGACCCCATAAGGATTGAAGAGGATCGGATCCCCTTCCACCAGCACCGCAAGTTCCAAGCCGGTTGAATTACGGGTCAGATAGGTGCCCCGGTCAGTCAGGGTGTAAGCCTGGCGCTCCTGGGCCATAGTCAATACCGCTCCCATCCCTTGCCCGGCCAGAACATACCAATCCCCCTCTGGTTCGATTCCCGCCTTACGCCAGATCTCCCTTTCCTTCACATGGGTCCCCGACTCGTCACCCCGCGAAATGAAGGCAGCCTTAACCTCGGCCATCCTCCTGAAAGCAGCCACGACATCAGCCAGGCCCTTGATGCCAGCCGGATCGGCGACAGGGCCGATGACGACGAAATCGTTGTACATCACGTCCTGGCGGTTGAGACCGTACCCTTTGGCCACGAATTCATCCTCCCGGGCCCTGGCGTGGACCAGGATGACGTCAACATCACCCCGTTCTCCCAGGGTGATTGCCTGGCCAGTCCCCACAGCGATGACCTCAACCTTGGCGTTGTACTTTGCTTCAAAATCGGGGAGCAGGAAGTCCAGAAGACCGGAGTCATAGGTGCTGGTGGTGGTGGCCAGAACGAGTTTGAAGCTACCACTCCCCTCAGGGGTCAGGAAGGGCTGACAGGCAAACAGCATCAAGACCAGCCCCAGGCCAGGCACCAGAAGAAGACGCACCTTTCTAACAACCTCTTCGCACAAAAAAGGGGGAGCAGTTTGTCAGGCAGGCCGCTCCCCCGATCCTGATGACATTTACAGTCGAACAAAATAGGCGTGACAGGCCTGATCAATCAGCTCCTCGGAGAGGACCGGCTTGACGCCGCGATAGCGGGCAATATCAACCAGCTCAGCAATGATATCCCGCGGGTGAACGGCCCTCATCCTGACCTTGGGTCGAATATAGTATTCGCGTAACAGGTAAGCGAGGGCTTGTTCATCATATGGCACGCCGCGCTCCTCACAGACCCGCCTGAAAATCTCCCGGTAATCCTCGAAGGTTGGGTCGGTGAACTCAATCTTGTGACGTATCCGTCGCAGGAAGGCTTCGTCAACCAGGTCTCTTGGTTCCAGATTGGTAGAGAAGACGATAAGAAGGTCAAACGGTATCTCTATCTTCTTGCCGGTCTGCAGGGTGAGATAGTCTATCCGCCGTTCGAGGGGCATGATCCAGCGATTCAACAGGTCCCTAGGTCTAACCTGTTGACGACCAAAGTCATCAATGAGGAACATGCCACCGTTGGCCTTCATCTGGAAGGGAGCTTCATGGGTCTTGGAAACGGGATCATAGACCAGGTCGAGGCTCTCCATGGTCAGCTCGCCTCCCACGATGATGGTTGGCCGCCTGACCAGCCGCCAGCGCTTATCGTATCTCTTACCCCGCCGCACTCCTGGACGATCCACTGAAGCGGGGGTCTCATCCTCCTCCACCGGCTGGTGGTTATGCAGGTCGAAGACTTTGACGATGTGCCCTTCGATATGTACGGCGTAGGGCACGTATATGTTGCCAGGCAACATCTCACCTATGGACGTAGCTACGGCCGTTTTGCCATTGCCCGGTGGCCCGAAGAGGAAGATAGAACGTCCCGAATTTATGGCCGGACCCAACTGGCCCAATGTTTCTTCCCTAAGCACCAGATGGGCCACTCCTTCACGGATGGTTGATTCCTCGATGACCGTATTCTGCAACGATTGCTGTTTAACCCCTTCGGCATACTTATCCAGTGACACAGGTGCCGGTCCCACATACTGATTACGATCCATAACCTCGCGGCCCCGTATACGCCCTTCGGTTGAGATGACGTACTGATAAGCGGACTCACCGAGGCCTCCCCCACTTCCTGTGACTTCACACAGGTGCTCTCGCCGCAGATGTTCCAGCACCTGATCCACGACGTTCACGAAGGGTAATCCCATAGCCGCTGCGATCTCGTAGCCTGATATGGAACCAGCACCATACAGGACCTTCAAGGCCAGGTCCGATAGAAAACTCGTACTCAAGCCGGTGTCCTCAATGGACGTCGGCTCCGCAGGCTCCCATGCCATATCTTCACCCAAGAACTCAACCAGTCGCTCTGCGGCTTCTCTCAAAGTGAACCTCCTCTTGCAGGGGAGAAGCTAGCCCCCTCCCTGTCCCGGCCCATTTAGGCTGTCTCTTCCAATCCTTCCGACCAATCAATGGCCCGGTCCGTCTGGGTAAGGAGCAAAGGGCCAGCCTGGCGTCGAATGGTGTCCGCATTGATGATGCACTTCCGAACATCTCTCCTGGATGGAATCTCATACATCACATCCAGGAGGACCTCCTCGATGATGGTCCGTAAACCCCGAGCCCCGGTCCTGTATGCCATAGCTTCCTCTGCCGCCGCTTGCAGGGCATCTTCGGTGAAGATCAACTCCACTCTGTCCAGGGCGAACAGTTTCTGGTATTGCTTCACGATGGCGTTCTTAGGCTCGGTCAGGATTCTGACTAGGGTCTCTTCGTCCAGAGGATCAACGCTTGCCACCACAGGCATGCGCCCCACGAACTCGGGAATGAGACCAAACTTCAGCAGGTCATCGGCCACAACCAGGTGCAACAGATCCTTGGGAGGAAGCTCGTCCTTCTCCTTTTCCTCTCTAGCTTTGAAGCCGATAGCCTTCTTACTGCCCACCCGCTCTGAGACTATCTTTTCCAGTCCTTCAAAAGCCCCTCCACAGATGAAAAGGATGCTGGAGGTGTTCAACTGGATGAACTCCTGATGGGGATGTTTGCGCCCTCCCTGGGGGGGCACATTGGCCACAGTGCCTTCGATGATCTTCAACAACGCTTGCTGCACCCCTTCCCCTGAGACGTCCCGGGTGATGGAAGGGCTGTCACCCTCCTTGCGCGCCGTCTTATCAATCTCGTCAATGTAGACGATACCGCGCTCGGCCCGGGCGATATCGTAGTCGGCGGCCTGGATGAGGTGAAGGAGGATGTTTTCCACATCCTCGCCCACATAGCCAGCTTCGGTCAGGGCCGTGGCGTCGGCGATGGTGAAAGGGACGTCCAGGATGCGGGCCAGGGTCTGCGCCAACAAGGTCTTGCCACACCCGGTGGGACCGATCAGGAGGATGTTGCTCTTCTGCAGTTCCACATCATCAACGTAGGAGCCAGCGTGGATACGTTTGTAGTGGTTGTAGACTGCCACTGAGAGAACCTTTTTGGCCTGGTCCTGCCCGATGACATAGTCATTCAAATGCTTGTAGATCTCCTTAGGGGTCATCAACCTGGCCTTAGCGATCGGTTCCGCCCTGGCTGGAAATTCGTCCTCCTCCAAGATCTCTTTGCAAAGGTCCACGCACTCATCACAGATAAAGACCGAGCCCGGACCGGCAATGAGGCGATTGACCTCCTCCTGCTCACGATGGCAAAAGGAGCACTTTTGCGATAGACCCCTACTCCTTCTCGGCATCCTCTTTTCCTTTCTCCTCGCCAGGCACAGGAACCAGAACCTCATCAACAATGCCGTATTCAACGGCTCCGTTGGCATCCATGTAGTAGTCCCGGTCGAAGTCGTCAGCGATGCGTTCCTCGGGCTGCCCGGTATGAATGGCCAGAATCTCCTGTATCTTCTTTTGCATACGCAATAGCTCACGGGCCTGAATCTCTACATCAGGAGCGTACCCGGAGATGCCTCCGCCGGCAGGGTGCATGTGAATGGTGGCGTTGGGCAGTGCATATCGTCTCCCCTTGGTCCCAGCAGCCAGTAGAACGGTGCCAAAGCTGGCCGTAGCGCCGACGGCAATAGTGGACATCGGCGCACGGATCAGTTGCATAGTGTCATACACAGCCAGGCCAGCGTAGATGACACCCCCTGGACAGTTTATGTATAGAGAAATCTCCTTCTCCGGGTCCTCCCGGTCAAGAAAGAGAAGCTGAGCTACTATCACGTTGGCCACCTGGTCGCTGATGGGGGAACCGAGAAAGACAATTCTCTCCTTCAAGAGGAGGGAGTAGATATCCATGGCCCGCTCCCCGCGACCGGTGGTCTCGATCACATAGGGGATCAAATTTTCAAAGTTCATGTTTTGATACTCCTTCATCCAAGAAATCAACAAACATAAGACTAATTGTTGGCCGCCGGGGCCTTCTCCAGCGGCGGCGATCCTGCCGCCCCCCGGGCGATCTCCAATAGCAGATCTCGTGCTCGGCGTACCTTAAGGTTCAAGGCAACTGAGTGGCGCGTTTCAGGGTCGGACAGGGCCTGACGAAGGGTGGAGGCTTGTCCTTCATCGTTGACCAAATCCAGCCAGTGCTGTAGTTCAGCCTCCACCTCCTCCTCGGTCACATCAATCTTCTCCGCCTCAATGAGGGCACCAAGCGCCAGGTTCTCCCTCAGGATTCGCTCCTGTCGGGGTCGCAACTCCTGGCGCAGCTCATCCTCACTCGCTTCCACAAGCTCCAGGTACTCCTCTGAGGTCAGATCCTGCTCCCCGAGCAACTTCAACTCGGCTGCAACAGCCCGATCAAGCTCCAGCTTCAAGAGCAACTCCGGATACTCTATTCTGGCGCGGGCCAGAAACTCATCCATCACTTCCTCGCTGTAGCGCTTTTCCGCCTCCTTCTCCGCTCTCTCCATCAACCTGCGGCGAATATCCTCCTTGAGTTCCCCCAACGACTCATAGTCACCCACCGTCTTGGCCAGGTCATCACCGCGCTCCGGGAAGTATTGGCGCCTGGTATCCAGAAGCGCCACACGGAAATCAACCGTCCGCCCGGCCAGCTCCTCCTCGGCATAATCGGCCGGATAGGTCAAAGAGAAGGTATTCTCCTGCCCGATGCTCATGCCTACCAGATGGCTGCTCAAGCCAGGAGCAAAACCCTGTTCGTCAGGATTGACCACGAACGTCAATTCCCTCTTCTCAAAGATAGTCTCGCCCTCCCTTTGGGCCCTCAAGTCAATGACCAACAGGTCGCCGATCTCGACCGGACGATCAACCGGTTCCCAACTGGCGTGATCCAGTTGCAATTGAGCCAAGGCGCTCTCAACCTCCTTTTCCTCTACCTTCACCACTGGAGGGTCTACCCGCAGCGAGCGATAGTCTCCCAGCTCGACCTCTGGTCTAGTAGGAAACGTGAACTTCAAGATAAGTGGCTCAACCTCGACCACATCCATCTGTGGTGTGGCTATAGCCAGAGGCTCTATCTCGCTCTGCCCAATTGCCTCCCTGTACACCTCTGGCCCCAGGCTTTGAAGCGCTTCGTTCAGAATAGCTTCGCGTCCTACAACCCGCTCCATCACATGATAGGGGGCTTTGCCCCGGCGGAAACCAGGGATGCTGACCCGGCGGGAAAGACGGCGCGCTACCTCCCGCATGGCTCGTTCCACCATCTCCGCTTCCACTTCCACTTGCAGAGATATAAGACAGCTCTCAAGTCTCTCCGCTGTGACCTTCAAAGGCCCGCGCACCTCCATCGGGGATTATATCACAACTGCCTATGCTAGACAAGCAATAGCAGAGTATAGAGTTACCTAACCACAACCTGGCCCAAAGGAACAGCATCATCGGGCAGTCGCTGTCCCTGGCCATCAAAGGCAGGCAACCGTTGCAAGGTGTCCAGGGAATACATCCCTACCTTCAGATGATATTGACCAGGGCTGATTTCGGGGGGGATAAGCAGCTCATGGCCATCCTGCACCACCTCACCCACATCCCAGATGCTGGTAGGGTAGCGGCGGCCACCCGGCTGACTATCCGTCTGGGCCACAAGGTGACCCGCTCCGTCATACAGATGAACAAAGACAGTATAGTCTGTCTCCATCTTGACCAACCCCTGCCAATACAGTTTTAGATACAGGTTCTGGCCAGGCAGGATCTCAACCGAATCTAAGGCGGTCGGTTGACCCTCCACAGTCAGGTCGTAACCCAGCAGTTCTATGAGGTCCCCCAGGCTGGCTGCCAGCGGGTGTTCAATGTTTTCCACTGAGGCCCGCTGCTCCTCAGCGGTGACCTTGACCGGGCCAACCAGCACCCAGGTGCCCGTCCACTTACCGTCAGGCCCCAGGGTGGGCAAGCGTTTCTGCCTCTGCCTGCTGTAGACCCCTACGGCAATATTGTATCTACCGGCTGGAAGGTCGGTGGGCAGCTCGATATTGTGTTGAACCGGGATAATGTCCCCTTCCCGCCACCAGCTTGTGGGATAGAGACCGAAAGCGGGTTCAAGGTCGTCCCCTGCCCAGGCATGCGGCTCAAAATCAAGCAACTGAGCAAAGAAGACGTAGTCCTGGTCCACGTCTCGCAGAGGACGCCAGTAGAAGGTGACGGTCAACGTCTCCCCCGGCGAAAGGCGGAAACTGGTTGGAGAATAGCCGATCAGTTGCACAAGGTCGCCGTAGTTGGCATTGGCCTCACCTTTTGTGAAGTTCTCCTTAACAAAGGGGCTATCTACGCCACCGACCTTGACCACCCGGGCCAGGGGCAGCCCCTCCACGCTTCGAATCTCCTCCCCGACCTCTTCCAAGCTATCTGTCAGCGCCCGCAATCCGTCATCGTTCAGGGAGGGCAACAGGTAAGCCACACTCTGTCTCCCCTCATCCCGGTCAAAGAGCACAAAGGCGGTCTCCCGCTCAAGGCCGTAAGGAATGATGGCCATGCCGGATGGCAACACTATCTCTGGCGATCGTTGACGCAGTGCAGCAAAAGTCGTCCGTCGGCTGAAGGACTGATTGGTCAGATAGCTGATCACTGGAGAGGCGTAGGATGTCTGAGGAAAGTAGATGGGCTGATAGGCATGGTCACTAATGTATCGGGCCAGCCGCACGTTGTCCAACTGAAAGAAC
Organism: Anaerolineae bacterium; assembly: GCA_046760185.1. GTDB lineage: Bacteria > Chloroflexota > Anaerolineae > JBHIDP01 > JBHIDP01 > JBHIDP01. Next base: position 9,908 of record JBHIDP010000055.1, read on the forward strand.
CAGGGAATTGGCGGCTCTATGTCCCACATGTCAAGATACTTGGAATAGGTCGAAGCAGCACTCCAGGTCAGGCAAAGGGCCAGAATCATGGCCAGCACTATCTTGCCCCAAGCACGGCCGAACCGGGTGGCCAGAGCCTGCAACTCAACCACAGCCAGGGCCAAGAGGAGAAGGGCTGGTGGAATGACACCGATCAGGCGGGCTCCGTGGGGGACCTCATTGGACAGCACATCAGGCCAGAGCATAAGCCAGGTCGTGGTCAGGGCAATAGCGGCATCCTTTCGCCTGATCCGCAGTAAGGCAACGATAACTCCCAGGAGGAAGAGCGGGTACAAGAGGTTATTGAACAGCGGTTCATCGGGCACATTGTAGTGGGGGTTTCCATCGCCTCGACCGCCAAAGAATTGGAGCGCCCAGCTCCAGTGCACCCGCAGGACGGCGATAAGACTGACTACATTATCCCCCTTTTGCAGGATGGAAACATCGCTGGCCCGGCCGAAGAAATATGAAGGGTAGAGCCAGAAGTATAGGATCAGGGGAAGGATGACAACCAGGCTCACAACCACCAGGTTGAACAAGCCTCGCCAGCGGCGGCGCAGGGTGGATCGGGCGAAGAGGGCCTGGTGAAGGACGAAGAGCGGTAGGAGCAAAGGCAGGAAACGGGCAGCGATATAGGTGTAGAGGCTCCCACCGAGCGCCAGGCCGGCCCACACGAAATCGCGCTGGCAGTTGGTGCGCCAGGCCCGCAGGAGGAGATAGAAGAATAGAAACTCGAAGAGAGGGAGGGTGATGGCCCGGTATCCGACTCGGCTGAGGACCACATGGCTACAGAGGATGGCCATGGTGGCCGCCGTGACCAAGCCAGCCCAAACCGCCGCGCTTTGACCCTGCTCCCGGAAGAACTCCTTGGCCGACAGATAGGCCAGCAAAATGGTGAAAACGCCTATCAGGGCTGAAACCAGGCGCAGGGCCAGCGGTGTTGAACCAAGAAGGGCGATTGAGGGGGTCAACAGGTAGATGAAAAGCGGTTCACGACCCAGATCGGCCTGGGGAAAGAGGGGAAAGCTCCCGGTCTGGAGGATGCGGAGAGCTTCTAGGCCGTTCAAGGCTTCATCGGCGGTCAGACCGGGGGGAAGGGTGTTCAAACGCTGGAAGCGCAGAAAGGCTGCCAGGCCGACGATGATGCCCAGGAGGAGGAACTCCCGGTGTGACCACCACCATACAAGCCGCTTCCAGAACCAGGTTTCCAATGGGGAAGGAGAGACTCGAACTCTCACGGATTGCTCCACGTGATCCTAAATCACGCTCGTCTGCCAGTTCCGACACTTCCCCACATTAATCGCTCCCCAAAGGAATTGATGCGCCCTGCAGGACTCGAACCTGCAACCCGACGATTAAGAGTCGCCAGCTCTGCCAAATTGAGCTAAGGGCGCTGGTAATATGATTAGAGTCTGGCTAAAATCTGTGGAGGAGTGGAGCCTTCAGGCGGATAAAACCGGCTAAAGCCTCGACTCCCACAAGTTTTGGCCACGCTCATATGATTATATGGCTTGATGGCCCTTTTGTCAAGCAGATTTGACAACAGATCGGTTTTACGCTACAATTATGTCAAAGTTATGATGGCTATACGAAGACATTGAGGGGAGAGGCCCCCATGCCAAGAGCTGAACAGTTGCCCCTCTTCCCCCAAAAAGGGGTTAAAGGGGATTATGGACCACCCTTGGGCGTAAGCCCACCGCTAAGCCATCGTTCATCCCTACAGGCCGCCATCGGTACCTTCCACGACCACATGGTGCGGGAAGGGTTTACGGACAACACTATCAGAGCCTTTCTCAGCGACCTGCGCTTGCTGTCGCGCTACCTGGGGCCTGGCCGACTGATTGGCCAGATCGCCACCGAAGACCTCAATAACTTCCTCACCTATCTCCTACGCTACCGTGGTGTCCCTTGCAGCCCTAAATCCTACAGCCGCCGCGTCACCACCCTCAAGGTCTTCTTCGGCTGGCTGGCCGATAGCCAAGTCCTCCCCCTCGACCCGGCCGCTCCGGTGGTCCATCAGAGAGTGTCATCCCCCCTGCCCAAGGTCCTCTACGAAAGCCAGGTAGAGCGTGTGTTGGAGACCACCCATCGCCTGATGACCGTTGAGCGGAAGGCAGACACCCGCCCTCACCTCCTGGTCACATTGATCCTCAGCACCGGTATCAAGAAGAGCGAATGTATGAGCATTGCCCTAAACCACATTGACCTCTCAGACCCCACCAACCCTGTTCTCTACATCCGCTATGCCAATCCCCGCTTCCGCAAGAAGGAACGCAAACTCCAGTTGCCGACTGAGTTCCCCCTACTCCTCGAACAGTACATGGAGCAATATCAGCCTCGGGAACGCCTTTTCGAGTGTACGGCTCGCAACCTGGAGTACGTGCTGCACCACGTGGCCCAGTTGGCCGGCCTGAGCGACGGCCTCTCCTTTGAGACCCTGCGCATGACCTGCGCCGTGCGCGACTACCAATCAGGCATGCCCCCCGAGAACCTGCGCAAGAAGCTGGGGCTCTCACTCCAATCCTGGCGGGAGACCTTTGAGAAGATACAGCAGTTGGCGGCCCCGCCCCTTTGATCTCCCCTCCATATCATCGAAGTAGAAGGTTGAAGTCTGGTAGATGGGGCTGACATGCGAGTGCAGAGCCTCGTACTCCTCCCCGGCATGAACAGCATGGGTGCCGAAGCCACATTGATACGATAGGGTCTTCACAGAATGTTCCTCCCTTTGATATAGGTCTGGCTAAGACAACTACGGAGCCAATCATCCTGCTATTCCACGTCCTGATCCCCGGTCCGGGCTTCAATGGTGAGGGGAAGGCAAGCTACATCAAGCTCCGTACTCAAGCGGTGCATCAGCTCCCGCTGTTCCTCCGGCCCTCTGGCCACGAACTGAGCTGAGCCGTCTCCCTGGGAGCCCACCCCCTTGCCCCCCCAGGCTAACTCCTTTGCGGCCGCATGAGCCAGCACGCGGTGAAGCTTGGGTGCGATCAACTGGGAGAGACAGGCTGGAGCGATCAGAGTGTCGAAGATGGTCTGCGCCTCGCTCATCAACTGCCCCAGGGCCTGTCCATCGCCAGCCTCAAGAGCCTGCCGCGCCTGGAACAGAATCCTCTGGTTGACAGGGCCCAGGGCCCGTCGCACCCCAGCCGCTACCTCCCCTTCCGTATCGGGGAAGCAGGCGTTCAGGTCGGCCAGGATCTTGCGGGTGTCTTTCCCCTCCTTCAAATCAACTATCACCATGGGCACCCTCTTCTGAGGGATGACCTTCTCGATCTCCATCTCATCCCCATCGAAGGTCAAGAAGACCGGGATGCCGCCGTAGGCACAAACCTGATCCATGCGCCCGCAGCGGGACAGGGCCATGATCTCTCCCTGATAGGCCGCCTCCATCTCCTGCCTGATGGTCAAGCCAAGATCGTATGCCCGGTTGAAGGCTCTGGCCATAAGGACACAGATGGCTGCCGAGGATGACAACCCCTTTCGGATGGGCAAATCCATGCTGGGGCTATTCACAAACAGGCCACCGACCCCGTAATGCTCCTGCATGTAACAGGCCACTCCAGCGCAGTAGCTGTGGAAATCACCCCCACGGGCCGCTGCCCGCAGCGTCGAGACCTCCATCCTGTGGTGAAAGGGGCCGATCCGTTGTCCGTTGGGCAGGGTGGAGACGACCGTCAGCCCATCGGTCTGAGGGTGAGCAGTAGCATAGATCCCCTGGTCGGTGCCCACGGCCAGGCAGTATCCAGGGAGTAGGCGGGGGTCTACCCGGCGGTACTCCCCGGCCCAGTCCGCGTGTTCGCCGAAAAGGCACAACCTGCCCGGAACGAACAGCTCGATCTCTCTCATAGTTGGTTTGCCTTTCATCGGTCGCTCGTGGAATGAGACCGTTATGCATCACCTGACTTCCCCGCGCCAAGGCAGGCACAATTGTACCACCCTTTCACCGAGATTTCAACGCCTCAGGACCCGTGTGAGCTACGGGAGCTGTCAAAGCCCGTCCAGGCAGCCTCGGCTTTCCTTCTTCTGCTTGATTGCATGAACGGGTGGGATGTGGTAAAATAAGGGTAGAGGTTGAGCCAAGGAAGGAAGCTGTTATGGAGCAAATCACCGGGATGACGGCAGAACTATATAAAGCCATCGTGACTATTGTGGACGAGCGGGTACGGGAAATCCGCGTGACCCGTGAGGATTTCGACGCGCTGAGAAAGGTGGTGTCGAAACTGGCCCAGACTGTGGAACGGCTGGTTCAGGCCCAGGCACGCACCGAG